>NZ_JBWKKU010000018.1:0-147829 GCF_056431445.1 Saccharopolyspora sp. NPDC045941
CCAGTGGTGAGGACGCGGGCTGGTATCGCCGTCCGGGGCTGTTGGCGGGGATCGCGTTGGTCCTGATCATCGCCCTCAACATCATCTTCGGCTGAGGAGGAACCGACATGGCGAAGACCTCGGGCACCGCGGGTGCCTTCGACATCCGCACCGTGATCGCGCTGCTGTTCGGCATCTTCGGCGCGGTGCTGGTCGTCGTCGGCGCGACCGACGGCGCGGACGAGATCACCAAGTCCGGCGGCATCAACATCAACCTCTACTCGGGCATCGGCATGCTCGTGTTCGCCGCGGCGCTCGTGGTGTGGGCCCGGCTGCGGCCGATCGCCGTTCCCGCCGGGAGCGACGCACCGGAATCCTGATCCGGGACGAACGAGGCGGGGCGCCACCGCTCGGTGGCGCTCCGCCTCGTTCGCGGAGCCCCCTTCGACGGCGGCGAAATCCACTGGGAGTGACCAGGATTCCCCGTCAGCTCGACGCAGGGACCTTCTCGTTGCTGCGGCGCTCGACCTGGGGATTGCTGCCCTGCCGGAGGAGGCGGACGGCGAAAAGCGCGTACCAGACGCCGACGATGCCCAGGCTGATGCGTTGCCACACGCCGTGGTACTGGCCCGTCTGGGTGTCCATGTCGAACGCGGCGGCGGCCATGTAGAGGGTGGCGGGGATCAGGATCGCCGCGATGACGCTGACGACGGCCCAGGCCAGTTCGCCGGGCCGCCGGGCGGAGCGGTAGGCGGTGGTGAGGACGGCGGCCGTCAGCACGCCGAAGGTCGGGAACATGTTCAGGCCGTGCACCCAGCCGTGCAGGGTGGGCTCGGCGGTGCCCTGGCTGCCTACCGGATAGCCGGCGTAGGGGTCGGTGACGAAGACTCCCTGGACGATCAGGCACAGGCCGAGGATGCCGGTGAGAACCGGGATCGCGGCCGAGCCCCGCCCGCCGGCGAGTGCGCGCCGCGCTCCCGCGGCGAACGCGATCGTCAAGGCGCCGGTCGCGATGAAGTTGGTGATCTGTATCCATCCCTGGTCGCCCAGGCTGAGCTCGCTGCCCCAGTGGTGCAGCGGATCGTAGCCGGAGCGCAGCACGCCCTGGACCAGGATGACGACGATGAAGAGCAGGGGGGCGAAACCACAGGCGAGCAGGGCTCGGGTGACCCGGTCGGGACGCGCGGACATCGGTCTCCTTAACAGTGCTAAATCCTTAACGGCGCTAAGCTAGCTTTAGCGATGTTAAGCTGTCAAGCCGTGGAGGATCTGAGCCATGCCAAGCGCGGCGGACTCGAACGCGACTCGGTGGTCGCGACGGCCCTGGACCTGCTCGACGAGGTCGGGCTGGACGGCCTGACCGTGCGCCGCCTGGCCACCGAGCTGGGCGTCAAGTCGCCCGCGCTGTACTGGCATTTCCGCGACAAGCAGGAGTTGCTGGACCTGATGTCCCAGCGGCTTCAGGCGGAGCAGGGGACGGCGGGACCACTCGACGGCGAGCCTTGGCCCGAGTGGATCGCCCGGCGGGCCCACGAGCGCCGCGGCCTCCTGTTGTCCCACCGCGACGGTGCGCGGCTTGTTTCGGGCACCAGCCCGGGGCCCGCGGCGGCGCGGATGTTCGACGCCGAACTGGGAGTGCTCACCGGATTCGGGTTCAGCCCGGTCCAGGCGATGCGCGCGGTCATCGCCATCGGGCACTACATCACCGGGTTCGTCCTGGAGGAGCAGGCCGCGCAGGAGCGGCGGAACCGGGCGGAGTCGGGTGCGGACGAGCGCCGGGGGCGACGCGACCGCGAAGAAGAGGCCGCTCCTCGGGAACGGTTGCCCGTCCTGGAGGCCGCGATCCGCGAGGGCGGTCCACCGGAAGGACCCGAGGCGTTCGAGCAGGGATTGCGGATGCTCATCGACGGAATGCGCGCGCTGACGCGGACGTCGTGAGACCGGGCGGTCGCGCTGTGCGGGGCGCCCGGGTCGTGGACGCCCCGCATCGCGGCTTCACGGGTTGGGGATCGCCACGACCATGTCGCGCAGTTCGTAGCCGCCGATCGCGTCGTTGAACGCGACACGCGGCTCCTTCTTCATGTGCACGCCGGGGAGGGCGAACAGCTTCTTGAGGAAGACATCGGTCTCCATGATCGCGATGTTCGCGCCGGGGCACTTGTGCGCACCGTCCCCGAAGGACAGTCCCGGCGCGGAGGCGTCGTTGAGGGGGCGCCCGGGGCACACCGCGAGCGGCTGGTCGCCCATCGCGCTCGGGTCGGCGTTCGTCGCGCTGACCTGGATGTCGATCACCTCGCCGGTCGGCACGGTGACCGTCTCGTCGTTCTCCGCCGGCAACTCGATCGGTGCCGTGGTGCGCCGCCTGAGGTGGCCGACGACCGGTTCCAGGCGCAGCAGCTCGTGCAGGATCGCGAGCCGCTCGGGTTCATCGGCGGCGCGGTAGCGGTCCAGCAGCGCCTCGTCGGTGAACAGGTGCCACGCGGCGAGGTTGACGAACTCGCGGGTGGTGACCATGCCGGCGGCGGCGAAGGTGATGCACTCGCCGAGGATCTCGGCCGACGAGCAGCCCTCGTCCAGCAGGTGCGAGATCAGGTCGTCGCGGCGCTGCTTGCGGCGCGCGCGGACGGCGGGCCGGACGTCGCCGAAGTAGATCCCGGACCAGTTGGTGGCCTGCCGCCAAATCCAGTAGAGCCCGTTGAGGCTGGTGAAGCCCGGTTCGCCGAATTCCTCCGGGAAGAACCGCTCCAGCCGGTGCTGGAGGCCGGGGCGGCTCTCGGTCAGCCCGATCACCGCGCACGCCACGTCGATGGCGAGGGTGAAGCTCAGGGCCGACAGCTGCGCCTGCCCGGCGCCGCGGAGCTTGTCGAGCTGGGCGTCCGCCACCCGCTCCATCAGCTCCCGGTAGCTCTCGTCCACCCGGCGCGGGGTGAAGTACTTGGCGGTCTGGCGCCGGTGCTCGCGGTGCTCCGGGCCGTCCCGGTACAGCACCGGGCGCCGGATCTTGGCGGGCATCTTCTCGACCGTCTCCACCCCGAGGCCGGCCTGGACGGTGTCGGTGCTGCGCAGCGCGGCGCGTGCCGCGGCGTGGCCCCGGATCGTCCAGACGCCGTCGGAACCGCGGCTGACCGGGCAGCCGCCCTCGGGTTCGCCTCGATCGATCTTGCGTGCGTTCGTCCCGTCGGTCGACATCGGTGGACCGGTCCTTTCCGCAGCCGGGTGGTCGAACATGATCCACTTCTTGTAGCAGCCCCGGGTCGCCCGGCGCACCGGTCGGTGTCGGTTCGTAGCGGAAACTTCACCGGCGGCACCGGGTGACCGGATCACTTCCGTAGGTCGCGATAGGGTGCGGCACTCGGGGTGTTCGGCGCCGTTGTGACTCACCCAATAGGATGACGGCCGATGTCGGTCTTGAGGAGTTACGCACCGTGAAGTGGCAGTTCGGCCCTTACCGGGTGGATGGCTTGATCGCGCGGGGTGGGATGGGCGAGATCCTCCGCGCGTACGACACCCGTCACGACCGCGTGGTCGCCCTCAAGCTCCTGGCCGAGAACCTCGCCGCCGACGAGGAGTTCCGCGAGCGGTTCAAGCGGGAGGCGCACGCGGCCGGCCGGCTGCGGGAGCCGCACGTCATCCCGATCCACGCCTACGGCGAGATCGACGGCCGGCTCTACCTCGACATGCGCCTGGTGGAGGGCAGCGACGTCGGGTCGCTGCTCGCCGCGCACGGCCCGATGCGCCCGGCGGACGCGGTGGCGGTGCTGGAGCAGGTCGCGGAGGCGCTGGACGCCGCGCACCAGGAAGGCCTGGTGCACCGCGACGTCAAGCCGTCCAACATCCTGGTCAGCCACAGCGGGTTCGCCTACCTCGTCGACTTCGGCATCGCCGCGTCGCTGCGCGCCTCCGCGACGCTGACCTCCACCGGCTACACCGTCGGCACGCTCGCCTACATGGCGCCGGAGCGGTTCGACGACGGCCCGGTCGACCACCGGGTGGACGTGTACTCGCTGGCCTGCGTGCTGTACCAGTGCCTGACCGGCGCGAAGCCGTTCGCCGGGGACACCGCGGCGTCGCTGATCAACGCGCACCTCAACCACGCGCCGCCGGCGCCGACCGGCGTCCGCAATGATCTCCCGCGCGAGTTCGACCAGATCGTCACGCGCGGCATGGCGAAGAACCCGGCCGACCGGTTCGGCAGCGCGGGCGAGCTGGCGAGGGCGGCCCGGCAGGCGCTGACCAGCGTCACGGCGATCCCGCCGCAGTTCGCCGCGCTGCCTGCGGCGCCGAAGCGCAAGGGCGGCGCGCGCTGGGTGTACGTCCTGGCCGGGGTCGGCGTGGTCGCGGCCGTGGCCGGGGTGGCGGCCTTCGCGGCGACGATGAACAACGAGCCGGGCCAGGCGATTCCGGTCGGCGACCCGTCGCCGCTGCTGCCGGAGACGAGCGCGGTGCAGACCTCGGCGCCGCCGACGTCCAGCGCGCCGCCGCTGCCGCCCCCGCCGCCGTCTTCCGCGCCCGCCCCGCCGCCGGCGCAGGACACCGCGACGCAGGCACCGGACACCCAGGAGCCGGCGGAGGACCCGGAGACGCCGCCGGCGACACCGGCGCAGACGAAGTGGTGCCAGTCGGTCAGCTACAAGGGCGCGGAACGCGGCACCGGCTGCTTCGAGGCGGTCGGCGACCACCTCTTCGCGCACGACACCAGCAAAGACGGCATGTGGGTCAAGACGCTGTCGGAGACCGACTACGGCCGCAAGGACGAGTGCAAGGACGACAACAGCGCGGAAGGCCCGCCGGTCGACTGCAACCTGGACCTGAGCGAGAAGGGCAAGGTCCGCTTCAAGGTCGAGCTCTGGGACGGCAAGACCAAGGTCAGCGAGACCGCCTGGTCGAAGTTCGTCCCGATCGGCCAGTGATCGCGGATCGGACCGAGGGCCACAGCTCGGCCGCGGCGAAGCACGCCGGGTGGCCGCTCGGGGCGTGACCGGCTCACAGCCGCGGGTCGACGGGCTCGGATTCCAGGGCCAGCACGGCGAAAACGCACTCGTGCACCCGCCACAGCGGCTCGCCCCTCGCGACCCGCTCCAGGCCCTCCAAGCCGAGCGCGTACTCGCGGGTGGCGAGGCCGCGCTTGCGGCCGAGGGACCGCTGGCGGAGGCGCTCCAGGTTCGCCGCCTCGGTGTAGTCGGGCCCGTAGATGATCCGCAGGTACTCGCGCCCGCGCACCTTCACGCCCGGCTGCGCCAGGCCGCGCTGACCCCTGGTGAGGTTCGCCGCCGGCTTGACCACCATGCCTTCGCCGCCGTCGCCGGTCAGCTCCTCCCACCACGCGACGCCCGCCGCCGTCGAGTCCGGGTCGGTGGTGTTCACGGCGAGCCTGCGGGTCGTGGCGAACAGCTCCGGGTCGGCGCCGACGAGCCGGTCCGCCACCGAAAGGTGCCAGCCGTGCTCGCGGTCGTGGAAGGTCCGGCCCTCGGCGGCCAGCACCTGGAACGGCGCGAGCCGCACACCGGTCAGCCCCTCGGTCGGCCAGCAGTACCGCCGGTACGCCTCGCGGTACGCGTCGGCATTCGCCACCCGCGCAACGGTTTTGGCGTGCAGTTCGGCGACGTCCACGCCGCGATGCGACGCGGCGGCCAGGATCTCCACGGCGCTGGGCAGCGCCGCCGACGCCGCAGCACCGACCGCGGCGTACTGGTCCATGATCAGGCCGCGCGCCTTCGCGCTCCAGGGCATGAGCTCGGCGTCCAGGAGCAGCCAGTCCGTCGACAGCTCCTCCCACAACCCGGCCGAAGCAGCGGCCGCGCGCACGCGGCCGAGCAGCTCCTCGGTCTGGTCCGGCGCGAAGAACGGCCGTCCGGTGCGGGTGTGCACCGCGCCCGGACCGTCGATGCCGAACCTGGTCGCGCCCGTCGAAGAATCCCGGCACACCAGCACGATCGCTCGTGAGCCCATGTGCTTCTCCTCGCACAGCACGTCCTGCACACCGGCCGCGCGGTAGCCCGCGAAGGCTTCTTCGGGGTGCTCCAGCACGTCGGGGCGGTTCGAGGTGGCCACCGGCGCCATTGTCGGCGGCAGGTACAGCAGCCACCGCGGGTCGATCGCGAAGCGGCTCATCACCTCCAGGGCCGCGGCCGCCCGCTCGGGCTGGACGGCGATCCGCCCGTGGTGCCGGGTTTCCACCGAACGGCGGCCCGCGACGTCGTCGAGGTTGAGCACGTGCGGCTCCCGCCGCGACACCGAATCCGCCGCCGGGGGCAGCTCCTCGGGCGGCAGCAGCGGGCGTTTCGGCTCGTACCAGACGTGGTGCGCCCGAACCGAGACGACCTCGCGCTCCGGATAGCGCAGCGCCGTGAGCTTGCCGCCGAAGACGCAGCCGGTGTCCAGGCACATCGTGCCGTTGACCCACTCCGCCTCGGGCATCGGCGTGTGGCCGTAGAGCACCATCGCCTTGCCCCGGTAGTCGTTGGCCCACGGGTAGCGCACCGGCAGCCCGAACTCGTCGATCTCGCCGGTGGTCTCGCCGAACAGCGCGAAGCTGCGCACGGTTCCCGACGCGCGGCCGTGGAAGTGCTCGGGCAGCCCCGCGTGGGCCACCACGAGCTTGCCGCCGTCGAGCACGTAGTGCGCGACCAGGCCGTCGCAGAATTCCTCCGCCTGCTTGCGGAATTCCGCGGGCTCGGCCGCGAGCTGCGCCAGCGACTCGGCGAGGCCGTGCGCGATCTTGACGTTGCGGCCGCGCAACGCGCGGACGAACTTCTGCTCGTGGTTGCCGCACACCACCAGCGCGGTCCCGGCCTCGGCCATCCCCATCACCAGGCGGAGCACGCCGGGCGTGTCCGGGCCGCGATCGACCAGGTCGCCGACGAACACCGCGCGCCGGCCTTCCGGGTGCGCGGCGCCGATGGCGCGCCGCTCGTCGTCGCGCTCGATGGCGTAGCCGAGGGATTCGAGCAGTTCCTCCAGCTCGGCCCGGCAGCCGTGCACGTCGCCGATCACGTCGAACGGCCCGGTCTCGGCGCGCTTGTCGTTGAGCAGCGGCTCGACCTCGACGGTGGCCGCCGCCACCTCCTCCACGCTGCGCAGCACGTGCACGCGCCGGAAACCCTCGCGCTGCAACGACTTCAGCGACCGGCGGAGCTCGGCGCGGTGCCGGCGGACGACCGGCGCGCCGAAATCCCGGTCGGGGCGGGCCGCGTTGCGCTCCAGGCACACCGACTCGGGCATGTCGAGCACGATGGCGACCGGCAGCACGTGGTGCTTCCGCGCCAGCTCGATCAACGTGGACCGGGAGCCGCGCTGGACGTTGGTGGCGTCGATGACCGTGATCCGCCCGGCCGCCAGCCGCTTGCCCGCGACGTAGTGCAGCGCGTCGAAGGCGTCCGCGCTGGCCGACTGGTCGGACTCGTCGTCGGCGACGAGACCGCGGAAGTAGTCGCTGGAGAGCACCTGCGTCGGCGCGAAGTGGGTGCGCGCGAAGGTGGACTTCCCCGAGCCGGAGGCGCCGATCAGCACCACCAGCGCCATGTCCGGAATGGACAGTCGCATCACGCCACCGCCGTCCTGGTGAACACCGCCAGCTGCGTCGGCGCCCCGACCTGGGGATCCTCCGGCCCGACGGGCAGGTGCTCTACCGCGTAGCCGTGCCGGTCGGCCACGTCGCCGGCCCACTGCCGGAACTGCGGCCGCGTCCACTCGAAGCGGTGGTCGGCATGCCGGAACGCACCGGCGGGCAGGTTCTCGAAACGCACGTTGTACTCCACGTTCGGGGTGGTGACGACGACGGTGCCGGGCCGGGCGGCGGCGAACACCGCGTGCTCCAGCGCGGTCAGCCGGGGCGGGTCGACGTGCTCGATGACCTCCATCAGCACGGCCGCGTCGAATCCGGCGAGGGAGGTGTCCACGTAGGTCAGCGCGGACTGGCGCAGCACGAGCCGCTCGCGCTGGCGCTCCGGCAGCCGCTCGAAGCGGCGCGCGGCGACCTCCAGCGCGCGGGCCGACACGTCCACGCCGACGATCTCGGTGAACGACGGCTCCTGGATCAGGTCGTGCAGTAGGGCGCCGCCACCGCAACCGAGGTCGAGCACGCGCCGCGCCCCGCTCGCCTTGAGCGCGGTCAGCACGCTTCCGCGGCGCTGCACGGCGAGCGGAACGTCCTTTTCGGACGTTGCGGTCACCGCCGGCTCTGCCATCGCGTCGGCCAGCTCGTCCTCGCCGGACTCGGCCAGCTGCGCCAGGGCCGAGCGCACGTAGGACTTGCGGTGCGCCAGGTACCGGTTGCTGATCAGCTCCCGCTCGGGGTGGTCGGCCAGCCAGCCGTCACCGGCCCGCAGCAGCTTGTCCACCTCGTCCGAGCCGACCCAGTAGTGCTTGCCGTTGTCCAGCACCGGAATCAGCACGTAGAGGTGCTTGAGCGCGGCGGAGACGCGCAGCTCGCCGGACAGCCGCAGGTCCACGTAACTGGAGTCGCCCCAGCCCGGAACCTGCGGATCCAGCGGGACTGGCGCGGCCTCGACCCGCCAGCCCAGCGGCTCGAACAGCTGTGCAGCCAGCTCGGCACCGCCCCGGCACGGCAACGCGGGAACCCGGACCCGCAGCGGAATCGGTGTCTCCGCCAGCTCCGGCCGCGCATCGCAACGCCCGTTCAGCGCCGTCCGGAACACCGAACCCAGCGCCACGGCGAGCAGCGAGCCCGCGGCGTAGGGCCGGTCGTTGACGTACTGGGCCAGCGCGAAGGCGTCGTTCTTCTTGCCGCGCACCAGGTTCACCGGATCGACGTCCAGCAGCAGCGCGGCGGTGCACTCGTCCTCGGCGGCGACAGGATAGAAGACGTGCGCCGTTCCGCCGGCCACTGGGAAGGTCTGCGCCTTCTGCGGATGCTTGTGCAGCAGGAAGCCGAGATCGGTGGCCGGTCGGTGCGTGGTGGTGAGGGTGACGAGCACGGCCACAGTGTGCCCCAACGCCCGGCACCGGCGAACCTCCTTTTTCAGGTTCCAGACCGGGTACGCACACGGACGTACGGCAGGAGTCGACTGCGGCCCGATGTGCCGGCGGGGGAGCCCGGCCAGAGTTGGTCCTGCGGCGCCCCGGATCGCCGCGGGACCAACGGGAGGCGATCGTGTCGAACCGGCCGGCATCGACCAAGCGCGGCTCGCGCCGGCTTTCGCCGCGCGCCTACAAGTTGTGGAGCACGGTGCACCTCGTCGTCGCGTCCGCGTGGCTGGGGGTCACGGCGGCCAAGCTGGTGCTCGGCCTGGCCGCCGTGCTGACCGGTGCTCCGCCCCGCGCGCAGAGCCTGTACGTGGCGGTGGACGCGGTCGACGTGGCGTTCCCGCCGCTGGCGATCGCCACGCTGCTGTCCGGCGTGGTGCTCTCGCTGGGCACCAGGTGGGGCCTGCTGCGGCACTACTGGGTGGTGACGAAGCTGGTGCTGACCGTCGCGGTGATCGTGACCGCGGTGCAGCTGGAAGACCGGTACGTGCGTCGCGCCGTACCGGCCCTGGAGTGGCGGGACGGGGGCACGTTCTTCGACGCCCAGCCGTGGTCGGCCGGACTCCTGCTCGCCTTGCCGGTCGTCCACCTGATCATGCTGGTGGCGGCGACGGTGCTGTCCGTCTACAAGCCGTGGGGCAGAACGCGGAAGGCCGCGGCGCGACCGCCCGTGCGACAGGAGGTGCGGGCGCGCTAGTCGGCGAGGCCGGACTGGTAGGCGAAGACGACGAGCTGGGCGCGATCGCGCGCGCCCAGCTTGATCATCGCCCGGCTGACGTGCGTTCGGGCCGTCGCCGGGCTGACCACCAGGCGCTCCGCGATCTCCTCGTTGTTCAGGCCCTCCGCGACGAGGCCGAGCACCTCGCGCTCCCGCTCGGTGAGCGTGTGCAGCTGCGGGTGCGGGCGGCGCGACCGCGGTGCCATCGACACGAACTCCCGGACCAGCTTCCGCGTCGCCGACGGCGCGAGCAGCGCCTCACCGCCGGCCACCAGCCGGATCGCCCGGAGCAGGTCGACCGGCTTGGTGTCCTTCAGCAGGAACCCGCTGGCCCCGCCGCGCAGCGCGGCGAAGACGTACTCGTCGACCTCGAAGGTGGTCAGCACGATCACCTTGGTGTCCGGCAGCTCCGGGTCCGCGGTGATCCGCCGGGTCGCCTCCAGCCCGTCGACGCCGGCCATCCGCACGTCCATCAGGACCACGTCCGGCCGGTGCTCGCGCGCCGCGGCCACCGCCGCCAGCCCGTCCGCGGCCTCGCCGGCGCAGGTCAGGTCGTCCTCGTTGTCGAGGAGGGTGCGCAGTCCGATGCGGACCAGGTCCTGGTCGTCGACGATCAGCACGGTGATCATGGGCGTCCTTCGGTGGGCAGGCGGGCGTGCACTTCGAACCGGCCGTCGCCGGTGGGACCCGCGGTGAACTCGCCGCCCAGCGCCGCGACCCGCTGCCGCATGCCGGGAACGCCGAGCCCACCGCCGTCGCCCGGGGATCCGGTGAGCGGGTTGGTGACCGTGATGACCAGCGCGTCGGCGGCGTAGTCGAGCGTGACCGACGCGCGCTTGTCGCCGCTGTGGCGCAGCACGTTGGTCAGCGACTCCTGCAGGATCCGGTAGCCGGTCAGGTCGACGGGGGCGGGCAGCTCGCGCGGCTCGCCGGTGGTGGTGAGCTGGACCTGGACGCCGGCCTCGCGCATCCGCTTCCGCAGGTCGTCGAGCCTGGCCAGGCCCGGCGCCGGGCTCTGCGCGGCGGTTCGGCGCACCACGGCCAGGGTCGCGCGCAGCTCCTCCAGCGCATCGCTGCTCGTGCGGCTGATCGCCTCCAGCGCGACTTCGGCCTGCTCGGGCTTCTTCGGCAGCACGTGCAGCGCGACATCCGCCTGCATCTTGATCGCGGCCAGCCCGTGGCCCACGACGTCGTGCACCTCCTGCGCGATCCGCAGCCGTTCGTCGTCGACGCGCTGGCGCAGCGCCTCGGCCCTGGCCCGGGACGCCGCCTCGCGCTGCAGCCGGACCGCGAGCCCCAACGCGAACGGCACCACGACCCACGCCGAACCCGGGATCACGCCGAACAGGCCGGGCAGCGTCGCGCCGCTGGTGAAGATGTGGACCAGCAGCATGAGCAGGGCGGCGAGCGCGGTCGGCACCGAGGTCGCCGGCGGGCGGTGCCTGGCGACCGAGTAGACGGCGATCAGCAGCGCCAGCAGGATCGGGCCGTAGGTGTAGCCCAGCACCAGGTACGTCGAGGTGAGCGCGGCGGCGACGAGCAGCGTCGCGACCGGCCGGCGCCGCCGCAGCACCAGGACCAGCCCGGTGGCGGCCACCAGACCCACGCCGATGGCGTCGACCGGCCGGTGCGCGGCCGCGGTCCAGCGGTCGGCGCCGAGCGTGCCGACGATGCCGACCAACGTGACCAGGGCGGCGAGGACCGCGTCCCCGATCAGCGATTTCATCCCGCGCATGCTCGCAGTTTCCGCGATGTCCGAGCCGCGCGGGTCGTCCCAGGAGCGCACCTCCGCCTACTCCCCCCGACGTAGCAGGAGCTCGGGGAGGCGTTGCAGCCACGCCCGAGGCCCGGGAGTCTCGCACTTCAGCGCGGCGACCGCCGCGGCGCGCTCGATCCTGGCCGGGATGCCCGAGCCGGGCTCGCAGGCGAAGAAGCAGTAGGCGCCGTGGAAGACATCGCCCGCGCCGAGCGTGTCGACCGCCTGGATGCGCGGTGGCGGCACCGCACCGTTGTCGCCGTCGTGCCACCAGCGCACCGGGCCGCCGCCGTGAGTGGTGATCACGGTCGGCACGCCCTGACCGACGAGGGCTCGGGCCGTCGCATCGGTGGTCGGGGCGCCCGGCACCCGGAAGTCGGCCGAGGCGATGACCGCCTCCGCGCGCGGCAGCAGCGGCCGCATGGCCGGCTTCCAGCGCCCGGCGTCCACCACGATCGGCGCCGATGCCGCGTCGGCGGCCGCCTCGGCGAGCACCGGGTGGTGGCCGTCGAGCAGGACGATGTCGGCCGACCCGAGGAGTTCGGCCAGGTCCGGCGCCCGGTGCACCTGCAGCGCGGTGGTGTCGATGCCGACGACCGAACGCTCGCCGGTGCCTCGGGTGACCGCGACGGCGGACACCGGGGCGTCCGCGGTCCGGTCCTCGGCCGCGTCGACGACGGTGACCGAGCAGGCCGCCAGATCGGCTCGGATGACCGCCGCGACCGGGCTGCGGCCGATCGCGGTGACCACCACCGCCTCGCCACCCAACCCGGCGAACGTCACCGCCGCGTTCGCCGCCGGTCCACCGGCCGCGACGAACTGGGCGGCCGCGGTGGCCTTCTGGTCGGCGGCCGGGCGCGCGTCGACGTGGTGCACGACGTCCAGGGTGGTCAGGCCGACGAACACGCCGCGCGGTGGGGCAGCCATGCCGCCAGTGTAGGGAAATCGGGCACCGCTTCCGTCCTCAATGGGCCGATCCGGTGGCCACCGGGGAAAGACTTGTCCGGCCATGGTCGCGTTCCTACGATGCCGTTGTTGATCGGTCGGAAAGAGCTTTGAACGCACGCCCTCGACGTGGAGGCATCATGTTCAAACGGGGCCTGGCGATCGCGGCCGCACTGCTGGCGCTGACCGCGGCAGGATGTTCGGCCGAACGCGAATGGGGCGGCGGATCGGCGAGCCCGGCGGGCACGGCCAAGATCGGACTGATCACCAAGACCGACACCAATCCGTACTTCGTGCAGCTCCGCGAGTCCGCGAAGGCCGCCGCGCAGGCGCGGGGCGCCGAATTCATCGCGCTGGCAGGGCAGTTCGACGGCGACAACGACGGCCAGGTGCGGGCTATCGAGAACTTCGTGCAGCAGGGCGTGAACACGATCCTGATCACGCCGAACTCCTCGACCGGCGTGCTGGACGCCATCGCCCGCGCCCGCCAGGCGGGCATCCTGGTCATCGCCCTGGACACCGCGACGGAACCCGCCGACGCAGTCGACGCGACCTTCGCCACCGACAACTTCGAGGCCGGGCGGCAGCAAGGCACCTACGCCAAGGCCGCGCTCGGCGCGACGCCGCCGAAGCTGCTGATGATCGACGGCACCGCCGGATCGTCCGTCAACACCCTCCGCCACGACGGATTCCTGGCGGGCATCGGCCTGTCCGAAGGCGCGCCGGAGATCCGCGGCACCCAGAACGCCAACGGCGACCAGAACCTCGCCCAGCAGGGCGCGGAGAACCTGTTGGCCCGCGCCAGCGACATCAACGTCGTCTACACGATGAACGAGCCGACGGCGCGCGGCGCGTATGCGGCGCTGCAGGCGCGCGGGCTGGCGGGCCCGGTGGTGATGGCGTCGATCGACGGCGGCTGCGAGGGCGTGGCGAACGTGGCCGCTGGGCAGATCCGGGCGACCGTGATGCAGTTCCCGGGCAAGATGGCGGAACTGGGCGTCGACGCCGCGGTCGAGTACGCCAAGACGAAGCAGAAGCCCAGCGGCTTCCACGACACCGGCTCCGTGGTGATCACCGACCACCCGATGCCGGGCGTGCGCAGCGAGACGGTCGCCTGGGGCGAGCAGAACTGCTGGGGCGACAAGTGACGACGCTCCGCGCGCCGGACACCGGCGAGCGGCCGGGCGTGCGGGAGTTCCTCCTGCGCGCGCCGGCGGTCGGGCCCGCGCTGGCGCTGCTCGTCGCCATCGCGGTGTTCTCGGTGTTCACCGACACGTTCCTGAACCCGGACAACCTGTCGCTGGTGGTGCAGCAGTCGCTGGTGATCGCCACCCTCGCGCTCGGCCAGACGCTGATCATCCTCACCGGCGGCATCGACCTGGCCAACGCCTCGGCCGCGGTGCTGGCCACCCTGATCATGGCCAAGCTGGCGCTGGGCGGCGCGCCCGGATTCGTCGCGCTGCTGCTGGGAATCGCGGCCACCGCGGCCATCGGCGCCGTGGTCGGAACGCTGGCGACGCAGGTGCGGCTGCCGCCGTTCATCGTCACCCTGGGCATGCTCACGATGCTCACCGCGGTGGCGAAGCTGGTCGCCGACGGCGAGGCGGTGCCGACCGGCGACGCGCTGCTGACCTGGCTCGGCACCCGCCGCTACCTCTTCGGCGGCATCGAGATCACCTACGGCATGACGCTGGCGCTGCTGCTGTACCTGGGGGTCTGGTACGCGCTGACCAGGACCGCCTGGGGCAAGCACGTCTACGCCGTCGGCAACGCGCCGGAATCGGCCCGGCTCGCCGGGATCAAGGTCAACCGCACGCTGCTGTCGGTGTACGTGGTGGCCGGGGTGATCTTCGGGCTGGCCGCCTGGCAGGCGCTCGGCCGGGTGCCCAACGCCGACCCGAACGCCTACCAGCTGGGCAACCTCGACTCGATCACCGCGGTGGTGCTCGGCGGCACGAGCCTGTTCGGCGGCCGGGGATCGGTGCTGGGCACGCTGATGGGGGCGCTGATCGTCGCGGTCCTGCGCTCCGGGCTGACGCAGCTGGGCGTCGACGCGCTCTACCAGGACGTCGCCACCGGGGCCCTGGTGATCGCGGCTGTCGTGGTGGACCGGGTGACGAGGAGGAACGGCTGATGGTGCCCACGCTCTCCGCCCGCGGCCTGGTCAAGCGCTACGGCCGGGTGACCGCCATCGACGGCGCGGACTTCGAGGTCCGGCCCGGCGAGGTGCTGGCCGTCGTCGGCGACAACGGCGCGGGCAAGTCCAGCCTGATCAAGGCGCTGTCGGGGGCGCTGATCCCGGACGCGGGCGAGATCCGGGTCGACGGCGAGGTGGTGCACTTCCGCGGGCCGCTGGACGCCCGCCGCTACGGCATCGAGACGGTGTACCAGGACCTGGCGCTGGCCCCGGCGCAGGACATCGCGTCCAACATGTTCCTGGCGCGGGAGAAGCGGCACCCGGGGCTGCTCGGGAAGCTGTTCCGGAAGGTCGACCAGGGCTGGATGCGGGCCGAGGCGCAGCGGGTGCTGGACGAGCTGGGCATCGCGGTGAAGTCGATCGCGCAGCCGGTGGAAACGCTGTCGGGCGGGCAGCGGCAGGGCGTCGCGGTGGCCCGGGCTGCCGCCTTCGGCACCAAGGCGGTGATCATGGACGAGCCGACGGCGGCGCTCGGCGTGGCGGAATCGGGGAAGGTGCTGGCGCTGATCGACCGGATCCGGCAGCGCGGCCTGCCGGTGGTCCTGATCAGCCACAACATGCCGCACGTCTTCGAGATCGCGGACCGGATCCACGTGCACCGGCTCGGCCGCCGGGTAGGCGTGGTGACGCCCCGCGAGCACAGCATGAGCCAGGTGGTGGGGCTGATCACCGGAGCACTGGTGCTGCGGGAGGACGGCGGCCTGGAGGAGGTCTCGTCCGCGGTGCGCACGGGCCTGGGGGAGTAGCGGCGCGCGGGTGCCCCGACACGCCGGGTGGGAGTGCGACCAACCCGGCGGCGGTGTACAACGAGGGCGTCACGCGGACAACGGCGTGCCTCCCGGTGCGTCTGCGCAGCTGCCCGCCTGTTATCAGGAGGTCGTGCTGTGAGAATTGTGTGCATCGGAGCCGGCCCCGCCGGCCTGTACTTCGCCATTTCGGCCAAGATGAGGGACGCCGGGCACGACATCACCGTGATCGAACGGGACCCGCCGGGAGCCACCTACGGCTGGGGCGTCGTGTACTGGGAGAACCTGCTGGACACCCTGTACCGCAACGACCGGGAGAGCGCGGAGCGGATCCGCGCCGCCTCGACGCTGTGGCAGGAGCAGGTCGTCGCTATGCGCGGCCGGGACAAGGCATACCTCGGGGGATACGGGTACAGCGTGAACCGCGCGCCGCTGCTGGAGATACTCGCCGAGCGGGCGGTCCAGCTGGGCGTGGACGTCCGCTACGAGCACGCCGCGGAGGACCTGTCGGAGTTCGCCGACGCCGACCTGATCGTGGTCGCCGACGGCGCGAACAGCCGCACCCGCCAGCACTACGCCGAGGAGTTCGGCACCCAGATCGACCACGGCCGCAACCCCTACATCTGGCTGGGCACGGACCGGGTCTTCGACATGTTCACCTTCGACTTCGAAGAGACACCCGAGGGCTGGATCTGGTTCCACGCCTACCCCTCCAGCGCCGGCATCAGCACCTTCATCGTCGAATGCCAGGACACCACCTGGCGACGACTGGGCCTGGACCAGATGGGCCCGGAGGACACCGTCGCGCTGCTGGAGCGGATCTTCGCGGGCCCGCTGCAGGGCGGCTCGCTGATCAGCCAGTCCCGCGGGAAACCCGCTGCGTGGCAGCGGTTCACCCAGGTCTACAACCAGACCTGGCTGCACGGGAACATGGTGCTGATCGGCGATGCCGCGCACACCACGCACTTCACGATCGGCTCCGGGACCCGGCTGGCGATGCTGGACGCGATCGTGCTCGCGCAGTACCTGTTCGACCACGGCGACACGACCGCCGCGTTGAAGGAGTTCGACGAAGAGGGCCATGCCCAGCTGCGCCTGGCGCAGACCGCCGCGCGCACCAGCATGGCGTGGTTCGAGAACATCGACCGCTACACCGACCGCGGCGCGGTGGACTTCACCTTCGCGATGGCCGGCCGCCACAGCGTGCAGCCGCCGTGGCGGTACCAGCAGCACCTGGTCAACCAGAACCTGTTGGTGCGCAAGG
The DNA here is from genome assembly GCF_056431445.1 of Saccharopolyspora sp. NPDC045941. NCBI lineage: Bacteria > Bacillati > Actinomycetota > Actinomycetes > Pseudonocardiales > Pseudonocardiaceae > Saccharopolyspora > Saccharopolyspora sp. NPDC045941. Next base: position 16,591 of record NZ_JBWKKU010000018.1, read on the forward strand.
GGAAGCGGCTCGCCGGCGTCGGGCAGCGCTGGTTGCGCGCCCGGCGCCGCGGCGAGTCCTGGCGCTAGTTGTTGGGCAGTCGGCCGTCCGGCCGGGCCGGTGCTTCCGGCTCGGCCGGAGTCTCCGGGTGATGCAGCTGGTAGAGGTGGGCGTAGCCGTTGTTGTTGGCCAGCAGCTCGTGGTGGGTGCCGGCCTCGGTGATCGTCCCCCGGTCGAGGTAGATGATCTGCTGGGCGTCGCGCACCGTGAGCAGGTTGTGCGAGATCACGATGGTGGTGCGACCGGCCATCAGGCGCCGCAGCGGCGCGAGGATCCGCCGCGAGGCTTCGGCGTCCAGGCTCGTGGTGGGCTCGTCCAGCAGCAGGATCGGGGCATCGCGGATCATCGCGCGGGCGATCGCGATGCGCTGCCGCTGACCGCCGGAGAGCAGCCGGCCGCGCTGCCCGACGCGGGTGTCGTAACCCTCCGGCAGCCGCTGGATGAACTCGTGCGCGTCGGCCGCTTCGGCCGCTTCGACGAGCCGTTCGCGGCTGGCGTCCGGGCGCCCGGCCAGGATGTTGTCCGCGATGGTGCCGTCCAGCAGCAGCGTTTCCTGCAGCACGATCGCGATGTTGGCGCGCAACGCGGCGATGTCCACGGCCCGCACGTCGGTGCCGTCCAGCAGGATCCGGCCGTGAGTGGGGTCGTAGAACCGCAGCAGCAGCTTGGTGAGGGTCGACTTGCCCGCGCCGCTGGCGCCGACCACGGCGGTGGTCTGGCCGGGCAGTGCGCAGAAGCTCACCCCGTGCAGCACGTCGTCGGCGGTGTCGGGGTAGCGGAAGGTGACCCGGTCGACCTCCAGGCGGCCGGTGACCCGCCGCGGCAGCGGGATCGGGTGCGCCGGGTTCTGCACCAGCGGGCGCTGGTCGAGCAGGTCGATGATGCGCTCGGCGCTGGCGGCGGCGGAGAAGACGGTGTTGGACAGCTGGCCGAGGCTGCGGACCGGTGTGTAGAGCTGGGACAGGTAGACCAGGAACACCAGCAGGCCGCCGAGGGTGATCCGGTCGGCTGACAGCTCGTAGATGCCGACGCCGAGGATCGCCATCACGCCGATGACCTCCAGCACGTCGACGAGCGGGGAGAACAGCGCGCCGACCCGCACGGACGACAGCGCGGCGGCGACGTTGCCGCGGCTCTGCCTGGCGAAGCGGTCGATCTCCGACTGCTCCCGCCCGTAGGCCTGGATCAGCGGCGCGTTGCCGAGGCTCTCCTCGGCGACGGTGGCGATCGAGCCGCTGCGGCCGCGGACCTCGCGGGAGGCCTCCCGGATCCGCCGCGCGAAGAACTTGGCGACGACCCAGAACAACGGCGCCCCGACCAGGGACACCAGGGCCAGCAGCCAGTCGAGGTAGAACAGCACGCCGGCGAACAGCAGGACCTTCACCACCGAGGCGAAGGTCTGCGCGACGCCGGAGAGCACCAGGCCCTCGATGGCGGCCACGTCACCGGTGAGCCGGGACAGCGTGTCGCCGATGCGCCTGCGGTCGAAGAACCCGACCGACAGCGTGTGCAGGTGGGCGAAGACCTTGGTGCGCAACTTGTTCAGGAAGTTCTCGCCGATCCACGTCGCCAGGTACTGCCCGCAGAAGTCCAGCGTGCCGGAGACCAGCGTGATCACCGCGTACGCCGCGGCGATGGCTGGGAAGAGGGAGAAATTGCGCGGGGTGAGCACGTCGTCGATGAGCACCTTGAACAGCCAGATCGCGGCGGCGTCCAGCAGCGGCGCCACCAGCACCAGCACCAGGCTGAGCAGCAGCCAGCCGCGGTACTGCCGCGCATCCGGCCAGAAGCGGCGGAAGACTTCTCGCAGCCGCACCGTCGGCGCGCGCTCGACGAGTCCTTCGCTGTCCCGGTCGGCCGGCCGGAACAGCCAGTTCACCAAGCCCGGCAAATCCTCACCCCCCATGCACGGGCGTAGCTCCCACCCCCGCGGGGTGGGAGCTACGCGATGACGAAACGGTCCAGTGGACGTCAGGGGTCACTAGCAGCCCCAGCCGCCCCACCAGCCGCCCCAGCCGCCCCAGCCCCAGCCGGAACCGCCCCAGCCCCAGCCGGAGCCCCAACCGCCCCAGCCCCAGCCGCGGCCCCAGCCGCCTCCGCCCCAGTTGCTGCGGAACCGGTCGAACCTGAACGAATCCTTGATCTGCATTCCCATCACCATTTCCGGAATCGATGCACGTCGCGTGCCGGATCGTGCGATCCGGCGCGCGCTTGCACGCAGCGCTTGGGAATTCCAGTCATCCGCATGCCATCCGGGCAGCTCGATCTGGGCCCTGGATCGAACGTACGCCCGATGGGAGCTTTGTGGCATGCGGACCGGCCGGAAATCTTTTCCCCCGCGCCGGGCCACTTCGCCGGTGAGTCGGTCTTCCCCAGTAGCCGATGTCAATTGGCACTGACCTCGGCCGGCTCTTTCCTCGATGTGACCGGTTCCCACCCTAAGCGGTCGTCCCGGGGAGGACAAGCCGACTTTCGCATTGGCCGGACGGATTTTTTCGTCTTTGCGGCATGGCTTCCGCGGCGCCCGCAGGGATCCGGGTATTTGGTCCCTAGCTTTTTCCAAAGCCCGTTTCCGGTGTTGGGCAAGTGGGTATTGGGTGCGATCCTTTTATATTCCTGTCCGCTTCTTCAGGTGCCGGAAATGAATCATGGCGACGTTTTCACCCAACACGGATGACGGCAGGTTGATAAATATCGGACAGCGCAGTTGGTGAATGAATTGTCGGCCGTCGCGCGGGGCCCGGCCGGTCAGCTGCCGGCGAAGAGGTGCTGGAGGAAGGTGGTCAGCGAGTTGACCATGGCGCTGATCGCCGACACCAGCATGTCGAACCCGGACCGGACCACGTCCGCCGCCCCGATCGGGTCGCGCACCAGCAGCGAGCCGCAGACGACGACCAGGAGCACCACGATCACGATCACGGCCTTGCGATTCATGAGATCAGCCTCCTGTCCGGCCCCCGGCGCCGACGAGACCCTACCGGGCCCGCGCGCGCGGCCTCTCACCCGCGTGGGGGAAGCCGATCACATCCGACCGCCGATCACAACCGGCCGCGCCGATGCCGCCGGGGGATCGGCCTGGTCAGGCGGAGGCTGACGCGGGAGCTGACCTCGCGCAGCAACTCCACCCACTCGGAGGGGTCGTGCCGGTACTGCTCGGACAGCCAGCCGACGCTCACGCTCCCGTAGGGCTCGTCGCGCAGGAAGACCGGCACCGCGAGGGTCGCCACGCCGAGGTCGTACTCGCCGACGGTGTAGGCCCAGCCATTCGCCCGGACCTCGGCGAACTGCGCCTCCAGCTCGGCCAGGTCGGTCACCGTGCGGTCGGTGAAGCGGGCGAGCGGCCGGTCGGTGAAGATCCGGGACCGCTGCTCGTCGGGCAGGAACGCGTAGAAGGACTTGCTCGTGGCGCCGGCGTGCGCCGGGTAGAGCTCGTTGGTCAGCGGGTAGTCCCGCAGCCTGCCGTCGGCGCCCTCCGCGACCACGACGCAGCGCATGTGCGCGCTGTCCGGCAGCGCCAGCAGGGCGCTGTGCCCGGTCGCCTCGGCGAGCTCGGCGAGCAGCGGCCGCACCAGGATGTCCAGGGCGCCGGCCTGGTCCCACATCCGGCCGAGGTGCAGCGCGGCCGGGCCGATCCGGTACCGGCGATTCGCGGTGTCCTGCACCAGGAAACCGCGGTGCGCGAGCGTCGCCAGCAGCCGCTGCGCGATCGAGGTGTGCAGGCCGAACTCGGTGGCGACCTCGGTGACACCCCACTCCGGCCTCGCCCGGTCGAAGGCCAGCAGCACCTGCAGGGCGCGGTCGGCGGTCTGCGGCAACCCCGGCGGCGTGCGCCGGTCCGTCTCGAAACCCGACATGGACCCATTCTGCGGCTGCCCCGCCAGGTGGGTGCCGCGGCGGTGTTCGCTGTGCGAGGCTCGGGATAACGACGACGGAGTCGAGTTCCCTGGAGCATCGATGAGCAACCCGGAGTACCAGCACCTGCTGACCGAACAGGACGGTGCGACCGTCCGGATCACCATGAACCGCCCCGAGACCCGCAATTCGCTGTCGGCGGGGCACCTCGCCGAGCTGCGCCGGGCCTTCGAAGCGGCCGCCGAGACGAAGGCGACCGGGATCGTGCTGGCGGGCGCGGGCCCGGTGTTCAGCTCCGGGCACGACTTCGGCGACATGGCCGACCGGGACCTGGCCGGGATGCGCGAGCTGCTGCGCCTGTGCGAGTCGCTGATGCGCACCATCCACGCGGTCCCGCAGGTGGTGATCGCGCGGGTGCACGGCCCGGCGGTCGCGGCCGGCTGCCAATTGGTCGCGACCTGCGACCTGGCGGTGGCCGCCGAGTCGGCCGGGTTCGCGCTGCCCGGCGGCAAGGGCGGCTGGTTCTGCCACACCCCGGCGGTGCCGGTGGCCCGATCCATCGGCCGGAAGCGGCTGATGGAGATGGCGCTGACCGGCGACCTGGTCGACGCCGCGACCGCAGAGCGGTGGGGCCTGGTGAACCAGGTGGTGCCCGACGCGGAGCTGGACGCGGCCGTCGAGGCGCTGCTGGCCCGGGCCACCCGCGGCAGCAGGCACGCCAAGGCGGTCGGCAAGCAGACCATCTACGCGCAGCTGGACCGGCCGGAGGCCGACGCGTACGCGATCGCCACCGAGGTGATGGCGGCGACGTCGCAGACCGCGGACGCGCGCGAGCGGATGCGGGCGTTCCTGGAGAAGCGCCCCCCGGCCTTCGGCGACTGAAGGTCTTCGCTCTCGAAGCGGCGCAGCCGCTCGGCTTCGACCGCCGTGACTTTCTGCTCTGGACCGATAAGCCCGGTCGTGCGAACGATGGTGGCCCGTCCGGAGTGCGTGAGGTCGTGGTGGTGGTGTTCGGTTCGATCATCGGGAAACGTCCGCGAGGAGCGCGCCGCAGGTTCGGCGACGGATGGTTGCCGCGCCTGCCGCGCCGCGTCCGGCGGCTGCTGGCGCTGGGATGACACGCGTCTCGGCACCGTCGTACGACACCGTGTGCTCGGCGCTGTCCTTGGCGTGCCGGGCGCCTTCCGCGCACAACTGCCAACCGTGGCGGTGGCTGCTCGCCGAGCGATCGGTGCAGTTGTTCCTGGACCTGTCCCGGTTGCCGGAGGTGCTCGACCCGACGGGGCGCGCGCAGGTGATCAGCTGCGGTGCCGTGCTGCACCACGCGCGGGTCGCGTTCGCCGCGCTCGGCTGGCGGGCGCTGGTGCACCGGCTGCCGAACCCGGCCCAGCCGGGACACCTGGCGTCGATCCAGTTCAGCCCGCGCGATCACGTGTCCCCGGAGCTGGTCGCGCTCGCCGGCGTGGCGGGGCAGCGGCGCACCGAGCGGCGGTCGTTCCGGTCGGAGCTCGTCGCCCCCGAGCTGCTGACGGAGCTGCGCGCCGCCGCCGAGACGGAGCACGGCGTGCTGGTGCGGGCCGCCGAGCACCGTTCGGTCGTGCTGGAGTCGTTGCGGCAGGCCGGGCAGTTCCGGGAATCCGCCGCGTACCAGAGCGCGATCGCGGAGCTCGATGATCCCGAGCCGGTGCTCCCGGTGCTCGGCGATGAGGCCGTGTTCGCGGTGCTGGCCACCCGCGGCGACGGCGTCGACAGCTGGCTGGCGGTGGGGGAGGCGCTGAGCGCGGTCCTGCTGGCCGCGGCACGCGACGGCTTGGTCGGCTGCCCGCTGAACCACCTCGGCGAGGTCGGCGAGGAGCGCGATCGGGTCCGGGAGACGGTCCTCGGCGGGGCCGGCCACCCCCAGCTGATGCTGCGGCTGGGCTGGCCGGCGTCCGAGGCGCCACCACCGCCGACGCCGCGCCGGGTGCTCGCGGATTCGATGGAGCTGCTGCCCATCCGGCGCTGAAAATCCACAGTGGACCTATGCTTCGAGTGGAAGACGGCGATCTCTGCTGGGAGGCTTGGCGCGTGCAGGACAGCGGATCTCGAGCGGGCAAGGCCGATGCGCGGTCGGTGCGCCGGTGGCGGCGACGGCTCGCCGACGAGCGCGAGGAGGCCGAGGTCTACCGGGAACTGGCCGCCCGGCGCTCCGGTGAGGAGCGGGAGGTCCTGCTGGGCCTCGCCGAGGCCGAGGCACGGCACGCCGCCCACTGGGAGGCGCTGCTCGGCGACGAGGTCGGGCCGGTGCGGCGCGGCCAGTTCCGGATGCGGCTGCTGGTGTTCCTGGCCCGGCGGTTCGGGTCGGTGTTCGTGCTCGCCCTGGCGCAGCGCGCCGAAAGCCGCTCGCCGTACGGCTCCGACCGCGACGCGCCGCCGGCGATGGCCGCCGACGAGCGGATCCACGAAGAAGTGGTGCGGGCGTTGGCCGCGCGCGGGCGCGCCCGCGTGTCGGGCACCTTCCGGGCAGCGGTGTTCGGCGCCAACGACGGCCTGGTCAGCAACCTGGCGCTGGTGCTGGGCGTCATCGGCGGGAACGTGCCGACCTCGACGGTGCTGCTCACCGGCCTGGCGGGGCTGCTGGCCGGCGCGCTGTCGATGGGGGCCGGCGAGTACATCTCGGTGCGCTCCCAGCGGGAGTTGCTGGCAGCGGCGGCACCGAATCCCGATGCCCGCGCCGTGGTGCCCTACCTCGACGTCGACGCGAACGAGCTGGCCCTGGTCTACCGGGCCCGGGGGATGTCCGCCGAGGAGGCCCAGCGCCGCGCGGACGCGCTGCTGCGCAATCCCAAACCGGCGGTGCCGCCGGCCGACAAGTCCACCGATGACCACGAGGTCGTCGGAACCGGCGCGAAGGCGGCGATCTCCAGCTTCGTCTTCTTCGCCTCCGGCGCGCTGGTCCCGGTGCTGCCGTTCGCGTTCGGCCTCTCCGGCGGCTTCGCCGTCCTGGTCGCCGCCGTGCTGGTGGGGCTCGCGCTGATGCTCACCGGCGCGACCGTCGGCGTGCTCTCCGGTGCGGCACCGCTGCCCCGCGCCCTGCGGCAGCTCGCCATCGGGGCGGGGGCAGCGGCGGTGACCTACCTGCTCGGGCTGGTCTTCGGCGCGACCGTCGGGTGAGCGGTCACCGGTTCAGCCGGGCCATCCCGGCGGGCGTGTAGCGCTCGCCGGCGGCGGCGCCGGGCGGGAACTTCGCGGACAGCTCCGCCACGACCGCCGGATCCAGCCGCGTCGTGGCGGCGTGGATGTTGGCCTCCACCCGCTCGATCCGGCGGCTGCCCGGGATCGGCACCACGTCCTCGCCCTGGGCGAGCAGCCAGGCCAGCGCGAGCTGCGCCGGGGTGATCCCCAGGTCCGCGGCGCGCTCGCGCAGCGGCCGGGTCAGCTCGATGTTGTGGCGGAGGCTCTCCTCCTCGAAGCGCGGGTACCGCTTCTTGCGGACTTCGAAGTTCTCGACGTCCGAGATGTCGCTGAACGCGCCGGTCAGCACGCCGCGGCCCAGCGGCGAGTACGCGACGAGCGCGACGCCGAGGTCGCGCAGCGCGGGCAGCAGTTCGGCCTCCGGGTCGCGGGTGAACAGCGAGTACTCCTGCTGCACCGCGGTGATCGGGTGCACCGCGTGGGCGCGGCGCAGCGTGCCGGCGCTGATCTCGGAGAGGCCGAGGTACCGCACCTTGCCCGCCTGCACCAGCTCGGCCAGCGCCCCGACGGTGTCCTCGATCGGCGTGGTCGGGTCGAGCCGGTGCAGGTAGTAGAGGTCGATGCGGTCCGTGCCCAGGCGGGTGAGGCTGGCCTCGACCGCCTGGCGGACGTACTCGGGGCGGCCGCCGCCGGTCTCCTTGTTCGCGCCGAACTTGGTGGCCAGCACGACCTCGTCGCGGCGCTTCGCCAGCAGGCCGCTGATCAGCTCCTCGTTGTGCCCTTCGCCGTAGACGTCGGCGGTGTCCAGGAAGTTGATGCCGAGGTCGACCAGCTGGTCGAGCAGCCAGGCCGACTCGGCGTCGTCGGCGGCGCCGTAGACCCCGGACAGGCCCATCGCGCCATAGCCGATGGCGCTCACCAGCGGGCCGCTGCGGCCCAGTTCGCGGCGGGGAGGGGACGGTTGCGACACGTGCGCTCCGATCGGTGTTGTCTCGATTTCCGGTCCACCACCAGCCTAGGCCCGCCGCGCCGCCCCGCTCACCATCCGGACTGACCACAAAGGACTGTCAAAGTTCGAACTCGGCGCGCTTGTCGGCGGGGACGAGGTCCTGGTAGTCCGGGTGCGTGCTGATCCAGCGGCGGACGAAAGGGCAGTACGGCAGCACCGCGAGGCCCCGCTCCCGGACGTCGTCCAGCGCGGTGCGGACGAGCGCGCTGCCCAGGCCGCGGCCCTCGAACCGGGAGTCGATCTCGGTGTGCACGAACGCGATGGACTTGGGGCGCAGCCGGTACTCGGCGAAACCGGCCAGCTCGCCGTCGGCGCGGATCTCGAACCGCTTGGCGTCGGGGTTGTCCACGACCTCGGGCTTGGTCGGACTGGTCACGTTCTGCCTCCAGAGCGATCGGCATCGGTCCCGTCGATTGTGCACGCAGCCCGGGATGGGGGAGGCTGGCCGGGTGAGCAACGTGGAACACGATCCGGCCGAACTGCGCTGCGGTGGCGTGGCGACCGCCGCCGGGCGGGAATGCGAACTCCTCGAACCGCGCACCGTACCGCTGGGCGGCCCGCGGGCGATGATGGTGGGCCGGACCCTGCCGAATCGCGACCGGCGCATGGTAGGTGCCTGGTGCTTCGCCGACTTCTACGGTCCGGCCGACATCGCCGGGGCGCCGGGCATGCAGGTGCCGCCGCACCCGCACACCGGCCTGCAGACGGTGAGCTGGCTGCTCGACGGCGAGGTGCTGCACCGCGACAGCCTGGGCAGCGAGCAGCTGGTGCGGCCGGGCGAGCTCAACCTGATGACGGCCGGTTTCGGCATCTCGCACTCCGAGGAGTCGCCGGTCGGCCACGGCCCGGTCCTGCACGGCGTGCAGCTGTGGGTGGCGCTGCCCGGTGACCGGCGCGACGTCGCCCCGCACTTCGAGAACCACGCCGACCTGCCGGTGCTGTCCACGGCGGACGGTGCCGTGACGGTGCTGATGGGCGCGCTCGCCGGCGCCGAGTCGACCGCGCGGACCTACACGCCGCTGGTCGGCGCGGACCTGTCGATCGCGGCGGGCCGCACGCTGCGGCTACCGGTGGAGCCGGAGTTCGAGCACGCGGTGCTGGCGGTCTCCGACGGCGTCTCCGTCGACGACCGGCCGCTGGCCCGCGGCAACATGCTCTACCTCGGGCGCGGCCGGGACGAGCTCTCGGTGCGGGGTGACGGCCCGGCGCGGGCGATGCTTCTCGGCGGCGTCCCGTTCGAGGAGGAGATCGTCATGTGGTGGAACTTCGTCGGGCGCTCGCACGACGAGGTCGCCCAGGCCAGGGCGGAGTGGGAGCACGGCCGCGCGGCCGCCGACCCGGACGGCCGGTTCGGCGTCGTGCACGGCTACGGCGGCCCGGCGCTGCCCGCGCCGGAACTGCCGAACGTCGAGCTGCGGGCCCGGGGCCGAACGCGCCGCCCGAGCTGAGCCGCGGAGTTCACCGCCGGTCCGGCCGGGCATCCACTTCGGCCGGACCGACGCGCGGAATCCACAGTGGACCGGCCGCGGTCCGCGGCGGCCGGCGCGAGTCAACTGACGTTGTGCACGGTTCATGCCCCCGGTGTGGACACGTTGCCAACTTTCCTCGCGCTGCGCGCTGGCCGAGACTCGGGGCTTCGGACGCGAACGAGGAGACGTGGCATGACAGAGCTGGCCGACCTCCCGGCCGTGGATCTGGTGGCGGCGTACCGGGCGGGCGAGGCCTCGCCGGTCGAAGCCATCGACGCGGTGCTGGCGCGCGTCGATTCCCGCGAGCCCAAGCTGTGCGCCCTCTACGCGCCGGATCCCGAAGGTGCCCGGGCCGCGGCCCGGGCGTCGGAACGGCGATGGCACGCCGGTGAACCGACCGGGCCGCTGGACGGGGTGCCGGTGACGCTCAAGGAGAACATCGCCACGAAGGGGACGCCGGTGCCGCAGGGCACCGCGGCCACCGAGCTGATCCCGGCCGCGGACGACGCGCCCGCGGCCGCACGGCTGCGCGAGAGCGGTGCGGTGATCTTCGCCAAGACCACCATGCCCGACTACGGCATGCTCTCCTCGGGCGCGTCGAGCTTCCACGACCTGTCCCGCAACCCGTGGGATCTGACGCGAACGCCCGGCGGTTCCAGCGCCGGGGCGGGCGCGGCGGCCGCCGCGGGCTACGGGCCGCTGCACGTGGGCACCGACATCGGCGGCTCGATCCGGCTGCCCGCCGGCTGGTGCGGGGTGGTCGGGCTCAAGCCCAGCTTCGGCCGCATCCCGGTCTCGCCGCCGTATCCCGGCCGGGTCATCGGCCCGCTGACCCGCACGGTCGCGGATGCCGCGCTGCTGACGTCGGTGCTGTCGGCCCCGGACGAGCGCGACCACACGGCGCTTCCCCCGGCCGACGTCGACTGGACGCGGCTGGACCGCGACGTGCGCGGCCTGCGCATCGCCCTGCTGCTCGACCACCGGGTGGGGCTGCCGGTCGAGCCCGCGGTCACCGCCGCCGTGACCGCCGCGGCGCAGCTGTTCGCCTCCGCAGGGGCGGCGGTGGAACCCATCGACCCGTTCCTGTCCCGCGAGATGCTCGACGGAATGGACCTGTTCTGGCGCTTCCGGTCGTACACCGACATCTCGGCGCTGCCCGCCGAGCGCCGCGCCAAGATCCTGCCCGGCATCGCGCAGTGGGCGACCAGCGCCGAGGACGTCTCGGCGGCCGAGGTGTTCCACGGCTTCAGCCAGATGGACGCGATCTCGGTGGCGGCCAACCGGGTGGCCCGAGACTTCGACTACGTGCTGTCCCCGGTGGCGCCGATCCCGGCCTTCCCGGCGGAGCAGGCCTACCCGACGGGCGATCCGATGCGGGCGATGGAGCACATCGCGTTCACGCTGCCCTACAACATGTCCGGCCAGCCGGCGGTGTCGGTCAACTGCGGCTGGACCCCGGAGGGCCTGCCGATCGGCCTGCAGATCGCGGGCAAGCGCTTCGACGACCTGGGGACCCTCGCCCTGGCCAGGGCGTACGAGCAGCTCCGCCCCGCGCAGCGCCCCTGGCCGAGGCTCTGAGCCGCGCGTTCACCAGGTGTGCGGGTCGTCGCCCCAGCGCTGCGGGATCCCGGCGGTGGCCAGGTCGATGGCCTCCTCGACGAGCTCGACCAGCCGCTCCAGGTCGCGGCGCGGGTCGGCGCACATCGTCTCCAGGCCGATGCGCAGGCCCGCGCAGACCATCCCGACGAGCACCCGGGGCCGCATGTCGTGGGTCTGGTCGACGCCTTGTCGCGTGGCGATCTCGGTGGTCAGCCGCTCTTCGCTGCCCGCCGCGCGGCGCAGGTTTCCGGCCAGCAGCGCCGGTGTCTTGTTGATCAGGTGCTGGACCTGGAGGAACCGGCGGACGCCGTCACCCGCAGCGGCCTCGTGGATCATCGCCAGCACCGCGTGCCGCAGGGCGAGCAGCGGCGGCTCGGCGGCGGGCCGAGTGGCGAGGGCTTCGAGCACCAGCTCGTCGAACTCGTCGCCCTTGGCCAGCGCGACGTCCTCCTTGCCCGCAAAGTAGCGGAAGAACGTGCGCGACGAGATCTCCACCTCGGCGGCGATCTCGTCGATGGTCGTCGCGTCGTAGCCCTTCGTGAGGAACAGGTCCAGGCCCGCGTCGATCAGCGCGGCCCGCGTGCGCTGCTTCTTGCGGGCGCGCAGGCCACCCTGGTCGGTCGGGACACTCATGTCCGTCATTATGCCAGAGGACGACATAAGTCACGTAGCGACAATTGGCAGCGACTGACACTTTATGTATGGTCGGTGTCGACCGCACCGATGGAGGAGCAACGATGAGCAAGGGCCTGGAGATCCGCCTCGCGTCCCGCCCGAAGGGCTGGCCGACGCAGGAGAACTTCGACGTCGTCGAGGTCGAGCAGCCGCAGCCGGGGGAGGGCGAGCTGCTGGTCCGCAACGTCTGGATGAGCGTCGACCCGGCCATGCGGGGGCGGATGAACGAGGGCAGGTCGTACGTGCCGCCCTTCGAGGTGGGCAAGGCGATGCAGGGCGGCGCGGTCGGCGAGGTCGTCGCCGCCAACGCCGAGGGCTTCCAGCCCGGCGACTTCGTGCTGCACTACTTCGGCTGGCGGGACTACGCGACGTTCGACGCCAAGCACGCCGTGAAGGTCGACCCGCAGGTCGCGCCGTTGAGCGCCTACCTGTACGTGCTCGGCATGCCCGGCATGACCGCTTACGTCGGGCTCGCCGACATCGCCGCGCAGAAGGAAGGCGACGTGGTGTTCATCTCCGGCGCGGCCGGGGCGGTGGGCTCGCTGGCCGGGCAGATCGCCAAGCTGCGCGGCGCTTCCCGGGTGATCGGCAGCGCCGGGTCGGCCGAGAAGGTCCGCTACCTCGTCGACGAACTCGGCTTCGACGCCGCGTTCAACTACCACGACGGCCCGGTCGTCGAGCAGCTCAAGGCCGCCGCGCCCGACGGCATCGACGTCTACTTCGACAACGTCGGCGGCGAGCACCTGGAGGCCGCCATCGAGGTGCTCAACGACTTCGGCCGAGTGGCGGAGTGCGGCATGATCTCGCAGTACAACAACGCGGAGCCGAAGCCCGGCCCGAACAACCTGTTCAAGATCGTCTCCAAGCGCCTGAAGCTGCAGGGCTTCATCGTCATCGACCACGCGCACCGCAAGGACCAGTTCTTCGCCGAGGTCGGCGGCTGGCTGCGCGAGGGCAAGATCAGCTACCGGGAGACGGTCGTCGAGGGCCTGCGCAATGCCCCGGAGGCGTTCCTCGGCATGATGCGCGGCGAGAACACCGGCAAGATGCTGGTCAAGATCGCAAACGCCGGCTAGGTTTCCGCAGCTCTCTCCGACGACGACCGGCGGCCCGACGAGTCTCGGCCCCGGTCCAGACGATGTTCGCGGCCCCGCTCCGTGCATGCCATCCGAGGATGCGACTGCGCGGGGTGGGGCCGGTGGCTGAGCAATTCGTGACAGCGGTCGTGCTCAGTCCAGTTTTTCGAATGCTGCGACGGCTTCCCAGCGGGCGCCGAGTGCGTTGAGCAGTGTTGCGATGTTGGCGTCGCTGGCCATGTCGCTGTCGGAGAGCAGTGCCTCGTCCAGTTGCCGGGCCCGGTGGTGCACCTGGGTGAGCACTGCCTCGCCTTCCTCGGTGAGGGACAGGAGTTTGCGCCGGGCGTCGCGCGGGGATTCGATGCGCTGGATGAGACCTCGTCGCTCGAGCCTGCGGCACAGGTCGGCCATCGTCGAGGTGTCCAGCGCGGCGGCGCCGGCCAGCGAGCTCTGGTCGTTGCCCGGATAGGCGCGGACGGCGGAGAGCACCGCGAACTGCGGACCGGTCAGCACCGAGTCGACGTGCCGGTTCCAGGCGGCGAGGTAGGCCTGGTACAGCCGGCGGGCACCGTAGCCGGGGGCGGCCAGCAGGTCGGCGGGTGGTGCCGGAGCGACGGCTGACGTATCTGCAACACGTCGGTCCGTGCGCGCTGGCTCCCCCATGCGTTCCTCCCATGCAGCTCGGCACCCGGGTTAGGTGCCGATTAATAATACGTGCCCGGATGGTTGTGCTGGTACAGGACTGGCTTGGCCGGGATGGATCCAGGTCGCTCCGGTGCGATCCGAGCCAGGTCGCGCTCGTCCAGGTGCGGCCCGCCTGGTCGGCGCAACTCGGGGCTGTGCAAGGGAATCATCTTGTCCGCCATGTCATCTGGTTGACCGGCTCTCGGCGTGTAGCCGGGGTTGTTCTCGCGCGTGACGCGTGCAAGCGCCGTTGCCGAAGTGTGGATCTTGCTCGCAGGTTCGGGTGCACACGGGCTCCACGAAAACAACTCTTGCGTGCTCGGATAATCCGTGCTCGGATTATATGCGGAGGTGGTCAACGGTGGACCAGAACCTGTTCAACGACATCTGCTTGCAGCAACTGCGCCTGTCCGGCGTGCACGAGGGTGAGACGGTCGTCGTGCTCACCCGAGGCGGGGAGCGTGCGGAGTACGCGGACGCGTTCCTGTGGGCCGCTCAGCAGTTGGGAGCTGCGGCGTTCCACATGCGGTTGCCCTCGCCGGCGAGCGCCGCGGGGGCGTGGGCCGTGGGCGACTCCGGCCTCGGGAACATCCCCAAGGCCGTGGATGCCCTCAAGGGCGTCGACATGGTCGTGGACTGCACCTTCTTGCTGTTCAGCAAGGAGCAGTTCGCCATCCAGGACGCCGGAGTCCGAATCCTGACCGCCGTCGAGCCGCCGGAGCTGCTCGCCCGGTTGATGCCGACCGAGGAACTGCGCGAGCGGGTGGAGATCGGCGCCGAGCTGCTGGCCAAGGCGAGCACGATGCGGATCACCAGCCCGGCCGGTACCGACGTCACCTACCAGCTCGGCATGTACCCGACGTTGTCGGAGTACGGCTACACCGACACTCCGGGTCGATGGGACCACTGGCCGGCCGCGTTCGTGTTCACCGGCGGAGCCGACGATGGTGTCGACGGGAAGATCGTGCTCTCGCCGGGGGACGTGCTCCTGCCGTTCAACACCTACGTGCAGACCCCGGTGGAGATCACCATCGAGAAGGGTTTCATCCGGGACATCCGCGGCGGCGCCGGGTCGTCCGGGCTGGACGCGGACCTGCTGCGCTCGTACATCGAGAGCTTCGACGACCCGCGTGGCTACGGCATGAGCCACGTCGGCTGGGGTCTCGACGAGCGTGCCCACTGGCACGGCCTGACCCAGTTCCCCGGCGGGATGGGCATGGAGCTGCGCAGCTTCTACGGCAACGTGATGTTCTCCATCGGGCCGAACAACGAGCTGGGCGGCCCGAACGACACCGCCTGCCACTTCGACATCCCGATGCGCGGCAACTCGCTGTACCTCGACGACGAGCTGATCGTCGACGCGGGCGAGCTGACCGTTGCCGAGATGCGCCCGGTCGGTCGGCGATGAGCGCGGGCGCGGCGGCGCGCGAGCACCACATCGGAATGATCGTGCCCAGCTCGAACCTCACCATGGAGACCGAGCTGCCGCGGATGCTGCGAGCTCGGGAGGAGGTCGATCCGGGGGACCGGTTCATCTTCCACTCCGCGCGGGCGCGGATGCAGCACGTGACCCCGGAACAACTGCGGGCGATGAACGCGCAGGCCGAACGAGCGGCGGCGGAACTGGCCGACGCTCGCCCGGCGGTCGTGGCCACCGCGTGCCTGGTGGCGATCATGGCGCAGGGGCCGGGTTACCACTGCACCGCGGAGGACGACATCACCCGCGCGCTGCGCGCCGAGGGGTCCGATGCCCCGGTCGTTTCCAGTGCTGGTGCACTGCTGTCCGGCATCGGTGCGTTGGGCGCGCGCAAGGTCGCGATCCTGACGCCGTACATGAAGCCGCTGACCAAGGCGGTGGCGGACTACATCGAGGACGCCGGGATCGAGGTGGTGGACGCGCTCTCGCTGGAGGTGCCGGACAACCTCGCTGTGGCGCGGCTGGATCCGGCCGATCTGCGCGAGCACTACCGCAAGCTCGACCTGTCCAACGCTGACGCGCTGGTCCTGTCGGCCTGCGTGCAGATGCCGTCCCTGCCCTCGATCCAGCCGGTCGAGGACGAGGTGGGGATCCCGGTGCTCTCGGCCGCGACCGCCACCACCTTCCGGATCCTGTCCGAACTCGGACTCGAACCCCGAGTGCCCGGTGCGGGCAAGCTGCTCAGCGGAGCGATCGCCACCCCGGGCGTGCCGACGCACGCGGTCTGAGCCTCCGGCGCGCGACGCTCGTGGCCGGGACCGCCCTCTGGCGGGGCGTCCCGGCTCCTCGGGCTGCGCTGCGCGTATTCACCCGGTGCGAGCTCGTGCTCGCCCGTCCGCATCCTGATCGCCTGCGCCCTCTTCGCGCTGATCAGAAGCGCATCAAGCGGTAATCACCTGCGAACAAAACCTTTTCAAACAAGACCTTGCATATCCGGATAGTACGTGTTCGGATCACCTGAATCCGACGCGGGATCCGGCGAGGACGAGGAGGCCAGCGTGGCTGCGAGCCAGTCGTTCGAAGTCGTTGTTGTCGGTGCCGGCTTGGGAGGCCTGTGCGCCGCGCTGTCGCTGCGGCAGCGCGGCCTGCGGGTCACCGTGGTCGAGGCGGCGGCGCAGTTGGGGGAGATCGGCGCGGGAATCCAGACCGCGCCCAACGCCAGCCGGATCCTGATCGGGCTGGGGCTTCGCGCTCAGCTGGAGCGCGTGCGCACCGAACCCCAGGACCAGGTCCGCCGTCGCTGGGCCGACGGGAGCATCATCGCCCAGCTGCCGCTCGGGCAGCGGGTGATCGACCAGTACGGGGCGCCCTACTGGCACTACCACCGCGCCGACCTGCACAGCGTCCTGCTGGAGGCGTGCTTGGACCCGACCGGGCCCGGCCCGGTGGTCGAGGTCGCCACCTCGGCGCAGGTGGTCGATCTCGATCGCACCGATCCGGCGCGCCCGGCGGTGCTGACCGCTGATGGACGCCGGTTCGCCGGGGATCTCGTGATCGGGGCGGACGGCATCCGGTCCGCGGTGCGGGACCTGGCGGAATTCGACGACACCCTGGAGTTCTCCGGGGAGATGGCCTACCGCGCGCTGATCCCCGGCGACCTGGTGGCCGCCGACCCGGCGACCCGGTTCCTGGTGGACCGCTTCCACTCCACGATCTGGTACGGCCCGGACAAGCACCTGGTGCACTACATGATCCGCGGCGGTCAGTACCTCAACATCGTCGCGATCGTCCCGTGCACCGAGGAGATCGCCCGGGACTGGAGCGGCCCGGCGACCGCGGCGCAGCTCGCCGCGGAGTACGAGGACTGGGACGACCGCGTTCCGGCCGTGCTGGCCAAGGCGAAGGACGAGGACGTGTCGGTGTGGGCGATGTACCGCCGGCGCCGCGACCCGGTCTGGGTCGACGGGCGGGTCGCCCTGCTCGGCGATGCCTGCCACGCGATGCTGCCCTACCAGGCGCAGGGCGCTTCCCAGGCGATGGAGGACGCCGCCGTGCTCGCGGAGGAGCTCGGCCGGGTGACTCGCGACGGGATCGAGGCGGCCCTGGTCCGCTACGTCGATCGACGGGCGAAGCACGCGGGCATGGTCCAGGATGCGTCCCTGCAGAACATGAGCTTCTACCACCTGCCCGATGGCCCGGAGCAGCGTGAACGCGACGACAAGCTGCGTCGCTTCGATGGTGAGTCCGACGTGTCCTACGACTGGCTGTGGAACGGCAGCCCGCTCACGGACCCGGACACCGAATCCATCCACTACCAGTTCGCACGCTGACGCGTGACGCCGCTACAGCACAACGGAGTGACTCATGCGTACCGGAGACCAAGTCGTCCAGGACCTGCCCTGGCGATGGAGCGCGCAAGGCAAGATCTTCCTGATCGGCGGACTGGGCTACATGTTCGATGCCTGGGACGTCGCGCTGAACGGCTTCCTCACCCCGCTGGTGGGGACCGAGTTCGGGCTGTCACCGGGCCAGAAGGGGTTGGTGGCCACCGCAAACCTGATCGGCATGGCGGTCGGTGCGGTCGCCTGGGGGACGGTGGCCGACCGCATCGGCCGCAAGCGGGCGTTCAGCATCACGCTGCTGCTCTTCGCGCTGTTCTCCGCAGTCGGGGCGCTGTCGCCGAACCTCGAGATCTTCCTGCTCCTGCGCTTCCTCGCCGGCGTCGGTCTCGGTGGGTGCATCCCGGTCGACTACGCGATCGTCAGCGAGTTCTCACCCCGCCGGCAACGGGGACGGGTGCTCTCGGCGATGGACGGCTGGTGGCCGGTGGGGACCACGCTGGCAGGTGTCTCGGCGACGTTGCTGGTCCCGGTGCACGGGAACTGGCGCTGGATGCTGGTGCTGATGATCCTGCCGGCGCTTCTGCTGATCTGGGTGCGACGCGGTGTTCCGGAGTCTCCGCTGTACCTGGTCCGCAAGGGCCGTGAGGAAGAAGCTCGCGCGGTCATCGACGATCTCGTCCGGCGCACCGGAGCAAAGCCGGAGCCCTACGTGATTCCGGCGGCGGTCGTGGAGGACACTCGCGGTGGGGCACTGGCGGCAGCGTTCGACCAGCTTCGCCGGGTGTGGGCCTTCAACCCGCGGATCACTGCGGTGTCGTGGACGTTGTTCACCAGCGTGATGCTGGTGTACTACGCCGCGCTGAGCTGGATGCCGTCGATCCTGAAGGCGGAGGGCTTCGGCGAGATCGCGGCCTTCGCTTCGACCGCGCTGATGAACGCGGTGGGCATCGTCGGCGTCGCACTGGCGGTGCTCGTCGTGGACAGGGTGGGCCGCAAGCGGGTCATCGCGACCGCGGGGCCGATCATGTCGGTGATGCTGGTGGTGTTCTCGTTGCTGCTGGGAACGCCTGCGTTGGCGGTCGTGGCGATCGGCGCCTTCGGTCTGTTCGCCCTGGTGGTCATCCCGGTCATGTACGCCTACGTCTCCGAGCTCTACCCGACGGAGCTGCGCGCCTCGGGCTTCGGCTGGGCGTCGTCGTCGAGCCGCGCCGTCACCGGCTTCGCCCCGCTGCTGTTCGGCAGCGTGCTGTGGCCGGTGCTGGGCCTGCCGTTGACCTTCACAGTGCTCGGTGTGCTCGTGGTGGCCGCGGTCGTGTTCATGATGGTCGCCGCGCCGGAGACCCGAGGTCGCGAACTCGACCGCATCACCGATCTCGGTGCCGAGCCGACGGTCGTGAAAGCCGCTGCCACTACGGAGACTTCGGCGCACTGACGGCGAAAATCCGTTCCAGGCATCCAACAACGAGGAGGTTGACCGCGTGAAGCCCGCTGCGTTCAGCTACCACCGGGCGCATGACGTCGCCGATGCCGTCGGCTTGCTCGGCGAACTCGCCGCAGCGGGCGAGGAGGCGAAGCTCATCGCCGGCGGCCAGAGCCTGATACCGATGATGAACTTCCGGCTCGCCCGGCCGACGGTCCTGGTCGACATGGGACTGCTGCGCCGCGATCCGGCGATGAGCTCGATCCGGCGCGACGGCCCGGAACTCCGGGTCGGGGCGTTGAGCACCCATCGTGCGGTCGAGACCGCCGGCCACACCTTGGGGCCGGAGTTCGACGCGATCTCCCGGGCCATGCGGTGGGTGGGCCACCTGCCGATCCGCTCGCGCGGCACCGTCGCGGGCAGCATCGTGCACGGAGACGCCACCGCCGAGTGGTGCCTGCTCGCCCTGTTATTCGATGCCGTGATCGTCGCCGAAGGCCCGAACGGGCAACGGGAGATCCCGGCCGCGGAGATGTTCTACGGGTTCTACGCCACGGCCGTCGAACCCGACGAGGTCGTCGTGGAAGTGCGCTTCACGCGCCCGGCGCCGCGAGCCGCGCTCACTGAGTTCGCCCGCCGCCACGGGGATTTCGCGACCGTCGACGCAGCGGTCGCGCTCGACCCGGACCCCGTCGCCGGAGCGGGTCCGCTGACCGGAGGTCGGGTGGTGCTCGGCGGCGTGGCCCCGGCGCCCATCCGGGTACCCGAGGCCGAGGCCGTGCTGGCGGGGAGTGTCCCCGGACCGGATCTGTTCACCGCGTGCGGGGAGGCCGCCGCTGCGGCCATCGATCCACCCGACGACGCAGCGGGTACCGGCGCCTATCGCCGTCGGCTCACCCGGACGCTCGTCGCCCAGGCCCTGCACGAGGCGTGGGAGAAAGGAGAGACGCGATGACCGGACGCGATACCGGTGTCCGACACGGATCTCCGCAGTCCGACGGGAAGCGCTGGGTCGGGGCCGCCGTCCCCCGGCGCGAAGACCCCCGCCTGCTGCGCGGTCGGGGGCGGTTCATCGACGACGTCCAGCTGAGCGGGATGCTGCACGCGGGTTTCGTCCGCTCCACCGTCGCGCACGGCCGGATCCTCGACATCGACCTCTCCGCGGTCCGCGAGGTCGAGGGCGTCGTCGCCGCCTACACCGCTGAGGACCTCGACCTCGGCGACATCGTGGCGCTGCTCGATCGCCCGCCGGAGGAGTTCGCCCCCACCGCGATGCCCATCCTCGCCAAGGAGAAGGTGCGCTTCGTCGGCGAACCGGTGGCCGTGGTCATCGCTCGCGACCCCTACAGCGTGGAAGACGGCATCGAAGCCGCGGTGGCGACCTACGAACCCTTCGGCGCGGTCGTCTCGGAGGAGACCGCGTTCGCCGCGGACGCACCGCTCGTGCACGAGGAAGCACCCGGGAACGTCCTCCTCGACGTGTCGATGTTCGACACACCCGGTGTCGACACCGCGTTCGAGACCGCCGAATCCGGACCGGGGTGCGTGGTCGAGGTCGTCACGCGAAGCGGGCGGCAGAACGCGCTGCCGCTGGAAACGCGCGGTGTGGTCGCCTCCTGGGACGACCGCGACGACCAGCTGCTGGTGCAGACCTGCACGCAGGTCCCGCACCAGGTGCGCACGGTGCTGGCCCGCTCGCTGCGCGTTCCGGAGCGCACCGTGCGGGTCACCGTCCCCGACATGGGCGGCGGATTCGGCCAGAAGTGCGTGGTCGGCCGCGAGGAGATCGCGGTCGCAGCGGCGGCCCGGAAGCTGGACCGCCCGGTGAAGTGGATCGAGGACCGCCGGGAGGCGCTGACCGCCGCATTCCTGGCCCGAGAGCAGCGCTACCGCACCCGCGCGGCGTTCGACGCCGACGGCAGGATCACCGCCTTGGACGTCGACGTCGTCTGCGACATGGGCGCCTACTCCTGCTACCCGTTCACGGCCGGCATCGAACCGCTGATGGCCTCCGCCGAGATGCCGGGCGTCTACCAGGTGCCCGCCTACCGGGTCCGCGGCCGCGCCATCACCAGCAACAAGGCGCCGACCGCGCCCTACCGCGGGGTCAGCCGTCCGCAGTACGTCATGGCGATGGAACGCGTCATGGAGCGCGCTGCGCGCGAACTCGGCATCGACCCGGTCGAGATCCGCCGGCGCAACGTGATCACCGAATTCCCCTACACCGGCGTCAACGACGTCACCTACGATCCCGGCACCTACCGGGAATCGCTCGACCTCGCCGAGGCCACCCTCCGTGATGAGGGCTGGTACGGGTTCCGGGAGCGGGCCGCCGCCGAGGGGCGGCACATCGGCATCGGTTACTGCTGCTTCTCGGAGCGGACCGGCTACGGGTCCGACGCTTTCGCCAAGCGCAAGATGCAGGTGGTCCCCGGTTTCGACGTCTCCGAGATCCGGATGGACACCACGGGGTCGGTGGTGGTCACCAGCGGCACGATGAACCACGGGCAGTCGCATGAGACGACCCTCGCCCAGATCGTGGCCGACCGGCTGGGACTGGACCTGGACAAGGTCAAGCTGCGGCAGGGCGACACCGAGCGCATCGCCTACGGATGGGGAACCTTCGCCTCGCGGTCGGTGACGATCGGCGGGTCGGCCGTGTCCGTCGCGGCCAGACGGCTCGGCGAGCTGCTGTGCATCATCGCCGCGCACCTGCTCAAGACACGCCCGGACAACGTCCGATTAGACGGCGATGGGGGAGTCGTCCAGATCGACGACCCCGCGCAGCGAGTGTCCTTCGAGGACATCGCGGACGTGGCCTATCTGCGCAGCCACCTGTTGCCCAAGGGCGTCGAACCGACGTTGACGGCGACCGCGAGCTTCGACGTCGCCGGTGACGGCACGTTCTCCAACGCCACCCACGCGGTGGTCGTCGAGGCCGATCCGGGCACCGGCCAGATCAAGATCCTGCGCTACGCCTGCGTGGAGGACTGCGGAGTGGTGATCCACCCGCAGGTCGTCGATGGCCAGTGCCGCGGCGGGATCGCCCAGGGCATCGCCGGAGCCCTGTTCGAGGAGGTCACCTACGCCGACAACGGCGAGCCCTCGGCCGCCAGCTTCATCGACTACCTGGTGCCGACCGCGACGGAGATCCCGGACATCACCGTCACCCACCTCGAAACACCTTGCGCCTTCACCGAAAGCGGCGCCAAGGGTGCCGGCGAGGGCGGCACCATCGGTGCGCCGGCCGCCGTGCTGAACGCGATCAACGACGCACTGCGCCACACCGGAGTCGAACTCGACATCACGCCCGTGCACCCGCAGACCGTGCTGGCCGCGCTGGACGCGGCCATTTCCCCGCAGTTGTCCAGCCGAGAGGAGGCGACCACCCCGTCATGAGCGAGCGACACCTGATCGGGCTGAACGTCAACGGTGCAACGCACGAGGCCCTCGTCGAACCGCGGAAGACCCTGCTCGACGCCCTGCGCCACGACCTCGGGCTCACCGGCACCCACGTCGGATGCGAGCACGGGGTGTGCGGGGCCTGCACAGTCCTCGTCGACGGCGAACCGGTGCGGGCGTGCCTGATGTTCGCCGTACAAGCCGAGAACAGCGACATCCGCACGGTCGAGTCGCTCGGCGAGGACGGGGAGCTCTCCGATCTGCAGCGGTCCTTCCGCGACCACCACGGACTGCAGTGCGGGTTCTGCACTCCCGGATTCCTCATGCTCGCCGAGGGTTTCCTCGCGCAGCAGCCGGACGCCGACCGCGAAGAGATCCGCGAGGCGGTCTCGGCCAACCTGTGCCGCTGCACGGGTTACCAGACGATCGTCGACGCGATCGCCGCGACCGCTGAGTGCCGTCGGTCCACTTCGGACACCGAACCTGCTTGCCCGGCCGGCATCCCTGCCGAGAAAGAAGCGACACCGTGATCCTGGAAAACCAACTCGAAGTCCCGGCCGACCCGGATGCCGTGTTCACCCTGATCAACGACGTCGAGCGGGTGGCGGGCTGCCTGCCCGGCGCGACCCTCGACGGGCGGGACGGCGACACCTACCGCGGCCGCGTCAAGTTCAAGGTCGGCCCGATCAGCGCCGCGTACGCCGGCACGGTGAGGTTCAGCGAGGTCGCCGCCGCTGATCGCCGGCTGCGACTGCTCGCGCGGGGAGCGGACAGCCACGGCAACGGCGACGCCGAGGCCGATGTCACCCTGACCGTGCTCGAAGCTCCCGGGGGAGCGACGCTCAACCTGCACACCGACCTGTCCGTGCGCGGAAAGCTCGCCCAGTTCGGCAAAGGCGCCATCAGCACCGTGTCCAACCGGCTGCTCGACCAGTTCGCCCGAAACCTCGCCGTTCAACTGCAGCAGGGGCCGAGCACCGCAGCCTCGGAACCGGCCCTCGGAACCCCGGGCAGCAACGGCGTCGCGCCCGCTCCGGCCGCGAGCCCCGCTGCGAACGACAGCCTCGACGGGCTGGCGATGCTGCTTCCACCCGAGACCCGGCGATACGCCGCGCTGGCGGCCGCCGCAGCGCTCGGGTTCTTCCAGGGCTGGCTGCTCGGCCGGATCCGCACCCAGGACAAACTGATCAAGGAGTTGCAGCGTGCCCGTCGATGACCACCGATCCGCCGGCCTGCACGGGGCCGAGACCGATGCCACCTACGACCGGGCCGGGTTCGGCGCCGCTGTTCCCCGCGGCAGCCGCCCGGCACTGGTCGTGGTCGACCTGACCCGCGGATTCACCGAACCCGGCTTCGCCTCCGGATCCGACCTCACCCGGGAGGTGACTGCGGCGGCCGTCCTCGCGACCACGGCCCGGCAACACGACGTGCCGGTGATCTACACCGCGATCAGCTACACGCCCGCCGAGGCCGACGGTGACTCCATAGCCTGGCTCCGCAAAGCACCGGGCATGCGAGCCCTGCGGGAAGGAAGCGAAGAGGTCGCTCTCGATCCCCGGCTCGAGCAGCACGCCCGCGACCACCTCGTCCTGAAGAAGGGCGCCTCCGCATTCCACGGAACCGGCCTGGCCACCCTGCTGACCAGCCTGGGCACCGACACGCTGCTCGTCTGCGGCGCCACCACCTCCGGCTGCGTCCGCGCCACCGCGGTCGATGCCGTGCAGTGCGGCTTCAACACCCTCGTCGTGCGCGAAGCCTGCGGTGACCGAGCGCAAGGCCCGCACGATGCCGCCTTGTTCGACCTGCAAGCCAAATACGCCGATGTCATCGGCCTCTACGACGCCCTTGCCCACCTCGACAGCCTGCCCGGGCTCAACACCGCCGCGCCCCTCGCATCGGCGGCTGGGTAGCGCGCCGACCGCTGAGCCGACTCGCCGACACAGAAAGGCCACTCGTGACCACGTCCCTCCCGTCGATCCCGACGGAGCCACCGACTGCCCGCACCATGAGCCAACCGGCGTTGGCCGATCTCGGCGCCGTCCCCGCGGTGAGCCGTTGGGTGCGTTCGGGACCGCTCCGGCTGCACCTGCTCGACTACGGCCCGGCCGACGGCGTGCCGGTGCTGATCCTTCCCGGCATCACCAGCCCCGCCATCACGATGGACTTCGTGGCGCGAGAACTGACCGACCTCGTGCGCCCACTCGTGCTCGACATCCGAGGCCGCGGACTCTCCGACAACCCGCCCGAACCCATTGCGGCGAACGGTGCGGTTGCACTGCACGGCTACGACCTCGCCAGCTACGCCGCGGACGTTGATGCGGTCGTGTCCGGGCTGCAGCTGGAAAGCCCCATCCTGCTCGGACACTCCATGGGTGCGCGGATCGCGGCGCTGGCCGCGACCACCGCCCATCACGAACTGCGAGGGACCGTTCTGGTCGACCCCCCGATGAGCGGCCCGGGCAGGGATCCTTACCCCACGACCCTCGAAGCCTTCCTCCGCCAACTCGACCAAGCCCGTGAGGGCACCAACGCCGACGAGGTCGCGCAGTCCTGGCCCCGCTGGCCTCGCAGGGAACAGGAGCTGCGCGCCCGCTGGCTGTCCTCCTGCTCGCGGACCGCGATCGCGGCAACTCACGCCGGGTTCGAATCCGAGGATTTCTTCGCCCATTGGCCCAACGTGCCCGCCCCCGCGGTTCTCGTCCACGGAGCCGACAGCCCGGTCGTCACCGCCGCTGGCGCGCAGGAAGCCGCCAAGGCCAATCCCTCCGCCGAACTCGTCGAAGTCCCCGGAGCCGGGCACATGGTCTTCTGGGACGAACCCGACGCCAGCCTCGCCGCAGTGCGTGCAGCACTGCGGAAGCTGAGCTGATCGCCTCACCGACGGCCTAGCCGCGCCACCGGCCGCCCCTCGTATGACAACGCCAACGCCCCGCAACGGCCAGGGCGCTGGGTGCGGGGAGACCCCGCACCCAGCGTGTCCGCCGGCTCGTCCGCCACGTCGAACGACTTCGCCGAGCTCGACTTCCTCAGCCGACCCGGGCGGGCAGAGCCACTTCGACGCCAGCAGCGACCCGAGCAGTGCTCCACAGTGGATCAAGGGCGGCGCCGCACGTTGCGAGAGAGAGGTCGTCAGCTTGAGGGATGCCGGCTGCGCGGGTCGGCTACCATGCTGGCGTAGTAGCCCCCCTGTGGAGGAGGTCTCACGTGGCCGAGGACAGTGCCACGGAAGGCGGACCCACTGCTCGACGTCTTGTACTGGGTAGCCAGCTGCGCAGGTTGCGCGAGGCGAGAGGGATTTCCCGGGAGGACGCTGGTTTCGCCATCCGCGGTTCCGGATCGAAGATCAGCCGCCTCGAACTGGGCCGGGTCGGTTTCAAGGAGCGCGACGTCGCTGACCTGCTCGACCTCTACGGGGTGACCGACGAGGCGGAGCACGAGTCCTTTTTGAACCTGGTGCGGCGGTCCAACGAACCTGGCTGGTGGCACCGCTTCAACGATCTGATGCCGTTGTGGTTCCAGGACTACGTCGGCCTGGAGGAATCGGCCTCCCGCATCCAGACCTACGAGATCCAGTTCGTGCCCGGCCTGCTGCAGACCGAGAAGTACGCCCGCGCGGTCGCCACCCAGGGCCGCCCGGAGTTCCCGGACGACGAGGTGGCCCGGCGAGTACGGCTGCGTATGCAGCGCCAGAAGCTGTTCACGCGGCCGAAGCCGCCGCGGCTGTGGGCGGTGATCGACGAATCGGTGCTGTACCGGCCGATCGGCGGCCCGGAAGTGCTCCGGGAGCAGATCGAGCATCTGCTCGAGGCGACCACGATGTCCGCGGTCTCGCTGCAGATACTGCCATTTGACGTCGGCCGCTCCGGCGCGGAGGGCCCCTTCACGCTATTGCGCTTCGCCCAGCCGGAAATCCCCGACATCGTCTACCTGGAACATCTCTGCGGTGCCCTCTACCTCGACAAACCCGAGGACGTCGAGGTCCACAGCGCCGCTCTGCACCGCCTCACCTCCGACGCGCTCACTCCGGAAGACACCCGCGAGGCCCTGAAAGCCGCGCTGAACCGCTCCTCTTGATGTGAGCGTCAGCCGGTTCGTGTGCCGACTATGCGGTGTGCCAGCGCCACGTACTCGTCGGCGATGGTCTCGGGGTCGAGTCGGCCGCCGGGGCGGACCCAGTTGTTGACGTGCTCGCACATCGCGATGATCGCGAAGGTGGTGGCGAGGTGGAAGTCTCCTGCGCGGTCACCGTCCCGCAGCGTGCTCAGGAAGCGTTCATAGATCTGGCGCTGCACGGACTTGAGCGTCTGCTGGTGCTCGGGGGCGAGGATGTGGGTGGACTGCGCCGCTCCCATGAGCGATGCGTATCCGGCTGCGTCGTGGTGCTCGAAGAGCTGACAACGCGAACAGGCCAGGGCTGATCTCGCTTCCGCGAATCGGGTAGTGCGACCGGTAGTTCCCCGGTGCCCGGCCGGCGCGGCTTCGCCGAGGGTGTTGTACCAGCTCAAGAATCGCTTCGACGAAGCCAGTTGATCGCGCCGGAAGAGGCGCGGCGGACTTCGAGGTCGCCGGCATGGTCATGGTCGCGACCGGCCGGAACGAAGCGGACCTGCAGGCAGCCGTGGCTGGAACGCGCAGGCAGGTCGCCTTCTACGCGTCCACGCCTGCCTACCGGCCGGTGCTGGAGCAACACGGCTGGGGTGAACTCCAGCAGGAGCTGAACGCG
This sequence comes from Saccharopolyspora sp. NPDC045941, assembly GCF_056431445.1. NCBI lineage: Bacteria > Bacillati > Actinomycetota > Actinomycetes > Pseudonocardiales > Pseudonocardiaceae > Saccharopolyspora > Saccharopolyspora sp. NPDC045941. The sequence continues at coordinate 43,472 of NZ_JBWKKU010000018.1, forward strand.
TTGTCCAAGCAGGGGGAGTGGGACGAGATGGGCCGCCGCATCACCGACGACGTCCTCCACGCGTTCGCGATCGTTGCTGAACCGGAGCAGGTTGGTGCGCTGGTGCGACGTCGTTTCGACGGTCTGCTGGACCGCGTTTCGCTGTCCATGCCCTACGACGCGGACGACGAGCTGGCGGCGGATGTGCTGGTCGGTATCCGAACCGCGCGATGAACTGGCTGCCCGACCGGGGAAGGGGGTCCGTCGCATGGCGACGTCGTGCTGCCGGAAGTGAGTGAGCGGAGCGCCACGATCACGCTGAGCCGGCCATCGGCACGCAACGCGCTGAATATGGCGGCGCTCCGCGCATGCCATCCGAGGATGAGACTGTGCGGGGTGAACCCGGCTCGACCGAAGCCGGGGGCGTGCAGGTGATGATGCGGGGCAACGTCAGAGCGCTACCGGGCCTGCGGCGGTTCATCCGCCAGATCGGGTGCGACTCTGAACTCCAGTGCCATCCGCCCTTCCGTCACCGGAACCGAGCTGTGGAGCCTGAGCCCGCAGCCGGCGGCGAGCTCCGCCAGCTCGTCGACCGTCCTTTCCCTGCCGCCGAAGCACATCAGCATGAGTAGGTCCATGGCCGTGCCGACCCCGTGGCCCCGTACCGGCTCGATCACCACCACGGTGCCGTTCGGGGTGGCCGCCCGTCGGCACTCGGCCAGGATCCTTCGGGCGTGCTCGTCGCCCCAGTCGTGCAGGATGTCGGAGAGCAGGTAGGCGTCGGCTCCTGCGGGCAGTGGGTCGAAGAAGCTGCCGGCGACAGCGCTGGCCCGGTCTCCGAGTCCGAGGGCCGCGAACCTCCCGGCGGCAGCGGTCGCCGTGGGTGCCAGGTCCAGGATCTGGCCCCTGACGCCGGGATGGGCGTGCAGGATCTCGATGAGCAACGGCCCGTCGCCGCCGCCCACGTCGACGATGTCGGGAAAGCGGCTCCAGTCGAAGCTCGTGGCGATCTGCGGCGCCTGCTCGCGGAACCGCCAGTTCATCTGGGCGTCGAACGTGCGCCGCAGCTTCGGCTCGGCGTCGAGGTCCGCCCAGAAATCGCGCCCGTACCGGTGCGGATAGGCGGGCGCGCCGGTGGTGACCGTCTCGAGGAGATCGACGAAGGCGAGTTCGCCGCGACCACCCGCGCAAGTGATGTCGAGCAGGGGTTTGACCCCTTCCGGGGCGTCCTCGCCCATCTGGGCGCCGAGACTCGTGGGCCGATAACGGGCGGAGTCCGCATCGAGATCGAATGCGCCGATCGTGACCAGGTGATCGAGGAGGCATCGCATCGCCTGCGTCGCGGTTCCGGTTCTGGCGGCGAGTTGCTCCGCCGTTGCGCCCTCGCCCCCTGCGTGTTCGACCAGGCTCAGCGTCGCCCCCACCCGGATCGCCATGGGGGTGGCCAGGTCGGCCAGCGCCATGATCGACCGTTCTGCCTTTGGCTGGACCATTGTTCGAGCCTATCCACCCGTGCCGGCCAGGTTTGCGGGTCCAGGCTGGTCGAGATCGCCTGACCGCTAGCCGCGGCCCGCGACGAACGCCTCGATGCCGTCGAGGATCCGCTGCAGGCCGAATTCGAAGGCGTGCTCCGGGTTGTGTGCCGAGCCGTGGGCCTCGCCCGCGGCGGCGCCGACCCGGGTGGCCGTCGGGTAGCGCTGCGGGTCGACCAGCTGCCCGAGCAGCGGGGCGTGCGCCTGCCACCACTGCTCGTCGCTCATCCCGCTGCGCTGCTCGGCCTGCGCCATCTCCACCGACCGCCGGGCGGCGGCCTCGGCGTGCCCCAGCACCAGGCTCAGCAGGGAGTCCATCTCGACGTCGGTGAGCCCGAGCTCCGCGACCGCGCCCAGCTCGTAGTCGTACTTGGCGATCGCGTTCGGCCCCAGCACGGCGCGCCCGGCCGCGACCTGCAGCATCCACGGATGCCGGTGGTACATCGCCCAGTTCTCCCGCGCCACCTGCGCCAACCGGTCTCGCCATGCGGGGCCGGGCTCGGGGCGGGCGGTCTCGCCGTAGGCGGTGTCGAGCATGACGTCGATCAGTTCGGCCTTGCCCGGCACGTAGGTGTACAGCGACATGGTGCCGACGCCGAGGTGGTCGGCGACCCGGCGCATGGACAGCGCGGCGAGCCCGTCGGTGTCGGCGATCTCGATCGCCGCCCGCACGATCCGGCCCACGCCCAGATCGGACCGCCCCTTGCGCCCGCTGGTCGGCCCGTCCTGCGTCCGCCACAGCAGCGCCAGGCTGCGTGCCGGATCTCCGCCGCCGCTGTACTCCGTCGCCATCGCACCCTCTCCGTACTCCGTACGCCTCAGATCGTAGGAGAGCGGCCGGAGCCCGCCGCGCGGCGGTCACTCAGCGGGGTGCGACTGCAGCCAGTCCGCCCAGCTGATCTTGCCGCGGCGACCGCCGGGGCAGGTCATGTCGGTGGCGATCCGGCGCAGCCGCCGCGGCGCGGGCACGTTGATCACCCGGCGGTCGGTGCCGCGGACGCGCTGCCAGGTGCGCAGCGCGTCGCGGAGCGTGAGCACCTGCGGGCCGCCGAAGTCCTCGCGCCGCTGCCCGGCGCCATCGCGGATGCATTCGACCAGGTACTCGGCGAAATCGCGGGTGTCGACCGGCTGCGTGGGCAGCGCGCCCGGCAGCGGCAGCACCGGGAGCCGGGCGGCGCGGTTGAGCATCCGGTCCAGCAGCCAGTGGAACTGGGTCGCCCGCACGATCGACCACGGCACGTCGGCGACGCTGACGAGCTCCTCGGCGGTGTGCTTCAACCGCAGGTAGGGCATGGCCGGCCGATCCACGCCGACGATGGAGACGTAGAGGAAGTGCCGGACCTGGGCCGCCGCGGCGGCTTCGAGCAACCGGCTGGTGCCGTCGACGTCGACGTCGGGCGGGCTGCGCCAGAAGTCGACCGGGTGCATGAAGCCGCGCTGGGCGGCGGGGGAACACGTCGCCGCGTGCACCACGGTGTGCGCGCCGGCCACCGCTTCGGCGACCCCTTCACCGGTGGCGAGGTCGCCCTGCACCCACTCCAGCTCGGGATCGGTGCCGGGCCGGCGCGTCAGGACCCGCACCCGGTGCGCGGGCTTGAGCAGGCGCACCAGTTCGCGCCCGAGGTGTCCGGTCCCGCCGGTGATCGCGACTGTGTCCATCTCGGCACCTCCGGATCAACTGTCCCACCGGGGTGCCGAGGTCGCGACGGCTACGGCTTCAGCAGCGGACCGGTGAGCCCGTCGACGATCCCGCCGATCGCGGGCAGCAGGCCCGGGCGTTCGGGCCCGGAGTTGCCCGGCGGCTCGGACTGCGACGGCGGGGCGGTCTCGCTCGGCGGCTCGGACGGCTGCGTGGTCGGCGCCGGTTCGTCGGACGGCTGCGTGGTCCGGGTCGGCTCCTCGGGCTGCGAGGTCGCCGCGGGCGCCGAGGTCCGGGTGGTCGCCTTCGGCGCCTTCGTCGTCTCCGGAGCTTCCTCGGTCTGCCGCTCGGCGACCGGCGTCCTGGCGGGAGCCGGGGCCAGGGTTTCGCTGGCGAGCAGCCGCGGTTCCGGCGTCGCGGGAGCCAGGTCCGGCGCCGTGGCCGTGACCTGCGGAGCGAGGAACTGCGCGGCGGGCTGGGCGGCGGCCGGCTGCGGGGCCGGAGCCGGGGCTGCCTGCGGCGCGTCGGTGCGGTGATAGGCGCTGCTGACCGCGATCACGGTGAGGAACACCGCGACCGCGTAGCCGATCACCCGCGGGGGAGTGGCGTGCTGCCACGTCTTGGGCTCCACCCGCCGGTGGCGGCCCCGAGTGCGGGCTCGCGGCAACGACGAATTACCCACTTCTGCCACCCCACCTGTCCGGCCGATTGGTCTGTTCGCGGCGTCGCCTTCACCCAAACGAGTGGTGGCGGCCGGTCGCACCCTACGTCACCGCCGGCGGGCGTGGCCAGCCCCCCTGGTCGGCGATTCGCAAGATCATCGCTGGTGGGAGGGCTGCAGGTGGTGGGGTCGGGAACGGGAACGGCCTCGCCGCGAGGCGAGGCCGGAGTCCACTCTGGACGATCAGCGGTGGCCGAGCAGGCGGATGTCCCGCCGCAACTGGGCCACCGCGTTCTTCAGGCCACGGCTCGGCGAACCCTTGCGGTCCAGCACGTCGGTGAACATGACGGCACCCAGGACAAGCACGAGCAACAAGGCGACAACGACGACGAACACGATCACTCACCCCTTCTGCCCATAACATCGATCAGGGGCGGCCTTCGTTACCGGTATCCCCCAGGTGTGTCGCGGGACGCATTTCGGGCCGGATGAGGGAGCCGCGCCCGGCCGGGCCTAGGATTGCCGCGTCCTCGGATCCGGCCGAATGGACGGCTGGTGACCGGAATCGCGAAGACTAGCCTGGAGAACATGGCGACCAATCGACCCAATCCGGCGCAGTGGGTCTGGTACGCCTTCGGCGGCAGGCTGCCGGACCGGTGCGCGGAGTGGGTGCTGCACGACGTCACCTGCTCGACCTGGGTGCTGCGGCACTTCGCCCGCGCCCTGACCCAGCTGGCGCCCTTCTGCCTCCTCGTGCTGATGCCCGGTCCGCTGTGGATCCGGCTCACCTCGATCCTGCTGGGCCTGCTGGTCGGGCTGTTCTACTCGGTCTGCTACATGGGTGAGACCGCCGAGCACCGGGCGATCAAGCACGGTTTCCCGCCCGGCGTCGCTCGCGAAACCCGGGAACTGCGCCGAGACGTCAGCCGCGCGGCGAAGCACGGCGTCGGCTACCGCCCGTGGTGGGACTAGCGCCGGATGGACGAGCTCGACCCGGCGTTGCGCGACGCTGAAATCGCCGTGTACTGGACGGATCGCGCGGACGCGCCCGCCCCGCGCGAGCCGCTGCCCGGCGACGACCGCGCGGATCTCGTCGTGGTCGGCGGCGGATTCACCGGGCTGTGGGCGGCGATCCTGGCCAAGCGGCGGCGCCCGGACCTCGACGTGCTGCTGCTGGAAGCGCACCGGCTCGGGCACGGCGGCAGCGGCCGCAACGGCGGCTTCGTGTCGGAGTCGCTGACGCACGGCCTCGCCCACGGCCGCTTCTGCTGGCCGGCGGAGAACGACCGGTTGGTGCGCCTGGGGCGGGAGAACCTCCAAGCGATCGGCGAGTTCGTGCGGGACGAGGCGATCGACGCGGATTTCCGGCTGTGCGGCAAGACGGGCGTCGCGACCGAGCCCCACGAGGTCGAGGAGCTCAGCGACGAGGCCGAGCTGTACCGGGAGCACGGGATGGCGGCGCGGTTCCTGGGCGCCGGCGGCATTCGCGCGGACGTGAACTCGCCGACCTACCGGGCGGGCGTGCGCCTGCCGGACGCGGGCGGGCTCGTCGACCCGGCGAGGCTGACCTGGGGACTCGCCGCGGCGGCGCAGCGGCTCGAGGTGCGCATCCACGAAGGCAGCCCCGTGCGCGCGCTGCGCCGCGACGCCGGGGTCCGGCTGAAGACTCCACAAGGGACGGTGCGGGCCGGGGGCGTCGTGCTCGCGACCAACGCGTTTCCCGCGCCGCTGCGCTCGATCCGCCGGTACGTGCTCCCGATCTGGGACTACGTCCTGGTCACCGAGCCGCTGTCGGCACCGCGGTGGGACTCGCTGGGATGGCGGGAGCGGCAGGGCGTCACCGACGGCGCCAACCGCTTCCACTACTACCGCCCGACACCGGACGGCCGGATCCTGTGGGGCGGCTACGACGCGGTGTACTACTACGGCGGCCGCACCGATCCGGCCCTGGCCCGGCACGACGCCGCGCACCGCGCGCTGGCGCGGAACTTCTTCCGGACCTTCCCGCAGCTGGAGGGGCTGCGCTTCACCCACCGCTGGGGCGGGCCGATCGACTCCACGGTCCGGTTCACGCCGGTCATCGGCTGCGAACGCGGGGTCGCCCACGCGGTCGGCTACACGGGCCTGGGCGTGGCGGCGTCCCGCTTCGGCGCGCAGACCGCGCTGGACCTGCTGTGGGGAGAGGACACCGAACGCACCCGGCTGCGCATGGTGCGCGACCGTCCCATCCCGTTCCCGCCGGAGCCCCTGCGCTGGCCGCTGGTCCAGTACACCCGCCGCGCCCTCGCCCGGGCCGACGAGAACGGCGGGCGGCGCGGCCGCTGGCTGCGCTTCCTCGACAACCGCGGCATCGGCCTCGGCAGCTGACAGGCCGGTGCACGACACACCGGCGCTTCGCCTTCTCGGGGGAATTCGGGGACGCGGTCCGGGCCCGCTCCGCGGGTGTTCCTCCTAGCAGCGGCACGTGTCCCGGTTCCGCCGCGCCAAAATGGGAACACTGCGCAATCGCTTGATCATTGCGCGTCATGGCTACTGGTCATACCTTCGATGGACGGGCCGACCGGCTCGTCATGGTCGCCCTCCGAACGTCGTCCTAGAGGGCATCACCGACCGAAGGGGTGCAGCGCAACCATGCCCAACACCGTTCGTGCGGCGCTGGTCCAGGCGAAGTGGACCGGCGACACCGCCTCGATGGTCGACCAGCACGAGAAGCACGCCCGCGCCGCGGCCGGGCAGGGCGCCGGGATCATCGGTTTCCAGGAGGTCTTCAACGCCCCCTACTTCTGCCAGGTGCAGGAGGCGGAGCACTACCGCTGGGCCGAGGCGGTGCCCGACGGGCCGACCACGCAGCGGATGTGCGCGCTGGCGCGAGAACTCCGCATGGTCATCGTCGTGCCGGTCTACGAGGTCGACGGACCCGGCTTCTACTACAACACCGCCGCCGTGATCGACGCCGACGGCAGCTACCTCGGCAAGTACCGCAAGCACCACCTGCCGCACCTGCCCGGGTTCTGGGAGAAGTACTACTTCCGCCCCGGCAACCTCGGCTGGCCCATCTTCGACACCGCCGTCGGCCGGATCGGCGTCTACATCTGCTACGACCGGCACTTCCCGGAGGGCTGGCGGGCGCTCGGGCTGGCCGGCGCGCAGCTGGTCTACAACCCGTCGGCGACGAGCCGCGGGCTCTCCTCCTACCTCTGGAAGCTCGAACAACCCGCCGCGGCGGTGGCCAACGAGTACTTCATCGCGGCGATCAACCGGGTCGGCATCGAGGAGTACGGCGACAACGACTTCTACGGCACCAGCTACTTCGTCGACCCGTACGGGCAGTTCGTCGGCGAGCCGGCCAGCGGCACCGACGAGGAACTCGTGGTGCGCGACCTGGACTTCGACCTGATCGACGAGGTCCGGCAGAAGTGGGCGTTCTACCGCGACCGCCGCCCGGACGCCTACCGGCTGCTGACCGAGCCGTGAGAGGAGCGACGATGACGAGCACGCACGCAGAGCTGACCAAGCGGCACCGCGCGGTGCTGCCGGACTGGCTCGCGCTGTACTACGACGAGCCGATCGACGTCGAGCGCGGCGAGGGGCGGCACGTCTGGGATGCCGAGGGGAACCGGTACCTGGACTTCTTCGGCGGCATCCTCACCACGATGACCGCCCACGCGCTGCCCGAGGTGACCGCGGCGGTCGGCGAGCAGGCGGGCCGGATCCTGCACACCTCCACGCTGTACCTGAACCGGCCGATGATCGAGCTCGCCGAGCGGGTCGCGGAGCTCTCGGGCATCGATGACCCGCGGGTGTTCTTCACGACCAGCGGCACCGAGGCCAACGACACCGCGCTGCTGCTGGCCACCGGCTACCGCACCTCCAACCAGGTGCTGGCACTGCGCAACAGCTACCACGGCCGGTCGTTCTCGGCCCTGGCGGTGACCGGAAACCGCGGCTGGTCGCCGACCAGCCTGTCGCCGGTGCAGACGGCGTACGTGCACGGCAGCCGCCGGCGCGGTACCCCGTTCGCCGGCCTGCCTGACGCGGAGTTCACCGCCGCGTGCGTGTCCGATCTGGAGGATGTGCTCGGGCAGTTGCACGGCAACGTCGCCTGCCTGATCGCCGAGCCGATCCAGGGCGTCGGCGGTTTCGCCACCCCGCCGGACGGCATGTTCGCCCGCTTCAAGGAGGTCCTCGACCGGCACGGCATCCTGTGGATCAGCGACGAGGTGCAGACCGGGTGGGGGAGGACCGGCGAGCACTTCTGGGGCTGGCAGGCGCACGACGCCAACGGCGCGCCGGACATCGTCACCTTCGCCAAGGGCATCGGCAACGGCCTGTCGGTCGGCGGTGTCATCGCCCGCGCCGAGATCATGAACAGCGTCCGGGCGAACTCGATCTCCACCTTCGGCGGCAGCCCCGTCACCGCGGCCGGTGCGCTGGCCAACCTCGACTACCTCCTCGCCCACGACCTTCAGGGCAACGCCGCGCGCGTCGGCGGCGTGCTGCGCGAACAGCTCAACGGAGCGCTCGGCCGGATCCCGGCCGTCGTCGACGTGCGCGGCAAGGGCCTGATGATCGGCGTGGAGCTGGCGCACGCCGACGGAACGCCCGCGCCGGAAATCGCCACCGAGGTGCTGGAAGAGGCCCGCCGGGGCGGCGTGCTCATCGGCAAGGGCGGCTTGGCGGGCAACGTCCTGCGCATCGCGCCGCCGCTGACCCTCACCGAGGCCGAGGCGCGCGAGGGCGGCCGGATCCTGCTGGCGGCAATGGAGAAGGCGGGGCGATCATGAGCAGGACGATCATCCGCGGTGGCCTGGTGGTCACCGCGACCGAGGAGACCCGCGCGGACGTGCTCGTCGACGGCGAGCAGGTCGCCGCGATCGCCGCGCCCGCCGTCGCCGAGCAGTGGGTGTCCAATGCGGACACCGTGATCGACGCGTCCGGGCACTACGTCATCCCGGGCGGCGTCGACGGGCACACGCACATGCAGATGCCCTTCGGCGGGACGTTCGCGTCGGACACGTTCGAGACCGGCACCAGGGCCGCCGCGTGGGGCGGCACCACCACGATCGTCGACTTCGCGATCCAGCCGGTCGGCGGCTCGCCGCGCGAGGGCCTGGACACCTGGCACGCCAAGGCCGACGGGCAGTGCGCGATCGACTACGGCTTCCACATGATCCTCTCCGACATCGGCGACGAGGCGCTGAAGGAGATGGACGCGCTGGTCGCCGAGGGGATCACCAGCTTCAAGATGTTCATGGCCTATCCCGGCGTGTTCTACAGCGATGACGGGCGGATCCTGCGCGCGATGCAGCAGGCCGCCGGCAACGGCGCGCTCGCGATGATGCACGCCGAGAACGGCATCGCCATCGACGTCCTCGTGCAGCAGGCGCTGGCCGCCGGGCGCACCGACCCGAGGTTCCACGGGCAGGTCCGGCACCCGCTGCTGGAGGCCGAGGCGACGCACCGGGCGATCCAGCTGTCCAGAGTGGCCGGTGCCCCGCTCTACGTCGTGCACGTCTCGGCGGCCGAGGCCGTCGCCGAGATCACCCGAGCCCGCGACAACGGGCTGAACGTCTTCGGCGAGACCTGCCCGCAGTACCTGTTCCTCACAGTCGACGACCTGGCCCGGCCGGAGTTCGAGGGCGCGAAGTACGTCTGCTCGACCCCGCTGCGGCCTGCCGAGCACCAGGCGGACCTGTGGCGGGCGTTGCGCACCAACGACCTCTCGGTGGTGTCGACTGATCATTGCCCGTTCTGCTTCAAGGACCAGAAGGAGCTCGGCCGCGGCGACTTCTCCAAGATCCCCAACGGCATCCCGGGCGTGGAGAACCGCATCGACCTGCTGCACCAGGCCGTCGTGGAGGGGCGCATCGACCGCCGCCGGTGGGTCGAACTGGCCTGCACCACCCCGGCCAGGATGTTCGGCCTGCACCCGCGCAAGGGCACGATCGCGCCCGGCGGAGACGCCGACATCGTGATCTACGACCCGCACGCCGAGCACGTGCTCTCGGCCGAGACGCACCACATGAACGTCGACTACAACGCCTACGAGGGCAAGCGGATCACCGGCCGGGTCCGCACGGTGCTGTCCCGCGGCGAGGTCGTCGTCGACGACGGCACCTACACGGGCCGGGCCGGGCACGGCCGGTTCCTGGCCCGCGACACCTGCCAGTACCTGATCTGAATCCCTTCGTTTTGAAGCGGCGCAGCCGCTTAGCCCACCTACGCAAGTCGCACCACCGCGGGTTCTCAGGCTGTGCCCGCCCTTCTGGGCTACTGGGCGAGGACAGCCCCGATGCCGCGTACTGGTCGTAAGTCGGGGCTCCCACCGTCCAGGCGGCGTCTGAGGTTCCACTACCGGACCGCAAAGCAAATTAGATTCAAGAACAGTTTTTGGGGGAGAGATGGAATTCGGACTGGTTCTGCAGACCGACCCGCCCGCGTGGTCCGTGGTGGACCGGATGCGCCGGGCCGAGCGGCTCGGCTTCAGCCACGGCTGGACCTTCGACTCGTGCGTTCTGTGGCAGGAGCCGTTCGTCATCCACAGCCAGATCCTGGCCGCCACCGAACGGCTCGTGGTCGGCCCGATGGTGACCAACCCGGCCACCCGCGACTGGACGGTCACCGCATCGACCTTCGCCACGCTCAACGACATGTTCGGGCCGCGCACGGTGTGCGGCATCGGCCGCGGCGACTCGGCGGTGCGGGTCACCGGTGGGCGGCCGACCACGCTGGCGACGCTCGAACAGGCCATGCGCGTGATCAAGGAACTGGCCGAGGGCCGCGAGGTGCAGCTGCACGGAACCCCGGTCCGGCTGCCGTGGGTGCGAGACGGCCGGCTGCCGATCTGGATGGGCGCTTACGGGCCCAAAGCCCTGGAGCTCGCCGGCCGGCAGGCGGACGGCTTCATCCTGCAGCTCGCCGACCCGTACCTGACGCGGTGGATGGTCGACCACGTCCGGGAAGCCGCCCGCGATGCCGGCCGCGACCCGGCGTCGATCACCGTGTGCGTGGCCGCCCCGGCCTACGTCGGCGACGACCTCGACCACGCCCGCGAGCAGTGCCGCTGGTTCGGCGGCATGGTCGGCAACCACGTCGCCGACCTCGTCGCCCGCTACGGCGACGCCGCGGAGGGAGTGCCCACCGCGCTCACCGACTACATCAGGGGCAGGAAGGGGTACGACTACTCGCACCACGGCCGCGCCGACAACCCGAGCACCGAGTTCGTGCCGGACGAGATCGTGGACCGGTTCTGCCTGCTCGGGCCCGTCGAGGCGCACCTGGCCAAGCTGCGGGAACTGCGCGATGCCGGGGTCGACCAGTTCGCGATCTACGCCATGCACGACGCGCTCGACTCCACTGTGGACGCCTATGGTGATGCCGTCATCCCGGCCATGTCCTGACGCCTTGCGGACCTGCGGCGGTGATCACACGGCCGCGGGTTTGTAGAGTTCCGCCGGAAAGTGGCAGCCCCGATCGGCGGGGTGGAACGAGGAGGGGCGCCATGCGGCAGGGACTCGGCGCGAAGCTGGGCGTCGGCTGGAAGCTGCACGGGGACGGCAGCACGCCGCGCCCCGGCGAGGCGGTGGCCCCGGACGAACGGCTTTCCTGGGGACGAACCATCGGGCTCGGCGCCCAGCACGTGGTGGCCATGTTCGGCGCCACCTTCGTCTTCCCGGTGCTGATGGGCCTGGACCCGAACCTGGCGATCATGGTCTCGGGCGTGGCGACCATCCTGTTCCTGCTCATCGTGCAGGGCAAGATCCCCAGCTACCTGGGCAGCAGCGCGTCCTTCGTGGGCGTCGTGACGGTGATCCGGGCCGGCGGCGGGGACAGCTCGACGGTCACCGGCGCGATCCTGGTGCTCGGCCTGGTGCTGTCCGCGGTCGGGGTGGTCATCCACTTCGTCGGCCCGCAGGTGGTGCACAAGGTGCTGCCGCCCGCGGTCTCCGGCGCGGTGGTGATGCTGATCGGCTTCAATCTCGCCCCGGTGGTCGCCGAGTCGTACTGGCCGCAGGACCAGTGGATCGCGCTGATCACCATGATGGTGGTGCTCGGCTGCAGCGTGCTGCTGCGCGGATTCTGGTCCCGCATCGCGGTGCTGATCGGGCTGGTCGCCGGCTACGTCCTGTCGTGGCTGTTCGACCTGGGCTTCGGCCCGATCACCGCGCCTAACGCCAGCGGCGAGGTCAGCACGCACCTCCGGCTCGACCTCAGCGGCGTCGCCGACGCCAGCTGGTTCGGCCTGCCGGCGCTGCACGCGCCGTCGTTCGACGCGGCGGCGATCCTCGTGGTGCTGCCCGTGGTGATCGCGCTGATCGCGGAGAACACCGGCCACGTCAAGGCCGTCGAGGAGATGACCGGCACCAAGCTGGACGGCAGCCTCGGGCGGGCCATCTTCGCCGACGGCTTCGCCAGCACCCTCTCCAGTGCGGTCGGCGGCCCGCCCACGACCACCTACGCCGAGAACATCGGAGTCATGGCCGCCACCCGGGTGTACTCCACGGCGGCCTACTGGGTGGCCGCGATCGTGGCGATCCTGTTCGGGTTGTGCCCCAAGTTCGGCGAGGTGATCGCTGCGACTCCCGGCGGCGTGCTCGGCGGCATCACCGTCGTGCTCTACGGCATGATCGGCCTGCTGGGCGCGAAGATCTGGACGGAGAACCGCGTCGACTTCGGCGACCCGGTCAACCTGATGCCGCTGGCAGCCGGGCTGGTGGCCGGCATCGGCGGCGTGTCGCTGCAGATCACGCCGCAGTTCAGCCTCAGCGGCATCGCGCTGGGCACCATCGTGACCCTGCTGGGCTACCACGTGCTGCGCTGGCTGGTGCCCGCCCGGGGATGACCGGTCTGATCGTCAGTGCGCCCGCAGCCGGCAGGTCGTAGGTTCGCAGACGACGACCGGCGTCGAGGAGGCCGCCATGCTGCGTCCCGTGCACTTCGAGATCCACGTGGGAGACGTGGATCGCGCCCGCGAGTTCTACTCGACCGTGTTCGGCTGGCGGTTCCAGCAGTGGGGCGACGAGCAGTACTGGCTGATCTTCACGGGCGAGGGGCCGGGCATCGACGGCGGTCTGCTGCCCCGCAAGGGCTCCGAGCCCTCCGACGAGACGCCGATCGCGGCGTTCGCGACGACCATGGAGGTGGCGGACGTCGACGCCATGCTGTCGATCGTGGAGTCCGCGGGCGGCCGGGTGGCGATGCCGCGGACCGCGCTGACCGGCATGGGCTGGGTGGCGTACTGCCGGGACACCGAGGGCAACATCTTCGGCATGTTCCAGGCCGACGACCTGGCGAGCTGACGGGGCGGCGAGCCGCGCCGGTCAGACGGTCTGCTCGTCGGCCGCTGCTGCCGCGTTGTGCCGAACCAGGGCGATGTCGGCGATGGTCACCGGCCTGCCGGGCAGCGGCGTGCCGGGGCGGGCCTGCAAGCCGTCGAGCATCAGCGTCAGGTAGCGGGCCGATGCGTCCTGGCGGATGTCGTCCGGGGCGATGTGCACGCCCTGGAGCACGATCGAAAGGATCATGCCGAGGTCGCCGCCGCTGACGTCCCGCCGCATCGAACCGTTCGCCTGCGCGGCGCGCACCATCCCGTCGAGGATCTCCAGCAGTTCTTCGCGCGCCTGCTCGACCTCCGGATCGGCGGCCAGGATCGCCCTGGCCCGCTGGGACAGCATCGAGAACCGGACGACCGTGCGCAGGTTGGCGGCGCGCAGCAGGAAGTAGCAGAGCGCGCGCCACGGGTCGGATTCGTGGTCGCCGATCGCCCGGGCCTCGTCCAGGACCTGCTGGAACGCGTCCCGGCCGATGGCGCCGAGCAGCGATTCGCGGTCCGGGAAGCGGCGGTACAGGGTGCCGATCCCGACACCGGCGGCGCGGGCGATCTCCTCCATCGGGACCTCGGTGCCCTGCTCGGTGAAGACGGCCCGCGCAGCAGTGATGATCCGGTCCCGGTTGCGGCGGGCGTCGGCCCGCAGCCGTGGCGTGGCGTCGGTCGTCATGGTCCTCACTCACGTGCTGTGCGTCGGGTGGGCGGATTGTCGCATGTTCCGGGCCGAAAGTAGGTGGACGAAATTCTTCCGTTTCGCTATAACCGGAAGAGCGTCATCCATTTGTTCGCTCGGTGATCAGGGAGTCACGATGTCCGAACATGCCGTTGACCCGGCGGCCTACCCGAAAGCCCGCACCTGCCCGTTCGCGTCCGCACCCGAGTACGCCGAACTGCGCGCCGAAGCACCGATCGCCAAGGTCCCGATGGCGGGCGGCGGCACCGCCTGGCTGGTGACCCGGCACGAACACGTCCGCCAGGTGCTCGGCGATCCGCGGATGAGCTCCGACCGGCGCCGCCCCGGATTCCCGCAGCTCTCGGTCGGCCAGCGGGCCACCGTCGGCACGGTGGCCCCGTCGATGATCGGGATGGACGGGGAAGAGCACGCCGCCACCCGCCGCTCGGTGCTCGGTGAGTTCACCGTGCGGCGGATCGAGGCGCTGCGACCGCGCATCCAGCAGATCGTCGACGACTGCATCGACGAGATGCTCGCCGCGCCCCGCCCGGTCGACCTGGTGCGGGCGCTGTCGCTGCCGGTGCCGTCGCTGGTCATCTGCGAGCTGCTGGGCGTGCCCTACACCGACCACGACTTCTTCCAGGAGCGCACCAGCAAGATCCTGCGCAAGACCACCCCCGTCGAGCAGCGCATCGCCGCGGTCGAGGAGATCCAGGCGTACCTGGACGAGCTGGTGACGGCCAAGGAGCAGGAGGTCACCGACGACCTGCTCGGCAGGCAGATCCGCAAGCAGCGCGAAGCCGGCGAGGCCGACCACGAGGCGCTCGTGCGGATGGCGCTCCTGCTCCTGATCGCCGGGCACGAGACGACCGCGAACATGATCTCGCTGGGCACCCTGGCGCTGCTGGAGAACCCCGACCAGCTGGCGGAGATCGTCGCCGACCCGGCCAAGACCCCGGCCGCCGTCGAGGAGCTGCTGCGCTACTTCACCATCGTCGAGGCGGCGACCTCGCGCACCGTGATGGAGGACGTCGAGATCGGCGGCGTGCTGATCCCGGAGGGGGAGGGCGTCGTCGCGCTGGGCAGCTCGGCCAACCGCGACCCCGAGGCCTTCGACCGGCCCGACGAGCTGGACCTCGCCCGCAACGCCCGCGGGCACGTCGCGTTCGGCTTCGGCCCGCACCAGTGCCTGGGGCAGAACCTGGCGCGGCTGGAGCTGCAGATCGTCTTCGACACGCTGTTCCGGCGGCTGCCCGGGCTGCGGCTGGCCGTCGCCGTGGACGACCTCCCGTTCAAGTCCGACGCGAACATCTACGGGATCTACGAGATGCCCGTGACCTGGTGAGAGGAGTGATCATGCGGATCGAGGCGGACCTGGACCGCTGCGTCGGGGCGGGCCAGTGCGTGCTGACCGAACCGGCGCTGTTCGACCAGAACGACGAGGACGGCCGGGTGGTGCTGCTGGCGGCCGAGGTGGACGACGGTGACGCAGGCCTGGTCGCGGCGGCCCGGGAGGCGGTGCACGTCTGCCCGTCGGGCGCGCTGTCGCTGACCGGCGACCGGTAGTCGCGACGTGAAGCGGCGCCACCTCCCCCTCTCCTGGAGATGGCGCCGCCGGCGTGGTTGAGCCGCCACAGCGCAGCTTGCTGGCTGTGGCGCTCCGGTTACAGGGCATTAGGTCCCTGGACAGGACCGATTAAGGTTTTCTTGATCTTTCCCGCACGAACTCGGTGATTTCCCGGGCGGCCGCGCGGCCGGCGCGGTTGGCCCCGATGGTGCTGGCCGACGGCCCGTAACCGACGAGGTGCAGCCGGGGCTCGGCGACCGCGCGGGTCCCGGCGATCCGGATGCCGCCGCCCGGTTCGCGCAGGTGCAGCGGCGCGAGGTGGGCGATGACCGGCCGGAAGCCGGTGGCCCAGAGGATCACGTCCGCGCGCCGTGAGCGCCCGTCGGCCCATTCGACACCGTCGGCGGTGATCCGCTCGAACATCGGCAGCGGGTTCAGCACGCCCCGCTCGCGCGCGGCCTGCACGGCCGGGGTGTTCGGGAGCCCGGTCGCGCTGACGACGCTGCCCGGCGGCAGGCCGAGCCGGACGCGGCGCTCGACCTCGGCGACCGCGGCCCGCCCGTCGACCGGCGTGAACTCGGCGTCGGTGAACTCCGGCGGCCGCCGGGTCACCCAGGTCGTCTCGGCGACGTCGGCGATCTCCAGCAGGTGTTCCACCGCGGAGATCCCGCCGCCGACCACGATCACGCGCCGGCCGCGGAACTCCTCGGGGCCGCGGTAGTCGGCGGTGTGCAGCTGGCGGCCGCCGAACGAGCTCTGCCCGGGGTAGTGCGGCCAGAACGGGTTCTCCCAGGTTCCGGTGGCGTTGAGGACCGCTCGGGCGGCCCAGGTCCCCGCCGAGCTGTCCACCAGCAGCCGCTCGCCGCCGTCGCGCACCGCGTCGACCTTCACCGGCCGCAGCACCGGGAGTTCCTGCTCGTACTCGTACGTCCCGAAGTACTCCGGGACGACTTCGGCGGCGGGGCGGGCACCATCGGTTTCGCGCAGCGGGCTGCCCGGCAGGTCGTGGATGCCGTGCACGCCGCCTAGGCGCAGCGACGGCCAGCGGTGCCGCCACGCGCCGCCGGGTCCGTCGCCGTGGTCGAGCACCACGTGGTCGATGCCGGCTCGCTGCAGGTGGTACGAGCCGGTCAGGCCCGCCTGGCCGGCCCCGATCACCACGACGTCGATGTCCTCCACACCCACCAGAACAGCCGCCGCGGCGGAATCTTCCCGTGCGTGAGGTGGTCTGTGCCACTGCCTGCGGAGTTGTTCCGATAGGCCAAGAGAGTGCGACGCAAGACACCCGTGGGGTGGCTTTAATTCCACCGAATCAACGCCCTACGATTGATTCCGTAAGCGGTGGTTCCCCAAACCTTCTTCCGTTCGTCCTGCCCTTTGCCGGGCGGTGCCTCGCGCGCGTGCGGAAGACGGGGAGGTTTGCAGAAGGGAGGCAAGAAGTGACAACGGTGTGGGTGGCCCTGGCGGCCGAGTCGGTTGTGCTGCTGGCGGTGGCGGGAGCGATGACCAAGTGGGCGTGGCGGCTTCAGCCGGGCACCCCGGACCAGGCGATCGAGCCCGTCGGCCCCGTGGCCGAGCGCATCGCCTGAGCAAGCGCGCAGCGGGTTCGCTCCCCTCGGTGGGAACGGGCCCGCATACCTCGGACCGGCCACGGCGGCGAATCCAATCGTCGCCCGGCCGGTTTTCGTTACCCAATTCCGGGTGCATTTTCGGATTGACCGCATCACGTTCATTCCGCGTTTAATCGGCACCGGTTGTTTGCAAAGGTAACTAGCGTCGCGGGTGCACCGGCGCGCGATGATCGGCATGTGATGCCGCACATGCGGGGCGCGGCGGGTGCGGCGACCGATAGGGTGAGCCGAACGAGGTCAGCACGCCGATCGGGAAGGGCATCCGTGAGTCCAGTCGAACAGTCCAGCGGTCCACAGCCGGGTGGTCCGGTGCTGCCCCGTTCGGGCTCCGGATCGGTGCTGGCCAACTACCGGACGTTCATCGAACGCGCGGTCCGCAAGCCGAACCTGGTCGGCGCGGTCGCGCCCAGCTCGCCGAACCTGGCCCGCGAGATGGCGGCCGTGGTGCCGACTTCTGGCAGCCCGGTGGTCGTGGAGCTCGGGCCCGGCACCGGGGCGCTCAGCGGCGCGATCGCCGAGCGGTTGCCCGCGGGCGGCCGGCAGGTGGCGATCGAGCTGGACGCCGGGATGGTCGAGTACCTGGGCACCGAACTGCCGTGGCTGGAGGTCATCCAGGGCGACGCGGCGCGGCTGGGCGAGCTGCTCGCCGACGCGGGCATCGACAAGGTGGACGCGGTGGTCAGTGGCCTGCCGTGGTCGATCTTCCCGGCGAAGCTGCAGCACGAAATCCTGGGCCAGGTCGGCGCGGTTCTCGCGCCCGGCGGCGCCTTCACGACTTTCGCCTACGTGCACGCCCTGGGCATGGCCGGTGCGCAGCAGTTCCGCCGCCGCCTGGACCTGAGCTTCGACGAGGTGCTGACCTCGCGCACGGTGTGGCGCAACGTCCCGCCGGCCCGCATCTACGTCTGCCGCCGCCCCCGCCAACTCTGAGCACCAAGGCCGTGCCGGACGGCCGCCGATAGGGGCGTGGTCCGGCACGGCGCGGCCGACGTGGCACCGGAAGGCTGGCCGCGTCGGCGGCGGGTACCGGCGATTCGATTGCGCTTGCCCGCCGGCCTGCTGTGGAGTCGCGGCCGTCTGGCGACGGAATTCTTAATGATGGCAACGGAATCCTCGTGCGCGAGGTGAACTCGGCGACCCAGCCCGCGCCGGCTGCTGGAGGCGCCGAGATCCGTGCTGCGGGTAGCGCGGTGAACGGTCCGTTCGCTTCGTGCCCGCTGTGATCGCCTGCCGGACTGATGGCGCGGGGCCGATCGCTGGGCTATATTTAGTCACTGATCTTGACTATCAATTTCGGTGACGGAGTTTTGATGTGGTTTTCCCTGGGCGCCGGTCCGGCGTCGGTTGAGCTGGAGACCGGTAGTTGTGCGGTCCTGGTGATCGACATGCAGAACGACTTCGCGGCACCCGGCGGCATGGTCGACCGGGCGGGGCTGGACATCGGTCCGGTCCGGGACACCATCGAGCCGATTGCCCGGGTCACCGCCGCCGCGCAGGCCGCCTCGATGCCGGTCGTCTACCTGCAGCACGGCTACCGGCCCGACCTGTCGGACCTCGGGGCACCGGGGTCGAAGAACCGGCTCATCCACGAGGCGGTCGGCGTGGGCGATCGGATCGCGACGCCGACCGGTGGGGAAGGGCGGGCGCTGGTGCTGGGCACCTGGAACACCGAGATCCTGCCGGAACTCGCGCCCGGGCCGGACGACCTGGTGCTGCCGAAGAACCGCTACAGCGGCTTCTACGACACCGATCTGGACGCGACCCTGCGGCGGCTCGGAACCACGTCGCTGATCGTCACCGGCTGCACGACCAGCGTCTGCGTGGAGTCGACGATCCGGGACGCGTTCTTCCGGGACTACCTGCCGGTGCTGCTCGCGGACTGCACCAGCGAGCCGCTGGGCCGGGCCAACCACGAGGCGTCGCTGGCGGTCATCGAGCACAACCTGGGCTGGGTGTCGGACTCGAAGTCCTTGCTCGCCGCCCTCACGCCCGTTCCGTGATGGCCCGCAGGGACTCCTTGAACTCGCGGTAGCGGGGCTCGGTGATCGCTTCGGCGTGGCGCCGCTCGATCGCGGCGATGATCCGGTCCGCGGCGCTCTGCTCGGCCAGCCCGCGTTCGGTCGGCACCACCAGCTTCGCCCGCCGGTCGTCGGGGTCCGGCTTGCGTTCGACGTAGCCGAGCGCTTCCAGTTCGTCGACGATGGTGCCGATCACCTGCTTGTGCTGCCCCGAGAGCTGCGCCAGCTCGCTCGCGCGAACGCCGGCCGCGTCGAGGTAGGCCAGCACGGCGCCGTGGCGCGGGGTGAGATCGGCGAATCCCCGCTCGGCCAGCGCGTCGAACAGTTCCCGTTGCAGGGCGAGCAGCAGCCTCGCGCTCAGGGCCGCCAGATCGGGATCCGACGCCATCCGCTCGGCCCGCCGGTTGCGCTGCACTGCCACCTCGCCAGCCGTCGTCTGTCAGGTCGCCCGCCAGTTTACGGGGCGCCCCAACGGGAACGGGCCCGGTGCGCTTGTGGCGCACCGGGCCCGTTCGGTAGTGCCCGCCGGATCGGCAGGGGATCAGGAGCGGATCATCTTGCGCAGCACGTACTGCAGGATGCCGCCGTTGCGGTAGTAGTCCGCCTCACCGGGGGTGTCGATGCGGACCTTGGCGTCGAACTCCACGGTGGAGCCGTCCGTCTTGGTCGCTGTCACCTTCACCGTCTGCGGCGTCTCGCCCTCGTTGAGCTTGGTGATGCCCGCGAAGTCGAAGGTCTCCGTGCCGTCCAGGCCCAGCGACTTGGCCGACTGGCCCTCCGGGAACTGCAGCGGGATGACGCCCATGCCGATCAGGTTCGAGCGGTGGATGCGCTCGAAGGACTCGGCGATGACGGCGCGGACGCCCAGCAGCCGGGTGCCCTTGGCCGCCCAGTCGCGCGACGAACCGGAGCCGTACTCCTTGCCGCCGAGCACCACCAGCGGGATGTCCTGGGCGGCGTAGTTCTGCGCGGCGTCGTAGATGAACGCCTGCGGGGCGCCGTCCTGGGTGAAGTCCCGGGTGTAGCCGCCCTGCACGTCGTCCAGGAGCAGGTTGCGCAGCCGGATGTTGGCGAAGGTGCCCCGGATCATCACCTCGTGGTTGCCGCGGCGGGAACCGTAGGAGTTGAAGTCCTTGCGGTCGATGCCGTGGTCGGTGAGGTACTTGCCCGCGGGCGAGTCCGGCTTGATCGCACCGGCCGGCGAGATGTGGTCGGTGGTGACCGAGTCGCCGAGCAGCGCGAGCACGCGGGCACCGGAGACGTCGGTGACCGGCGCCGGCTCCATCGCCATGCCCTCGAAGTACGGGGGCTTGCGCACGTAGGTGGAGTCCGCGGCCCACTCGAAGGTCTGACCCTCCGGGGTGGGCAGCGACCGCCAGCGCTCGTCACCCTTGAAGACGTCCTCGTAGGACTTGGTGAACATCTCGTTGGTGATCGCCGAGTCGATGGTGTCCTGGACCTCCTGCGGCGACGGCCAGAGGTCGCGCAGGAAGACCGGCTTGCCCTCGGTGTCGTTGCCCAGCGGGTCGTTCTCGAAGTCGAAGTCCATCGAGCCCGCGAGCGCGTAGGCGATGACCAGCGGCGGCGAGGCCAGGTAGTTCATCTTGACGTCGGGGTTGATCCGGCCCTCGAAGTTCCGGTTGCCCGACAGGACCGAGACGACCGACAGGTCGTTGTCCTGCACGGCGGCGGAGATCTCCTCCGGCAGCGGGCCGGAGTTGCCGATGCAGGTGGTGCAGCCGTAGCCGACCAGGTGGAAGCCGAGCTTCTCCAGGTACGGCCAGAGCCCGGCCTTCTCGTAGTAGTCGGTGACGACCTGCGAACCCGGGGCCATCGAGGTCTTCACCCACGGCTTGCGGGTCAGGCCCTTGTCCACGGCGTTGCGGGCCAGCAGCGCCGCGCCCAGCATCACCGACGGGTTGGAAGTGTTGGTGCACGAGGTGATCGAGGCGATCACCACGGCGCCGTGGTCCAGCTCGAACTCGCCGAGCTCGTCGGAGGACACCGTGACCGGCTTGGAGATCCGGCCGTGGGAGCCGTTGGCGGCCGAGACGGCGGCCGGCGCGGACTCGTGGTGGGTGACCGCCGGGGCGTCGCTGGCGGGGAAGGACTCCTCGCCGGCCTCGTCCACGGCCCGGTCGTCGGCGGTCTCGACCTTGGCGTAGTCGGTCAGCGCGGTGCGGAACGACTGCTTGGCCTCGGACACCACGATCCGGTCCTGCGGGCGCTTCGGGCCGGCGATGGACGGGACCACAGTGGACAGGTCGAGTTCCAGGTACTCGGAGAACTCCGGCTCGTGGCTCGGGTCGTGCCAGAGGCCCTGCTCCTTGGCGTAGGCCTCGACCAGGGCGACCTGCTCGGCGGAGCGGCCGGTGAGCTTGAGGTAGCGGACGGTCTCCTCGTCGATCGGGAAGATCGCCGCGGTGGAGCCGAACTCCGGGCTCATGTTGCCGATGGTGGCGCGGTTGGCCAGCGGCACCGAGGCCACGCCGGAGCCGTAGAACTCGACGAACTTGCCGACGACGCCGTGCTTGCGCAGCATCTCGGTGATCGTCAGCACCACGTCGGTGGCGGTGGCGCCGGCCGGGATCTCGCCGGTGAGCTTGAAGCCGACCACGCGCGGGATGAGCATCGACACCGGCTGGCCGAGCATCGCGGCCTCGGCCTCGATGCCGCCGACGCCCCAGCCCAGCACGCCCAGGCCGTTGACCATGGTGGTGTGCGAGTCGGTGCCGACGCAGCTGTCCGGGTAGGCCTGGCCGTTGCGGGACATCACGGTGCGGGCCAGGTGCTCGATGTTGACCTGGTGCACGATGCCGGTGCCCGGCGGGACGACCTTGAACTCGTCGAAGGCGCCCTGGCCCCAGCGCAGGAACTGGTAGCGCTCCTTGTTGCGGCCGTACTCGAACTCGACGTTGCGCTCGAAGGCGTCCGGCTTGCCGAACACGTCGATGATCACGGAGTGGTCGATCACCAGCTCGGCCGGGGCCAGCGGGTTGACCTTGGCGGTGTCGCCGCCGAGGTCGGCCACCGCCTCGCGCATGGTGGCCAGGTCGACCACGCAGGGCACGCCGGTGAAGTCCTGCATGATCACGCGGGCCGGCGTGAACTGGATCTCGGTGGCCGGCTCGGCCTTGGCGTCCCAGTTGGCGAGGGCCCGCACGTGGTCGGCGGTGATGTTCGCGCCGTCCTCGGTGCGAAGCAGGTTTTCCAGGAGGATCTTGAGGCTGTAGGGCAGCCGCTGCGCGCCGTCGACCGCGCTGAGCCGGAACACCTCGTAAGAGGCGTCACCGACGTTCAGCGTGCCGCGGGCGCCGAAGCTGTCCTTGCTCGCAGGTGCAGTCACGTTCAACTCCATCTCGCGACGGGCGCAAGTTCGGGAACGATTGCGAGTCTCGCGCACGTCGAGCGAGCATGCGCGGGGACCCGCTCTCTTCGCTGCTAACAGTACGCTTGTCCTGTATTCGGCCTCAACTAAGGGTCGGCAAACTCTCGATCACATGTACCGCGGCGTGCAAAACCGCCGTTTTTCCGGACTTCCCAGAGATTGGGACGGAGGTACCGAAAGCCGTTGCGGGGGCGTCGGAGGGGCGTGCTTCGATTGGCGCATGCGCAATCTGACCGACAACGCGAAGTCCGCCGGTGTGGCGGTCGCGATCGTCTCCGCGTTCTGCTTCGGCGGTTCCGGGCCGTTCGCCAAGCCGCTGATCACCGCGGGGTTCACCCCGCTGCAGGTGGCTTGGCTGCGGTTGGCCGGCGGCGCGCTGCTGATGCTGCCGTTCGTGATCCGCTACGCGCCCGCGGTGCGCCGGGCGCCGAAGCTGCTGGCCGGGTACGGGTTGTTCGCCATCGCCGGGGTGCAGGTCTTCTACTTCGCCTCGATCGCCCGGGTGCCGGTCGGGGTCGCGCTGCTGATCGAGTTCCTCGGCCCGGTGATGGTGCTGGGCTGGATCCGGTTCGTCCGCCGGAAGCCGGTGACCCGCTCGGCGGCCATCGGCGTGGCGATCGCGATGGTCGGCCTGGCCTGCGTGGTGGAGCTGTGGTCCGGGCTGAGCTTCGACCCGGTCGGCCTGCTGCTGGCGCTGGGCGCGGCGGGCTGCCAGGCCACCTACTTCCTGCTGTCCGACAGCGGGCCGGAGGTCAACCCGTTCGCCCTCGCCGGCTTCGGGCTGCTGCTCGGCGCCGCGGTCGTCACGCTGCTCGCGCAGCCGTGGGAGCTGGACTGGGCGCTGCTGCTCGGGCAGGTCGAGCTGGCCGGATACCAGTTCCCGGCGCTGTTCGCGGTCGGCTGGATTGTCGTGCTGAGCACGGTCCTGGCGTACCTGACCGGGATCGTCGCGGTGCGCCGCCTCTCGCCGCAGGTGGCCGGGGCGGTCGCGTTCCTGGAACCGGTGGTCGCCACGGTGCTGGCGTGGGCACTGCTGGCCGAGGCGCTGGGCCCGATCCAGCTGGTCGGCGGGGGGCTGATCCTCGTCGGCGCCTTCGTCGCGCAGCGCGCGGCACCGGCGAAGACCCAGTCCGCCGAGCTGGCCGGGGTGTAGGTCAGGCGGTGCGGAGGGTGGTCTTCACCAAGTGGACCACGAGGGCCTCGACCAGGGCGACGGCGACGGCGGTCAGGACGGTGGTGAGGAGCTGCATCACGGCTGCTTTCTGCGGGCTGGCTTGCCGGGTACGCCCCGACGGTGCGCTGATCCGGTTAGGGCTCGGTGGGCGCCAGGTGACCGGCGGGTGAACCGGACCGGAAGACTGCAGGCCGCCGGTTGGGCAGCAGCGAGACCGCGAGCGCCGCGGCGACGGAGGTGCCCAGCGCGATGCCCCACTGGTGCGGCAGCAGCGGGCTGCTGCCGAAGAACTGGCTGATGCCCGGGGTCTGCACCAGCACGGCCAGGATCAGCATCGAACCGGCTCCGGCGGCGAGCACCAGCGGCGTCCGGCCGCGAACCGCCAGGGTCTGCGCCATCTGCGCGGACACCAGCGCCACCAGGCCGGTGGTGCGGGCTTGGGCGACGGTGGACAGCGGCCGGGCCAGCAGCCAGGCGAGCCCGGCGGCGCCGGCGGTGGCCGTGGCGCGAACGTAGACGTCGCGCGCCAGCGCCGCGCCCAGCGACGCCTCCGGGCCTTCGGCCAGCAGCTTCTCCGGGGTCGCATGCGGCGGCGGGCGCACCGCGATCGCGATGGCCGGGAGGATGTCGGTGAGGAGGTTGACCATCAGCAGCTGCCGCGCGTTGAGGCCGGCGCCGCGGCCGAGCAGGCCGGTCCCCAGCGCGTAGCCGATCTCGCCCAGGTTCCCGCCGAGCATGATCGACAGCGCGTCGCGCACCGACATCCACATGCCGCGACCCTCGACGATGCCGTCGGTGAGGGTCTCGATCCGGTCGTCGGCGACGACCAGGTCGGCCGCCTCCCGCGCGGCGGGGGTGGCGCGCGAGCCGAAGGCGATGCCGACGTGCGCAAGCCCGATCGCGGGCGCGTCGTTGGCCCCGTCCCCAGTCATGGCCACCACCCGGCCACCGGCCTGCAGCCGCTGCACGATCCGCGCCTTCTGCGCCGGGCTCACCCGCGCGAACACCGAGACCTTCGGCAGTTCGCCGGCCAGCTGTTCGTCGTCGAGCGAGTCGAGCTCGGCGCCGGTGAGCACCCGCTTGTCGTCGAGCATGTCCAGTTCGGCGGCGATGGCCTCGGCGGTGCTGGGGTGGTCGCCGGTGATCATGATGGCGTTGACGCCGGAGCGGCGCAGCCGGGCGACCGCGTCGGCGGCGGTGGGGTGCACCGGGTCGGCGAGGCCGAGCAGCCCGACGAACTCCAAACCGTCCACATCGGACTCGGTGAGTTCGGTGCCCGCCGGTGCCGGGCGTTCGGCGACCGCGAGCAGCCGGAAACCGCGCAGCGCCAGCCGCTCGATCTCGGCGTCCAGTTCGGCGCGGGTCTCCGGGCGCGGGAACGTGCAGCGGTCGAGGACGACCTCGGGTGCGCCCTTGACTGAGAGCACTCCGAAGGTGAGTACGGCGTGGAACCCCCGGGAGGGCTCGAAGGGCAGCTCGGCCACCGGGTCCGGCGCCGGTTCGAGACCCAGCGCGGCGGCGCCGTCGAGCACGGCCTGATCGGTGAGGTGCGGCAGCGGCCGGCCGTCCGGTCGCGGGCTGGCCCGCACGGCGGCCGCCACGATCTCCAGGTGGGCGGCGTCCAGGTCCGAAGTGGACTGGCCGGTGGTGCCGTCGGAGACCTGGCGGAGCGTGATCCGGCCCTGGGTGAGGGTGCCGGTCTTGTCGAAGCACAGCGCGTCCACCCGGCCCAGCGCCTCGATGGTCGCCGGGGCCCGGACCAGCACGCCGCGCCGGGAAAGCCGTCGCGCGGCGGCGAGTTCGGCGAGCGTGGCCACGAACGGCAGTCCTTCCGGGACGGCGGCGACGGCCAGGCCGACCGAGCGGGCCACGGTCTGTCCGAACGGGACGCGCCGCACCAGGTCGACCACCATCAGCACCGCCCCGGCGCCCACGGAAAGCGGCAGCACCTGCTTCGTCAGCCGGCTCAACCGCGCCTCCACACCGCCGGTCGCGCTCGGCGCGGTGATGCCCTGCGTGGTTCGCCCGAGTTCGGTGCGCGCACCGGTGGCCACCACGATGGCCGTGCCGGAACCGCTCGCCACGTAGGTGCCCCGGTACAGCATGCAGGTGCGGTCCGCGACCACCGGCGCGGTCGTGGCGGCGATTTCCTTCGGTGTCAACTGGGATTCGCCGGTCAGGCTGGACTCGTCGACCTCCAGGCCGTCCACCCGCAGGAGCCGGCAGTCGGCCGGCACCCCGTCACCGGCGCGGACCTCGACGACATCGCCGGGCACCAGCCGGTCCGCGGGCACGACCTCGGTGCCGCCGTCGCGGCGCCGCCGGGCGGGCAGCTGCCCCTCGTCGAGCAGCCTGGTCAGCTCGCGATCGGTGGCCACCCGCTGCACGCCGTCGACGAGCGCGCTGGCCACCAGCACACCGGCGATCAGCACCGAGTCGAGCACCGAACCCAGGCCCGCGGAGATCAGCGCCCCGACCCCGAGCACGGGCGTGATCGGATTGACCAGGCCTTCCAGCGTCGCCCCGGCCACGCTCAGCCGCGCTCGACCGGCGTCTCGCGGGCGAGGCCTGGCCACGGGCGCGGTCCGGCCGCGTTCGGTGCTGCCGAACGCGGCGAGGACGGCCGATGGCGACATGGCGTGCCACGGCGTGCGTTCCTCGGGCACCGGGGGAGCGCGGTTCCCCGCCCGCATACCCGCCCACACGCCGGTGATCAGTGCCGACACCGTGGCGGCGTGCACCGGCAGCGCCGCGCGCAGCGGTGCGCCGCCGGCGGGCCCCAAAGCCGCGAAAACCGCGCCCAGGCACGCTCCGGCGACCGACAGCAGCGCGGCGTGGCGGCTGGCGGTGCGCGCGTTCCCGGCCGACTGCAGGAGCAGGTGGACCAGATCAGCGTTGGGGCACAGCAGATCCGCGCCCCACGGATCGGTGTCCTGTTCGGACAGTCCGATGCCGACGTCCGCGGCGGCCAGCGCGGCGTGGGCGTGCCTGGACACCACGACCACCACCGCGCCGTCGTCCTGCAGTTCGCGGACCGCCTGCGGCAGGCGGTTCCCGCCGGGGACGATCCGGTCCACCGGAAGTCGCTCGTCGAGGTGCGTTCCGGCGCCCGCGACCACGATCGTCCCCGTCGTGCGGGCCGCCGCGACCAGCGCGTCCGCCAACGGATCGAGTTCGTCGACGACGGTCACCACCGCCACCGGGCTCGACCGGTG
The DNA here is from genome assembly GCF_056431445.1 of Saccharopolyspora sp. NPDC045941. NCBI lineage: Bacteria > Bacillati > Actinomycetota > Actinomycetes > Pseudonocardiales > Pseudonocardiaceae > Saccharopolyspora > Saccharopolyspora sp. NPDC045941. The sequence continues at coordinate 70,277 of NZ_JBWKKU010000018.1, forward strand.
GCTGAGCACGAGCACGGTCTGCCCGGCCGTTGCGCTCGCCAACTCGCGGGTGTCTTCGCCGGGCTGCGCGATCGACCAGTCGCCGCGGGTCTGTGGCGTGGCAGGGGCGTCGAGGTCGACGAGCTCGCAAGCGCGGGTGAACAGCTGTGCGGCTTCGGAGTTGTCGACTTCGCCGAGCGGCGCTACCGAATCCACGGCACGGCGCCCGGTGAGCAGCACGGACGCGTCGAACACGACAGTGTCGGCGCGGTCCAGCCGCCGCATCGCATCCGGCCGCAGCACGAGCCCGCCCCGCCCGGAGATCATGGTGGTCAGCTGCGCGGCGAAGGCCTCCCGGCCCGCCTTGGACGCGCGCGGCACCCCGGCCACCAACGTCGCGAGCGCGCGCTGCGGACTCCGGGTAGCGGCGAGCACGGCACCGTACCCGGCGAGGGCGAGCCCACCGGAGGTGCTCGCGACCCGCTCGACCGGGCCGTCCGGCAGCGCACGCGGACGCGCCTCCGCATGCACCGGATCGCAACGGTGCGTGGCGGTCTCCTCCCACCGCAACCAGGCCTGGTGGCGCGCGATCGCCTCGCGGGAGGCGAGGAACCGGTTGCCGAGATCGGCCAGCACAGCCACCGGATGCCCGGCCAGCCCTTGCGAGACCGCCCCGCCCAGGGCCAGCGCCGTGTCGGCGGTCGCGCGCCCGAGCTTGTCCTCCAGCCCGGACCGCAGCCACGGCACGGAATCCACGAGGGAGACCACGGCGGGCACCAGCGGCGACACCGCGCGCACCGGCAGCAGGGCGCCGACCGTCGCGTAGCCCAGCCCGAACAAGCTCACCGTCAGCGCGCCCACATCGCGCAGCAACGCATCCGCGTTGCCAGGATGCGCCGAGCTCGACGGCGCCGTTCCGGCGTCGGTGAGACCGTGCTCGGCCTCCACCTCGGCGATCACGCGTGACAGCACCGCAACCCCGAGCTCGGCCGGATCGTGGCCGATCACGACCCGCCCCAGCACCGCGTTGACCTCGGCGCTGCGGACCCCGTCGACCGCCAGCAGCCGCTGTTCGAGATCGCGGGCCGCGTCCTCGGTGCCGGGACGGTGCATGCCCCGGACTTCCAGGTGGCTTCGCCGGCGCCCCGTCCACACCCGCCGATCGGCCGGGGCCGAGGCGGCCGTGCGCACCGCGTGCCGGATCGGGGACGCGACCTCGGCGACCTTCGCCAGCAACCAGCCCAGTGGCATGTCAGCGCTTCTTGGTCCCCTGCTGGTGGATCGTGCGCTGCATCATGGCGTTGCCGACGCCGATGGCGAGCGCGACCGGCCACTCGATCACGCTGAGGGCGGCGCAAGCGGCGAGCCCGCCGTAGAACAGCGCCTGGTCAGCGGATGGGAGCTGGCCGCGCACCGCCTCGGCCGCGGAGGTAATGTTCTCGCGGTTGGGCAGCGGCACCTGGTAGTCGTGCATCTCCGCACTGAGCCGCGGCAGCGGGATCGTCATGCTGGCGCTGGGCTTCCTGGCCCGGGTCGGGTTGGCCGTGCTCGTCGACCGGGCGTGGTGCGTCCGGTGCGAGGTCTGGTGTTCTGCGTTCGTCGCGGTAGCCATCTAGACCGCTTCCTTCCCGTCCCCCGGCCGCACCCGGCGACCGCCTCCCGGTGATCCAATGGGAATACCCGCTCTCAGGCTGCGGAAACGCGATCGCGCACCGCCGACCGGTAGCGGCGGGCGATCAGGTCGATCACGCCCGGGTGCGCGCCGATCGGCTCGGCGACGCCGGCCACCGGCAGCTCCGCGAGCCGCCGGTGGAACAACCCCGGGGCCAGCAGGTACGGCGCGACGAAGTCGGCCGGGCCGCAGACGTCGGCGGTCGCCGGCGCGGCGGTGGCGACGTAGCTCGGCGTCAGCCACCGGCCGACGCGGCGGCCGAGCAGCCGCGCCGCGGTCCGCACGTCGGCCAGCGCCCGCTCGTCCGACGAACCGGCCGCGGCGAACGCGACCCGTTCGCCGGGCCGCCACCCGGCGGCGATCAACCGCCGCAGCATCGCCTCGACGATCTCCGGCGCTGGTCCGAGGGGAGCGCAGACCGCCACGTCCTCGTGCCCGGTCGCGGCGATCTGCGCCGGCAGGTCGGTGCGCACGTGGTAACCGGCCGCGAGGAACGCGGGCAGCGCGACAACCGGTCCGTCACCGGCCGCCCGCAGGGCTTCCGCGACGGTCGGGCCGATGACGTCCACGTACGCGACGTGGACCGGCACCCGCAGGCGGGCGGCCGCGGCTTCGGCGAGGCGTTCGACCACCCGCGGCCCGGCGGGATCGCGGGTGCCGTGGGCGACCAGCAGCAGCGGGGGAGTCAGGGTTGCGGATCGGCGCATCGCGGTGCGTTCCCCATCGGTTCCAGCGGAAGTCGGTATCCGCGCTTGATCACGGTCTGCACGAGCTCCGGCGCGCCCAGCGCGGCCCGCAGCCGTGCGACGGCCTGCTCCACGGCGTGCTCGTCCGCCGGGTTCCCGGCGCCGTTGAGCGCCTCGGCCAGGCCGCGCCGCGACACGACCCGGCCGGGCCGTTCGGCGAGGGCGAGCAGCAGCGTCTTCCCTTGCGGTGAAAGGGGTTTCACCACGCCGTCGACGACGGCGGCGTGCCCGCGCACCTGCAGTTGCCTGCCGCCGACCGGCAGCGTCGGCGCCCGGCCCGGCAGCGCGACGCACAGCGAGCGCACCAGCGCGCCGATGCGGAACCGCTGCGGGATCACAGCGGGAACGCCGTGATCGGCCAGCGGGGCGTGCGTCACCGGCCCGACGCAGGCGACCAGCACCGGCCCGCGCAGGGCGTCGAGCAGTTCCTCCTGGCAGCGCCGCTCGGCGGCCAGCGACAGCAGGCTTGCCGCCGCCGGCGCGCTGGTGAACGTCACCGCGTCGACCTCCCGCGCGCACACCGAGGTCAGCAGGTTGTCCAGCGCGGTGATGTCGGCGGGCGCGGTCCAGCGGTACACCGGGACCTCGATGACCTCCGCGCCCGCGCAGCTCAGCGCCTCGACGAAGTCGGGCAGCGGCTGGCCGTGCAGCTGCACCGCCACCCGGACCCCGTCCAGCGGCTGGGCGAGCAGGTGTTCCAGCAGTTCCGCCGACGATTCCGAGGCGGGCGACCACGGGTCCGGCAGCCCGGCGGCGCGGACCGCCCCGCGCGCCTTCGGCCCGCGGGCCAGCAGCTGCGCCGGGCGCAGCGCGTCGAGCAGCTCGGTGCCGATGCCCCAGCCCTCGGCCGCCTCGATCCAGCCGCGGAACCCGATGCCGGTGGTCGCCACGACCACGTCCGGCGGGACGGCGATGCAGTCCCGGCTCGCGCGGCGCAGCTCCGCGTCGTCGGCCAGCGGCAGGATCCGCAGCGCGGGGCCGTGCACGACCCGCGCGCCGCGGCGCTCCAGCAGGGAACCGAGCTCGTCGGCCCGTCGCGCCGCCGTCACCGCGACGGTGTAACCAGCGAGTTCGTCGATCAAGGGACGGCGACCTCCACCACGTCGGCCCGGCGCCGCACCGGGTAGACCGGCAGCCGCGCGCCCGGGTCGTCCAGGCACAGCCCGGTCCGCAACGAGAAGACCTGCTTGAGCATCGGCGAGGCGACCGTGGGTTCGCCGTCGCGGTCGCCGACGATGCCGCGGCTCATCACGCCGGCCCCGCAGAACGGGTCCACGTTGCCGACGGCGAACAGCTCGTCGTCGCGGGTGCGGAACAGCGCTACCGCGTGGTCGCTGATCAGTGCGGGCAGCCCGAACTCGGGCCGCAGCAGGTCGAGTTCGCAGATCTGTTGCCAGTTCACGTGAGCACCTCCTGGTTCGGGATGGCGGGCATCGGGAGCGCGACCGGGCCGGGCCGGATCTGGCCGCGCTCCTGGACGAAGCGGATCGTCGGATCCGGCGCGTCGGGGGCGTTGACGAAGGACACGAAGCGGGCGAGCTTGCCGGGATCGGCCAGCACCCCGGCCCACTCGTCGGCGTAGTTCTCGACGTGGCGGTGCATCGCGGCCTCCAGCTCCCCGGCGATGCCCAGGGAGTCCTCGACCACCACCTCCCGCAGGTGGTCGAGGCCGCCGTCGAGCGCCTCCAGCCACGCCGAGGTGCGCTGCAGCCGGTCGGCGGTGCGCACGTAGAACATCAGGAACCGGTCGATGATCCTGATCAGCCGCTCGTCGTCGAGGTCGGCGGCCAGCAGGTCGGCGTGCCGCGGGGTGAAACCGCCGTTGCCGCCGACGTAGAGGTTCCAGCCCTTGTCGGTGGCGATCACGCCGAAGTCCTTGCCGCGGGCCTCGGCGCACTCGCGGGCGCAGCCGGACACGCCTGCCTTGATCTTGTGCGGCGCCCGCAGGCCCCGGTACCGCAGTTCCAGCCGGATGGCCATGCTCACCGAGTCCTGCACGCCGTAGCGGCACCAGTCGTTGCCGACGCAGGACTTCACGGTGCGCAGCGCCTTGCCGTAGGCGTGGCCGGATTCGAATCCGGCGTCCACCAGCCGCCGCCAGATCAGCGGCAGCTGCTCCACCCGGGCGCCGAACAGATCGATGCGCTGCCCGCCGGTGATCTTGGTGTAGAGGCCGAAGTCCTTGGCGACCTCGCCGAGCACGATCAGCTTCTCCGGCGTGATCTCGCCGCCGGGCACCCGGGGCACCACCGAGTAGGTGCCGTTGCGCTGCATGTTGGCCAGGAACCGGTCGTTGGTGTCCTGCAGCCCGGCCTGCTCGCCGTCGAGGATGTGGCCGTGCCCGAGGCTGGCCAGGATGGAGGCGACGGCGGGCTTGCAGATGTCGCAGCCGTGACCGCTGCCGTGCCTGCCGATCAGCTCGGAGAACGAGCCGATCCCGGTGGCCCGGACGATCTCGAACAGTTCCGCGCGGGACTGCGGGAAGTGCTCGCACAGCGCCTTGGAGGCGGTCACGCCGCATTCGGCGAGCAGGTTCTTCAGCATCGGCACGCACGAGCCGCAGCTGGTGCCGGCCTTCGTGCAGGCCTTGATCCCGGGCACGTCGGTGAGCCCCTGCCCGGCGATCGCCGACGTGATGTCCTCTTTGGATACGTTGTTGCAGGAGCAGACCGTCGCGTCGGCGGGCAGCGCGCCCGCGTCGACGCCGGAGCCCGCAGGCAGCAGCAGTTGTTCCGGCGGGGCGGGCAGTTCGCGGTCGATCAGCGGCCGCAGCACCGCGTAGGCGGTCGCGTCGCCGACGAGAACGCCGCCGAGCAGGATCCGCGCATCGTCGCTGAGCACGAGCTTGGCGTAGGTGCCCGCGGCGTTGTTGGCGTAGACGACCTCCAGAGCTCCGTCGGTCTGGGCGTGGGCGTCGCCGAAGCTGGCGACGTCGACGCCGAGCAGCTTGAGCTTCGTGGACAGGTCCGCGCCGGGGAAGGTCCCCTCGCCGACGGCGAGGAGTTGCTCCGCGACGCCCTCGGCCATGCTGTAGCCGGGCGCCACCAGGCCGTAACAGCGGCCTTCCACCGCGGCGCATTCGCCGATGGCCCAGATGTTCTCGTCGCTGGTGCGGCAGCTCGCGTCGACCAGGAACCCGCCGCGTTCCGCGCGCGCCAGCCCGGCGAGCTCGGCGAGCTCGTCGCGTGGCCGGACGCCGGCGGAGAACACCACGACCTCGGTGTCGATCACGGTGCCGTCGGCCAGCGCGACCCCGCGGACGCGCCCGTCGCCGTCGATGGACTTCGTCGCGGCGCCGCAGTGCACGGTCAGGCCGAGATCGCCGACCAGCCGGCCGAGCACCTGGCCGCCGCCCTCGTCCACCTGCAGCGGCATCAGCCGCGGCGCCATTTCCACGATGTGCGCGCGCATGCCCAGCAGGCGCAGCGCGTTCGCGGCCTCCAGCCCGAGCAGACCGCCGCCGATGACTACGCCCGGCTCGCCTTCGGTCGCTGCGGCGCGGATCGCGTCGAGGTCCTCGATGGTGCGGTAGACGAAGCAGCCGTCGAGGTCGTGGCCGGGCACCGGCGGCACGAACGGCCGCGAGCCGGTGGCCAGCACCAGCGCGTCGTAGCGCAGTTCCGCACCATCCGATGTGGACACCGTGCGGGCCGTCCGGTCGATGCCGGTGGCGCCGATGCCCAGCCGCAGGTCGACCAGCGGGTCGTCCAGCAGCTCGTGGTCGACCAGGCTCAAGTCCTCGGCGCTCTTGCCGTCCAAGTAGGACGACAGCGCCACCCGGTCGTAGGCGGGCCGGGATTCCTCGCCGAGGACGACGATCCGCCAGGTGCCGTCCGCGTCGCGCTCCCGGAGCGCTTCGACGAGCCGGTGGCCGACCATCCCGTGGCCGACGACGACGAGCGTGCGGGTCATGCCGCGCCCTCCTTCTGGTGTTCGGTGCGGTCGGCCAGCGCGCCGCAGAGGCGGCCCACGTCGTCGACGCAGCCTCCGCAGCCGGTGGTCGCCCGCGTCGCCCTGGCCAGCTCGGGGACCGAGCGGGCGCCGCCCTGCCAGGCGCCGGTCAGGGCCTTCTTGGTCACGTTGTTGCAGCGGCAGATCACCGCGTCGTCGGGCAGCTCGGCGGGCGCGCCCGGCACGGCGGCCGGCGTGCCCAGCAGCAGCGCGAGGCGGTCGGTGGGCACCGGCAGGTCGCGGTCGTGCAGCTGGCTGACCGCCGCGATCGCCTCCGGGAAGCCGAACAGCACCGCGCCGGCGATCCGCTCCTCGCGCAGCGCGAGCTTCGCGTAGCGGCCGCGGGCCGGGTCCGACAGCGTCACCACCTCGGCGTCCGTGCTCTGGAGGCAGTCGACCGAGCCGATCGAGGCGAGGTCGATGCCGCGGGCCTTGAGCCGGGTGACGGTGCGCGTCCCGCGGTAGCGCGCGTCGCCGCCGGCGAGCAGTTCCGCCAGCGCGTCGGCCTGCTCCCAGGCCGAGGCGATCAGGCCGGACGCCTCGCCGTCGTGCTCGGCGCAGTCGCCGATGGCGTGGATGCGCGCATCGCTGGTGCGCAGCCGGTCGTCGACGACGATCCCGCGCCGCACCGGCAATCCCGCCCGAACCGCCAGCCCGGTCTCCGCAGCGACTCCGGTGCACGCCACGACGAGGCCGGCCGGCACCACATCGCTGCTGTCCAGGACGAGCCGCCCGCGCCGGTAGGCGACCGCCCGGCGGCCGAGCCGGAGCTCGACGCCGAGCTTGCCCAGCCGCTCGGCGAGCAGGCGCCCGCCGACGTCGTCGAGCTGCCGGTCCATCAGGTGCGGATTCGGGTGCACCAGCGTCACCTCGTGCCCGCGAGCCAGCAGCGCCCGCGCCGCCTCGACGCCGAGGATCCCGCCGCCGAGCACCGCGACCGGACCTGCGGCGGAGCCGATCCGCGCGCAGTCGGCGAGCGTGCGCAGCGCCTGCAGGCGTTCGCCGCCCAGCCCGGGGATCTCGGGCAGCCGGGCCCGGGAGCCGGTGGCCAGCACGAGCACGTCGTACGGGTGCTCGTCGCCGGTGTCGGTGCGCACCACGCGCCGGGCGCGGTCGATCTCGGTGGCGGTGACCCGCAGGTGCACCTCGGCGTCCACGATGGGCAGTGCCAGGGTGGCGGGGGTCAGCGTCCGGTCCAGGACCGCGCCGAGCAGGACCCTGTTGTAGGCGGGGTGTTCCTCGCGGCCCAGCACCGTGATCGGGTCCGCGTGGCCGTGCGCGCGCAGCCGCTCGACCAGCCGGTGCGCGGCGGGCCCGTTTCCGACGATGACGATGCGGTTCATCGGGCGGCCACCTCCCCAGCGGGCTCGATCCGCACGGCGCTGACCTTGAACTCCGGCATCCGGCTGCGCGGGTCCAGCGCGTCGCTGGTGAGCAGGTTCGCCCGCCCCGGGCCGGGGAAGTGGAACGGCAGGAACACGGTGTCGGTGCGCATCGTGGCGACGATCCGCACGCGCGCTAGCGTGCTGCCGCGCGGCGACGTGACCCGGGCGAGGGCACCTTCGGTGAGGCCGGCGCGGTCGGCGGTGTCCGGGTGGATCTCCACGAACGCCTCGGCGGACGCCTCGTTGAGCTCGGCCACCCTCCGCGTCTGCGCCCCGGACTGGTACTGCGCCAGCACCCGGCCGGTGGTCGCGGTCAGCGGGAACCCCTCCTGCGGCGTCTCGGCCGGATCGCGGTGCTCCACGGCAGCGAACCGGGCCAGCCCGTCCGGATGCGCGAAGCCGTCGAGGAAGAGGCGCGGCGTGCCGGGATGTGCCGGGTCGGGGCAGGGCCAGTGCAGGGCCTCGCCGGAATCGAGGCGGTCGTAGGTGATGCCGCTGTAATCGGCCTTGCCGCCGGCCGACGCGCGGCGCAGCTCGTCGAAGACCTCCCGGGGCGACGTGGGATAGCGGTGGCCGGGCTCGCCGAACCGAACCGCCAGGCCGTGCAGCACTTCGAGATCGCTGCGGGCGTGGCCGGGCGGCACCTGCAACCGGCGGCGCCGCAGCACGCGGCCTTCGAGGTTGGTCATGGTGCCCTCCTCCTCGGCCCACTGCGTCACCGGCAGCACCACGTCGGCCAGCTCCGCGGTCTCCGATGGCACGAAGTCGGCCACCACCAGCAGGTCCAAAGCGGACAGCCGATCGACGACGTGACCGGCGTTGGGCGCCGAAACCGCCGGATTGGAGCCGAAGACCAGCAGCGCCCGGGGGCCGTCGGCGCGGCCCGCGGCGTCGAGCAGCTCGTAGGCGCTGCGGCCCGGACCGGGCAGCGACTCGGGTGGCACGCCCCAGACCCCGGCCACGTGCGCCCGCGCGGCGGGGTCGGTGATCATCCGGTACCCGGGCAGCTGGTCGGCCTTCTGGCCGTGCTCGCGCCCGCCCTGACCGTTGCCCTGACCGGTGAGGCAGCCGTAGCCGCGACCGGCCCGGCCCGGCAGGCCGAGCGCGAGGGCGAGGTTGATGAACCCGGACACGGTGTCCACGCCCTTGCTGTGCTGCTCGGCCCCGCGACCGGTGAGCACGTAAGCGCTCTCGGCCTCGGCGAGCATCCGCACCGCCTGCCGCTGCGCCGTCACCGGAACCCCGGTGACCCGCTCGACGCGCTCCGGCCACCAGGTCGTCGCCCGCTGCCACGCCGCGTCGAAACCCGTGGTCCGAGACCGGATGTAGGCGGTGTCGGCCCATCCATCGACCACGGCGATGTGCAGCAGCCCGAGCACCAGCGCCAGGTCGGTGCCCGGGGCGGGCCGCAGGTGCAGTGCGGCGCGCTCGGCGGTCGCCGTGCGCCGGGGATCGATGACCACGAGCTGCGCGGCGTTCAGGTGCTGCATCAGCGGCGGCATGGTCTCGGCCGGGTTCGCCCCGGCCAGCAGCACCACGTCCGCGCCGCCGAGATCGGTGACGGGGAACGGCAGTCCCCGGTCCACGCCGAAGGCGGCGTTGCCGGCGGCCGCGGCCGAGGACATGCAGAACCGGCCGTTGTAGTCGATCTGGCTGGTGCCCAGCGCCAGCCGGGCGAACTTGCCGAGCAGGTAGGCCTTCTCGTTGGTCAGCCCGCCGCCGCCGAACACCCCGACCGCGTCCGGCCCGTGCTCGCGCCGCACCCGGTCGATGCCGGCGGCGACGGTGCCCAGAGCGGTGTCCCAGTCGACCGGCACGAGCTCGCCTCCGCGGCGCACCAGCGGGTTCCGCAGCCGGTCCGGGACGTCCAGCAGGGCAGGCGCGGTCCAGCCCTTCTGGCACAGCCCGCCCCGGTTCACCGGGAAGTCCGTCGGCCGCACCGACACTCCGCGCCGCTCGCGCGTCAGCCGGGTGCCGCACTGCAGGGCGCAGTAGGGGCAGTGGGTGGCAACGGTCCGGATGTCAGGCACGACCGACCTCGGCTTTCGACGGCTCCTGAGCCGGCCGCGGCGCGGGCGCGCTCTTGAGAGACCCGCGCAGGTACACCACCCAGGTGACGAGCCCGCACACCACGTAGTAGCCGAGGAACGTCGTCAGGGCGGCATCGCCGTTGGCGGCCGCGCCGCCGTAGGAGGCCCGGAAGGCGAGGTTGATGCCCACGCCGCCGAGCGCACCGATCGCGCCGGCGATGCCGATCACCGCGCCGGACATCCGCCGGGCCCGGGCGAAAGCCGCGATGGCCTCGCCGCCGTCGGTCACGTCGTCCTCGGCCTCCTTGGCGAAGATCGCGGGGATCATCTTGTAGGTCGAGCCATTGCCGATGCCGGTCAGCACGAACAGCGCGATGAACGCCGCGAGGTAGAGCGCGAAGGAGCCCTGCGACGATGCGAACAGCAGCGCCCCGGTGCCCGCCGTCATGCCGGCGAAGGCCCCGAGGGTGACCCGGGCGCCGCCCAGCCGGTCGGACAGCCAGCCGCCGAACGGCCGGGACACCGAGCCCATCAGCGGGCCGAGGAAGGTCCAGCTCGCGGCCTGCAGCGGGGTGAAGCCGAACTCGGTCTGCAGCACCAGGCCGAAGGCGAAGCTGTAACCGATGAACGAGCCGAACGTTCCGATGTAGAGGAACGAGACCCACCACGTGTGCTTGTTCGCGGCGGCCTCCCGCAACGCGCCGGGGCGGGCCCGCACCGCGTCCACGTTGTCCATGAACAGCGCCGCGCACAGGGCGGCCACCACGATCAGCGGCAGGTAGATCGCCGCGACGTAGGACGGGTGGGCGTTGCCGGCGGTGGCGATCACCAGCAGGCCGACGACCTGGATCGCTGCCACGCCGAGGTTCCCGCCGCCCGCGTTGAGCCCCAGTGCCCAGCCCTGGTGGCGCTGCGGGTAGAAGGTCGTGATGTTCGTCATCGACGACGCGAAGTTGCCGCCGCCGACCCCGGCCGCGGCGCCGATCAGCATGAACACCCACAGCGGCGTGCCCGGCTGCTGCACGAAGTGGAACGTGAGCGCGGTCGGCGCCAGCAGCACGGCGGAGCTGAAGACCGTCCAGTTGCGGCCGCCGAAGCGGGTGACCGCGGCGGCGTAGGGCAGCCGCAGCACGGCGCCCACCAGGTTCGGGGTGATCACCAGCAGGAACTTCTCGGCCGCGGTGAACGGCAGGCCGATGTCCGGCGACATGAACAGCACCAGCACCGACCAGATGCTCCAGACGGAGAAGCCGATGTGCTCCGAGAGGATCGAGAAGATCAGGTTCCGCCGCGCCACGCGCTTGCCGGTGGATTCCCAGAACCGCTCGTCCTCGGGATCCCAGCCCTCGATCCAGCGGCCGCTGGCCTTGGCTCTCGCGGTCAACTCGGCTCCTCTCGTCGGATTGCTCCGAAGGTAGGAACCGGGTGTTTCGCGCGGGCGCTCCGATCGTTACCACGGTGCAAACCGGCCTTCACAAGCGCAGGTCCGGGCGATGTGAGCAGCGGAACGGCCCCCGAGCACGCCTCGGCCTGCCGGTCCATGGCACCGTGGAGCCGTGATGCAGCGAGGCACGGCGGACGGCACGGGTGACGGCGCGGACTGGCAGCGCGCCCGCGAACTGTTCGGCCGCGCGCGCCGGATCACCGCCCTCACCGGCGCCGGGGTGTCGACGGCCTCCGGGATCCCGGACTTCCGCGGCCCCAACGGCGTGTGGACCAAGAACCCGGCAGCCCAGCGGCTCACCGACATCGACAGCTACATCGCCGATCCGCAGGTCCGCGAGGAGGCGTGGCGCAATCGCGCCGAGCACTCGGCCTGGCGCGCCGAGCCCAACGCCGCCCACCGCGCGTTCGTCGACCTCGACCGCTCCGGGCGGCTGGGCGCGCTGCTGACGCAGAACATCGACGAGCTGCACCAGCGCGCCGGCCTCGACCGCGACCGGGTCCTGGAGCTGCACGGCACGATCTACCGGACGGTGTGCCTGGACTGCGGGGCGACGGGCCCGATGAGCGCCGCGCTGGAACGGGTGGCGGCCGGCGAGCCGGACCCGCCCTGCCGTTCCTGCGGTGGCATCCTCAAGTCGGCGACCGTCTCCTTCGGACAGTCCCTGGACCCCGACGTCCTGCGCGACGCCCAGCGCGCGACGCTGAACTGCGACCTGTTCGTCGCGGCCGGCACCTCGCTGACGGTGTACCCGGCGGCGGGCTTCGTGGAGCTGGCCGTGAAGGCGGGCGCGGCGCTGATCATCTGCAACGCCGAGCCGACCCCGTACGACGACGTGGCGTCGGCGGTGCTGCGCGAGCCGCTGGTCGAGGTGCTGCCGGAGCTGGTCGCGGCGCCGCTGATCGACTCGCCGGACCCGCTGCGCACCTGGGGCGATCCCAGCACCTGGGGGTGAACGTCCCTCCATCGATGTGACACGTGTGGCTGATGTTGCACATGTCGTGATCGTGTCGAGTGGTGCAATCGGGACACGAGTGGCAAAGTTCCTGGCTGTCGTGTGACTCCATTCGGCCCATTGATCGACCGCCGATCGGGCGCATCAGCTGGAGGTGACGGTCGTGTCGCGAACCCGAGGAGTGCTCCGCGCACGGAGCATTGCCACGATCACGCTGCTGACGGCAGTCGGCCTGGCGGCGTCCGGCAGTGCCCTCGCGGTGCCACCCCCGCCGCCCAACCCCAGCGACGCCGAGATGAGCGCGGGCCGCGAGACGGCGCAGAGCACGGCGAGCCAGGTGGGGGAGCTGGCGAACCGGCTCGCCGACGCGGAGTCGCAGCTGATCGGCCTGCAGTCCCAGGTCGAGCTCAAGATGGAGGACGCGAACAAGGCGCGGGTCGACCTCGGCCGCGCCGAACGCGCCTACGACGACGCCCGCCGCGCCGCCGAGGCGGCCGGAGCCGAGGCCGACTCCGCGGCCAGGCAGATCGAGGAGCAGCGCAAGCGGCTCGACCAGTTCGCGGCCAGCAGCTACCGGCAGGGCAGCACGATCGGCTCGGCCACGGCCTTCATCGGCTCGAAGACCCCGCAGGACGTGCTCGACCGGGCGGTCTTCCTGGACGCGATCAGCGAATCCCAGCTCGACGTCATGGACGACCTGGAGCGGGCGCGGATCGAGAAGGTCAACAAGGACTCGCTGACCCGGGCGGCGCTGCAGGACGCGGAGGCGAAGCGCCTCGCCGCCGATCAGGCGCGCAGCGCCGCGGAGGCCGCGGAGCAGGCGGCCATCACGGCGCAGGAGACGCAGGCGGAGCAAGCACGCCGGCTGGAGGCCGACAAGGCAGGCGTGGAAGCGCAGCTCGCCGAGGCGCGCTCCCACGTGGCGGGCCTGGAAGCGCAGCGCGGCCGGTACGGGAGCTGGCAAGCTGCGAAGCAGCGCGAGGAGGAGGCCGCCGCGGCCGCGCAGGCCACGTCGAACGGCGCGGTCACCGCTCCATCGGCGGGTGCCGGGCCGCGGCCCAGCGGTCGGTCCGTCGAGGTGATCGTCGGGCGGGCGCTGTCCCAGCTGGGCGTGCAGTACGCGTGGGGTGGCGGGACTTCGCGCGGCCCGTCGCGGGGCATCCGGGACGGCGGAGTCGCGGACTCCTACGGCGACTACTCCAAGGTCGGGTTCGACTGCTCGGGCCTGATGATCTACGCCTTCGCCGGGGCCGGCGTCAGCCTCGATCACTACAGCGGCTACCAGTACCAGTCCGGCCGCCGGGTGCCGGTGTCGCAGATGCGGCGCGGCGACATGCTGTTCTGGCAGGACGGCGGCCGGATCCACCACGTGGCGCTCTACCTCGGCGGCGGAAGGATGGTGGAGGCGCCGTACTCGGGCTCGCGGGTCCGGGTCACCGCCGTCCGCTACGGCGGCATCGCCCCGTACGCCGTCCGCATGCTCTGAGGCCCGGAGTCCCAGCTCGGCCTACCGGTCTTCGGAAGGTCGTGCACAGCAAGACCAAGTGCTGGTCCTGCGGCCTGCGACCGGCTGCTCGTGAAGGCCGGCCCGCGGTCCGGTTGGCTGCGGGTTCCGGGCGGCTGGGAGCATTGCGCGGCGTGGCAGTGGAATTCGCGGCACTCGTGCTGGCGGGCGGTCGGGCGCGTCGGCTCGGCGGCGTGGACAAGGTCTTGCTGCCGGTCGGCGGCCGGTCGTTGCTGGACCGCACCCTCGACGCCGTGGCGTCGGCGGATCCGGTCATCGTGGTCGGGCCGAAGCGGGAGACGGCCAGGGCGGTCGAGTGGACCCTGGAGGAGCCGCCGGGCGGCGGCCCGCTGGCCGGCGTGCACGCCGGGTTGCGGAGGTTGCCGCCGTCGGCGCGGCTGGTCGCGGTGCTCGCCGGAGATCATCCGCACCTGGAGCCGGCGACGATCTCGCGCCTGTTGGAGGCGCTGCTCGCCGATCCCGGAGCTCCCGGCGCGGTGCTGGCCGACGACGCGGGCGAACCGCAGTGGCTGGTGGGGGTGTGGCGGACCGCCGCGCTCCGGGAGGCGATGCCGGGGGAGGCGCGCAACGGCTCGATCCGCTCCGCCTTCGCGCCGTTGGCGCCGCTGCTGATTCCCGCATCCGGGGCGGAAGCATCCGATGTGGACACCCCCGAGGACCTCCGCCGGGCCCGCGAAACCCGAAGTACCGAGTGAGCGGCTCGTCAGGGGAGGGCCGCCGCTCGCATGCTTGTAGTATCTATAACTTCAGTGAAGAGTGAAATTAACCGCTTAACAGCGGTCACACCGCGCGTGCGGTTGGGTGTGCATGGGGCAATTGCCCCCGCGCGAGCCTGCGATCGGCGCGTGTCAGGATCTTGATCGGCCACGAACGGCCGCATCGACGACAGGAGGCTGGGAGAAGTGACCGAGGCCGGCAACGGTGAGAGCGGGGGCGCCGGAGCCGCGGCGGCGCGCCCGGCGGACCAGGTGAGCACCCCGGCGCGGGACGCGCAGCTGCTGGAGCGCACCGTCTTCGAGGTCAAGCGGGTGATCGTCGGCCAGGACCGGCTCGTGGAGCGGGTGCTGACCGGGCTGCTGGCCAAGGGCCACATCCTGCTCGAAGGCGTGCCCGGCGTCGCGAAGACGCTCGCCGTGGAGACCTTCGCGCGGGTCGTGGGCGGCTCGTTCTCCCGCCTGCAGTTCACCCCGGACCTGGTGCCCGCCGACATCCTCGGCACCCGGATCTACCGGCAGGGCAGCGAGCGCTTCGACGTCGAGCTCGGCCCGGTGCTGGCAAACTTCGTGCTCGCCGACGAGATCAACCGCGCGCCGGCGAAGGTCCAGTCGGCGCTGCTGGAGGTCATGGCCGAGCGGCACGTCTCCATCGGCGGCCAGAGCTTCCCGATGCCCGCTCCGTTCCTCGTGCTGGCCACCCAGAACCCGATCGAGAACGAGGGCGTCTACCCGCTGCCGGAGGCGCAGCGGGACCGCTTCCTGTTCAAGCTGCCCGTCGAGTACCCCTCGGCGGAGGAGGAGCGGGAGATCATCTACCGGATGGGTGTGGCGGCGCCGGAACCCAACCCGGTGCTCAACCCCGACGAGCTGATCCGCCTGCAGAACGTGGCCGCCGGCGTGTTCGTGCACCACGCGCTGGTCGACTACGTCGTGCGACTGGTCGTGACCACCCGGTTGCCCAACGAGCACGGTCTCTCCGACATCGCCGGCTGGGTGTCCTACGGCGCCTCGCCGCGCGCCAGCCTCGGCATCATCGCCGCCTCGCGGGCGCTGGCCCTGGTCCGCGGCCGGGACTACGTGCTGCCGCAGGACGTGGTGGACGTGGTGCCGGACGTGCTGCGGCACCGCCTGGTGCTGTCCTACGACGCGCTGGCCGACGGGATCCCGGTCGAGCACATCGTCAGCCGGGTCCTGCAGACCGTGCCGCTGCCGCAGGTGTCGGCACGGCCGCAGGCAGGCCCGCCCGCCCCGGTGGGCCCGGCCGGCCCGGTCGGCTACGCGCAGCAGCAGCCGCACCTCGGGCCGAACCCGCACCAGTGAGGAGCGACGCAGCGGTGTCGGCGACATCCCATTCCGGACGCGACGGCCGCCCGCCCTGGGCGCCGCCCACCCTGGACACGGGCCAGCTGGAGGTCGCGTTGCGGACGCTGGAGCTGAGCGTGCGCGGCCGCCTCGACGGCCTGTTGCAGGGCAACCACCTGGGCCTGGTGCCGGGCCCGGGGTCCGAGCCCGGCGAGGCCCGGGTCTACCAGCCCGGCGACGACGTGCGGCGGATGGACTGGGCGGTCACCGCCCGCACCGCCGAACCGCACATCCGGCAGACGGTGGCCGACCGCGAGCTGGAGACCTGGGTGGCGATGGACCTCTCGCCGAGCCTGGACTTCGGCTCGGCGGCCAGCGACAAGCGGGAGCTTGCCGTCGCGGCGCTGGCCGCGGTCATGTTCCTGACCAGCGGCGGCGGCAACCGGATCGGTGCGGTGGTGGACAACGGCACCGGGCAGGTCCGGTTGCCGGCGCGCGGTGGCGCGGCGTACGCGAGGGCGCTGCTGAAGAAGGTGGCCGAGACGCCGCGCGCGGCGGAAGGCACCCGCGGTGATCTCGCGAAGCTGCTGGAGTCGTTGCGCCGGCCGCCTCGGCGGCGCGGCCTCGCGGTGGTGATCTCGGACTTCCTGGGCCCGACGGATTGGCAGCGCGCGCTGCGCGGCCTGGGGGCCCGCCATTCGCTGCTGGCGATCGAGGTGCTGGACCCGCGCGATCTGGAACTGCCCGATGTGGGAACCGTGCTGCTGTCGGACCCGGAAACGGGGAAGCGGCGGGAAGTGCACACCACCCCGGTGCTGCGCAAGGAATTCGCCGCCGCGGCGGCGGCGCACCGCGATGAGGTCGCCGCCGTGCTGCGGCGCGCCGGGTGCGCACACCTGGCGCTGCGCACGGATTCGGACTGGATCGCCGACGTGGTGCGGTTCGTCGTTGCGCGCAAGCGGGGTTGGTCCGGAGGAGCTGCTTGATGTTGAGTTTGTCGGGATTCGCCACGCCGTGGTGGTTCCTGCTGTTGTTGGTGGTCGCGGCACTGGTCGTCGGCTACGTGTGGGCGCTGCGGCGCCGCCGCCGGGACACGCTGCGGTTCAGCAACCTGGAGGTGCTCGACCAGGTCGCCTCGAAGCGGCAGGGCTGGTGGAAGCACGTGCCGCCGGCGCTGCTGGGAGTGGCGCTGATCATGCTGACGGTGGCGCTGACCGGCCCGACCGCCGAGCAGCGGATCCCGCGCAACCGGGCCACAGTGATGCTCACCATCGACGTGTCCCTGTCGATGAAGGCCACCGACGTCGAGCCCAGCAGGCTGGAGGCCGCGAAGGTCGCCGCGAAGGAGTTCGCCGACAAGCTGACGCCGGGCATCAACCTCGGGCTGGTGTCCTTCGCGGGCACCGCGACGGTGCTGGTGATGCCGACGACCGACCGGGCCGGTGTCAAGCAGGCCATCGACAGCCTGAAGCTGGCGGAGGCGACGGCCACCGGCGACGGGATCAACGCCTCGATGCAGGCGATCGACTCGTTCGGCAAGATGGTCGGTGGCCCGGCCGGGGCACCGCCGGCGCGGATCGTGCTGATGGCCGACGGCGGGCAGACGATCCCGCGCGACATGGACGCACCACGCGGCGCCTACACGAAGGCCAAGGAGGCCAAGCAGGCCGGCATCCCGATCTCCACGATCTCGTTCGGCACCAAGCACGGCAGCATCGAGATCCAGGGCGAGCAGGAGTGGGTCGAGGTCGACGACGACGCGATGCAGGAGATCGCCCGGCTCTCCGGCGGCGAGTTCCACAAGGCGGCCAGCGCGGAGCAGCTGCGCGAGGTGTACGCGACGCTCGGTGAGCAGATCGGCTACGAGACCAAGCACACAGATGCCAGCAAGCCGTGGTTGGTGCTGGGTACGCTCGCCGCGATCATCGCGGCCGGGGTGTCGATGTTCGCCGGCCGGAGGTTGCCTTAAGGGGTTTCAGAATGGGTTTGCGTGGCGGTGCAGGTGGCGGCCCCCCTGCGGGAGTTACAGACGCCGCCTGGACTGTGGGGAGCCCCGACTTATGTATGTCCAATACGCGGCGGCGAGGCTGTCCTCGCCAGGCGACGTCTGAGAACCCGCGGCGGTGCGAGCTGAGTCCCTCACCGCATGCGGCTGACGCCGCATTCTGAAAACCTCTTAGCGACGGGAGCGCCGGTGGGCCAGGCAGCGGGTTTTCTGTGGGAGTTCGTCAAATCGCCGACCACGACCGCTGCGGTCGGTCCCAGCTCCCGGTCGTTGGCCGAGCAGATGGTCGCGCCGGTCCCGCACTCGGGCGACCCGGTGGTCGTCGAGCTGGGGCCGGGAACCGGCGCGTTCACCGAGCTGATCCAGCGCCGCCTGGGCGGCAGGGGGCGTCACTTGGCGCTGGAGCTCAACGCGAGGTGGGCGGCAGAGCTGGGGGAGCGGTTCCCGGCGGTGGAGTCGGTGTGCGCGAACGCCCGGGAGCTGCCGGAGTTGCTGCGGGAGCGGGGTTTGCGGGCCGACGTCGTGGTCAGCGGACTGCCGTAGGTGGCGCACGCGCCGGTGGCCGGGGTGCCGCTGATCCGGCTGGTCGCCGAGTCGCTCGCGCCCGGCGGCGCGTACACGCAGTTCGCCTACACCTGGACGCGGTGGGCCCCGCCGGCTCGCCGGCAGCTCGCGGACCTGCGGGCCGAGTTCGAGGAGACGGTGATCAGCCGGACGGTCTGGCGCAACCTCCCGCCGGCGGTGGCCTACCTGGCCCGGCGGCCGCGGCGGGCGAGCTGATCGTGACCGCGCGGCGGCGGTGCGTTACGTTCCAGGGGTGTCTGATGCGGTAGTAGCCGGGTTCGGCGAGGTTCCGCTGCTCATCGAGCTGGGCACTGCGCTGCTGCTGTCCAGCCTGGTCGGGCTGGAGCGGGAGGTCCGGGCCAAGAGTGCCGGGCTGCGCACGCACGCCCTGGTCGGCGTCGGAGCGGCGCTGTTCGTGCTGGTGTCCAAGTACGGCTTCGGTGACCTGCTGGCGTTCGACAGGGTCTCGTTCGACCCGTCGCGGGTGGCGGCGCAGGTGGTCTCGGGCATCGGGTTCATCGGCGGCGGGTTGATCTTCGTGCGCCGGGACGCGGTGCGCGGTCTCACGACCGCGGCCACGGTGTGGCTGGTCGCCGCGATCGGCATGGCCTGCGGCAGCGGACTGGTGCTGCTGGCCGCGGTGGCGACGGCGGTGCACTTCCTCGTGGCGATGGGCTATCCGCGGTTGTTGCGGTTGATGCGCAAGTCGCTGAGGGAGCCGCAGGTGCTGCGCGTCGGCTACCTCGACGGGTACGGCGTGCTGCGGAGCGTGTTGACGCTGTGCACCAGCCGCGGGTGGACGGTGATGGACCTGGAGGTCGAGCGCGAGGACACCGACGACGAGCGGCAGCGGACGGTGATGGTCGCGCTGCGGCTGCGCGGGAAGGTACCGGCAGCCGCGCTGGTCGAGGAGATCAGCGCGATGCCGGGCGTGCTGCACACCGCGGTCGGGGAGTCGTTCGAACCAGGCTTCTAGCGACTTGCGTCTTCGAAGCGGCGAAGACGCTCAGCCCATCTGCGCATCCCGCACCGCTGCGCAAGACGAGCCCAACGAATGCTGGTCATTCCTTCGCGCTGTTGCGGACTTCTTCCATGTCGAGTTCGCGGGCCTGGCGGATGAGGTCTTCGAAGACGTTCTCCGGCAGGGCGCCGGGCTGCTGGAAGACCAGGACGTTGTCGCGGACGATCGCCAGCGTCGGGATGGAGCGGACTTCGAAGGCCCCGGCGAGTTGCGGCTGGGCTTCGGTGTCCACCTTGGCGAAGACGATGTCGTCGTGCTTCTCCGCGCTGCGCTCGAAGACCGGCGCGAACATCTTGCACGGGCCGCACCAGTCGGCCCAGAAGTCGATGATCACGAACTCGTTGCCGGAGACGACCTCATCGAAGTTCTCGGTGGTCAGCTCGACCGTTGCCATGTGCTTTCCCTCCTGGGCGGTTGCGGGCGTACCGGGGCAACGCGGCGTGGCCGTCCGCGCATTCCCGGGAGAGTGTGTCGCATCCGCCACCCCCGGTCACGGAACGCCGAGGGCGCGGGCGACGAGGCTGGCGAGGTGGACCGGTTCGGCGTCGGTGGTCTGGCGGAGCTGGGTCCGGCAGCTGAAGCCGTCGGCCACGATCTCGGTGCCGGAGTCGGCCGCTCGCACGGCCGGGAGCAGGACCTGTTCGGCGCAGGCGATCGACACGTCGTAGTGGCCGCGTTCGAAGCCGAAGTTGCCCGCCAGGCCGCAGCAGCCGGAGTCCAGCACCCGCGCGCGGGTTCCCGTTGCGTCCAATGTGGCCTGATCGGCGGCGAAGCCGAGTTCGGCGTGCTGGTGGCAGTGGACCTGCACCAGCGCCTCCGGCCCGGTCTCCCGCTGCCACCGCGCGCGGGTCGGCTCGACCTGCTCGGCGAAGGTCTTGGTCGCGGCGGCCAGCGCGGCGACGTCCGGGTCGTGCGGTGCGAGTTCGAGCGCATCGTTGCGCAGGAACGCGGTGCAGCTGGGTTCGAGGCCGACCACCGGCAGGCCGCGGTCCAGCTGCGGGCGCAGCAGGCGTGCGGTGCGGCGGGTCACGGCGCGGGCGATGCGCAGCTGCCCGGTCGAATGCCAGGTGAGCCCACAGCAGACCGGTGCGCGCGGCATTTCCACGGCGTGGCCGAGCGTTTCGAGCGCCGCGACGGCGTCGCGGCCGATGCGCGGGTCGAAGTGGTTGGTGAAGGTGTCCGGGAACAGCACTACGCGAGTGGTGGGATCGGAGATCGTGCGCCGACCAGACCACCACGCCTGTAGTGTCCGCGCGGCCAGCTGCGGCACCTCGCGGCGCGCGTCGATCCCGCCGAGCCGCTTGATCGCGGGCGCCAGCGGGCCGGCCAGGACCCGGTTGGCCAGCCGGGGCGCGCGGTGTCCGGCGGCCAGCCACAACGGCAGGAAACCCATCGAGTAGTGCGCGGCCGGGCGGATGCGGCGCCGGTAGTGGTGGTGCAAGAACTCGGCCTTGTAGGTCGCCATGTCGACGTCGACCGGGCAGTCCGACTTGCAGCCCTTGCACGATAGGCACAGGTCCAGCGCGTCCCGGACCTCCGGCGAGCGCCAGCCGCGGCGGACGACGCGACCGGCCAGCATCTCGAACAGCAGGTGCGCCCTACCCCGGGTGGAGTGCTTCTCCTCCTTCGTCACGCGGTAGCTCGGGCACATCACCCCACCTGTGGTGTTCAGGCACTTGCCCATCCCGACGCAGCGGCGCGCCGCGGCGGCGAGGTCGCCGGAGTCGGCGTGCAGCGCCAGCTCGGTCCGGCCGGGCAGCCGGGCCGGGGCCACCAGCAGCCGCAGGTCGGCGTCGGCCGGGCGCGGGCGCACGATCTGGCCCGGGTTGAGCAGGTCGTCCGGGTCGAAGGCGGCCTTGAACCGCTCGAACGCCTTGATCACCTCGGGCGGGTACATCCGGGCCAGCAGCGCCGACCGGGCCCGGCCGTCGCCGTGCTCCCCGGAGACCGAGCCGCCGTGGGCGACGACCAGGTCCGCGGCCGCCTCCAGGAAGTCCCGGTACTCGGCCGCGCCGGGCGAGGACAGCAGGTCGAAGTCGATGCGGACGTGGATGCAGCCGTCGCCGTAGTGGCCGTAGGTCACCCCGCGGCGGCCGTAGGAGGCCAGCAGCGCGTCGAACTCCCGCAGGTAGGAGCCCAGCCGCTCGGGCGGCACCGCGGCGTCCTCCCAGCCGGACCACCGCTCGGAGCCGGCCATCCGCGTCGAGTACCCGGAGCCCTCCTCGCGGATCTTCCACAGCGCCGCCATCCGCGCCGGAGCGGTGTGGATCACGCTCTCCGCGCGCTCGCCCATCGCCGCCGCGATGCGTCGCGCCGCCGCCTCGGCTTCGCCCTGATCGGCGCCACCGGATTCGACGAGCAGCCAGCTCCGCCCGCCGGGCAGCAGCGGCAGCGCGGGGGAGGCCGGGTTGCGCCGCCGCACGACGTCGACGAGTTCCGCGCTGAGCCCCTCGATGGCCAGGGCGTCCAGCCCGCGCAGCCGGGGCACTTCGTCGGCGGCGGCGTAGGTGTCGGGGAAGCCGAGCACCGTCATCGCCCGGGCCGGCGGCGAGGGCACCAGCTGGACCGTCGCGCCCAGCACCACGGCGCAACTGCCCTCGGTGCCGACCAGCGCCCTGGCCAGGTGGAAGCCGTTCTCCGGCAGCAGCTGGTCCAGGTTGTAGCCGGACACCCGCCGGGTGAGGTCCGGGAACGAGCGCCGGACCAGGTCGCCGGCGTCGTCGCGCAGCGCCCGGAGCTCCTGGTAGAGCCGCCCGGTCCGGTCGCCGCGCGAGCACAACCGGTCTAGCTCGGCCGGCGTGGTCTCGCCGACCTGCAGGCGGGTGCCGTCTGCGAGCAGCACGTCCAGCGAATGCACGTTGTCGACGGTCTTCCCCCAGGCCACCGAGTGCGTGCCGCAGGCGTTGTTGCCGATCATGCCGCCGAGCGTGCAGCGGCTGTGAGTGGATGGGTCCGGCCCGAAGGTGAGGCCGTGGCCGGCGACGGCCGCGCGCAGCGAGTCCAGCACGACGCCCGGCTGCACGCGGGCCAGCCGGCGCTCGGGGTCGACGTCCAGGATCCGGTTGAGGTGCCGGGAGAAATCGAGCACCAGGCCGGGCCCCACGGCGTTCCCAGCGATGCTGGTGCCCGCGCCGCGTCCGGTGACCGGCACGCCGTGGCGCCGCGCGACGGCGACCGCCGCGGCCACGTCGTCCTCGTTGCGAGGGAACACGACGCCGACCGGCACCTGGCGGTAGTTGGAGGCGTCGGTGGAGTACATCGCGCGGGTGCCGGGGTCGAAGCGGGCCGGGCCGGAGAGCTCGCCGCGCAGTTCGGCGGCCAGGACGTCGGCTGAGGTTGCCATGCAAGCGCCTCCCGGGTTTGCTGATCGGGCCGGTCCTCGTTCGGTCGTGCGCAAGTCGGAGATCCCGGAGTCCGGGTGGCGAATCCCGCGAGGTTCCGCCGCCCGCACCGAGGCCCCGACGTTTCCCTAGCGCAGTGTGCCTGCTCTCGTCGCTGTAGGGGGACCACGACATGGCGCAGTTTTTTCTGTATGGAGGCGATGAGCGGCCGTGGGTGACGAGCGGATAATGTCGCGGCTGAAACGAATCTTGCGGCATTGTTCGAGGGGAGATCCACAGTGGCACGGTCCGTTCTGGTGACCGGCGGCAACCGCGGCATCGGGTTGGCCATCGCGAAGGCCTTCCAGGCCGCCGGGGACAAGGTCGCGGTCACGCACCGCGGATCGAGTGCCCCGGAAGGGCTGTTCGGCGTCCAGTGCGACGTCACCGACCCGGATCAGGTGGCTGCGGCCTTCGACGAGGTCGAGGCCGCGCACGGCCGGGTCGAGGTGCTGGTGGCCAACGCGGGCATCACCGACGACACGCTGCTGCTGCGGATGAGCGAGGACCAGTTCGGCCGGGTCATCGACGCCAACCTGGCCGGTTCCTTCCGGGTGGCCAAGCGGGCGGCGAGCAGCATGCTGCGCCTCCGCCGGGGCCGGATGATCTTCATCTCGTCGGTGGTCGGGCTCTCCGGCGGGGCCGGGCAGGCCAACTACGCGGCGAGCAAGGCGGGCCTGGTGGGCCTGGCCCGCTCGATCGCCCGCGAGCTCGGTTCGCGCAGCATCACGGCGAACGTGGTGGCGCCCGGCTTCGTCACCACGGACATGACCGACGCGCTGTCCGAGGAGCGGAAGAAGGAGATCTTCGGCCAGATCCCGCTGGCCCGGTTCGCCGCCGCCGAGGAGGTCGCGGGCACCGTGGAGTGGCTGGCCTCCGACGCCGCGGCCTACATCACCGGCGCGGTGATCCCGGTCGATGGCGGCCTCGGGATGGGCCACTGAGCCCGGCCCCCTGCGGACGAACACTGTGGACGGACGCAGTGGACGATCCGGTCTTCTCGCGCCCGGCGGCGGCGCCCGGCGGTAGTCGCAGGTGCCCAGGCGCCTCACGAAAGCATTGCGGAGGAAATACGTGAGCGGATTGCTCGAAGGCAAGCGGATTCTGGTCACCGGTGTGATCACCGACGCGTCGATCGCGTTCCACGCGGCCAAGGTCGCGCAGGAGCAGGGCGCCGAGGTGGTGCTCACCGGATTCGGCCGGATGAGCCTGGTGCAGCGCATCGCGGGACGGCTGCCCAAGCCCGCGCCGGTGCTGGAGCTGGACGTGACCAACGCCGAGCACCTCGACAGCCTCGCCGACCGGGTGCGCGAGCACGTCGACGGGCTCGACGGCGTGCTGCACTCCATCGGCTTCGCCCCGGCGTCCTGCCTGGGCGGGGACTTCCTGGCCGCGCCGTGGTCGGACGTCTCGACGGCGCTGGAGGTCTCGGCGTACTCGTTCAAGTCGCTGAGCACCGCGACGCTGCCGCTGCTGTCCGAGGGCGCCTCGATCGTCGGCATGGACTTCGACGCCCGCGTCGCCTGGCCCGCTTACGACTGGATGGGCGTGGCCAAGGCCGCGCTGGAGTCGACCTCCCGCTACCTGGCGCGCGAGCTGGGGCCGAAGGGCGTCCGGGTCAACCTGGTGTCGGCCGGTCCGGTGCGGACGATGGCGGCCAAGTCGATCCCGGGCTTCGCCGACCTGGAGGCCGGCTGGGGCGACCGCGCGCCGCTGGGCTGGGACGTCAATGACCCGACGCCGGTGGCCAAGTCGGTCTGCGCGGTGCTGTCGGACTGGCTGCCCGCGACCACCGGCTCGATGATCATGGTCGACGGCGGCGTGCACGCCCTCGGCATCTGAGGCTGTCGCGGCCCGCAGCCGGTGCCCCCGGCTGCGGGCACTCACCGCTCGGCGGCATCATGGTCGGGTGAGCTTTGATGCGTTGCTGTTCCTGTCATTCGGTGGGCCCGAAGGTCCGGATGAGGTCCGGCCGTTCCTGGAGAACGTGACCAGAGGCAGGGGAGTGCCGCCGGAACGCCTCGACGAGGTCGCCGAGCACTACCACCACTTCGGCGGGGTGTCGCCGATCAACCGGCTCAACAAGGACATCATGTCCGCGCTGGAGGCCGAGCTCGCCGAGCAGGGCCGCCGGCTGCCGGTGTACTTCGGGAACCGCAACTGGCACCCGATGGTCGAGGACACCGTCGCGAAGATGGCCGACGACGGGGTGCGCCGCGCGCTGGTGTTCGCCACGTCCGCGTGGGGCGGTTACTCGGGCTGCAAGCAGTACCACGAGGACATCGCGCGGGCCCGCGCCGCGGTCGGCGACTGGGCGCCGGAACTGGTGAAGATCCGGCAGTTCTTCGACCACCCGCTGTTCATCGAGGCCAACGCCGACGCGGTCCGCCGCGCGTTCGCCGAGCTGGACCCGGCGCAGCGCGAGCAGGCGCGGCTGGTGTTCACCGCGCACTCGATCCCGCTGAAGGCCGACGCGCAGGACGGGCCGGACGGCCGCCCGCAATGGTATTCCCGCCAGGTCGCGGAGGCGTCGCGGCTGGTCGCCGAGGCGGCCGGGGTGGACGCCTACGACCTGGTGTGGCAGTCGCGGTCGGGCCCGCCGCAGGTGCCCTGGCTGGAGCCGGACATCTGCGACCACCTCGACGACCTGCACGCCAAGGGCGTCCAGGCGGTGGTGGTCAGCCCGATCGGCTTCGTCTCCGACCACCTCGAGGTGATCTGGGACCTGGACAACGAGGCCGCGGAGAAGGCCGCCGAGCTGGGCATGGGCTTCGCCCGCGCGGCGACGGCGGGCCCGGACCCGCGCTTCGCGAAGCTGATCGTCGAGCTGATCGCGGAGCACACCGACGGAGCCGAGCCCCGCAAGCTCTCCGAGCTGCCGGCGGCGGGCTCCAGCACCAACGGAGAACCCTGCGCCCCGGGCTGCTGACGCCCGGACCTGGCGAAACGATGGGGGTCACCTTCAGGCGAAGGTGACCCCCATCGTCTTGTTCAGGGCTTTTCCGCGTGGTCGCCGAGGACGCGGACCATTTCGGCGACCGACGCGCGGCGGGCCGCCCGGACCGCGTCGAACAGCGGGCGCAGGGCCTCCGTGCGGCCGCGGATCGCCGAAGCCGACAGGGCGCCGCCGGGAGCGTCGTCGGTGGCGACCCACAGGATCGCCTCCACCTCGGTGGCTCGCTGCAGGATGCGCAGGGTGCGCTGCGGCACGCCCTCGGGCCACGGCGGCACCGGGCGGGCCGAGATGGTCTGGGCGATCTCCTCGCGGACCCCGGGCCGGTGCTTGGCGACGCCGAGGTCGATCAGCGCGGTGGCCGCTTCCCGCATCGCCGAGGCCATGCCGTGCTCGGCCTCGCCGATCGGCAGGTGTTCGGCCGGCGGCAGGTCCCCGATGCCGAACGCCGTCCAGCGCAGGATTCCTTCGGCGATGCGCTGGGGGACCAGGCCTATCCCGGCCTGCGGCAGCACGACGGCCTCGCCGCCGCGCATGGCCAGCTTCGCGAACGGGCTCGCACCACCGAGACCGCGGACATCACCGGGCACCGGCAGCACCAGCTGGCCGTCGCCGGCGCCGGCTTTGCGCAGCGCGGCCAGCAGCAGCGCTGGACCGGCCGGGGTCTCCTGCGGGCCGGGGAGGTCCAGCCGCGCGGCCAGTTCCTCGTCGGCGGCGAGCACTTCCTGCGACTCGGCCCAGGTCTGCAGGGCATCGAGCACGTCGTCCGAGGCGGCTGCACCGTGCAGCCAGGCGGACGTCCAGACAACCATCGTGGCGCTTGGGCAAGGCACGTCGAGAGAGGGTACGGACCGGATCCGGGTCGTGTCGTCCCGGGGGCTGCGACTGTGATCTGCGCTTCGGCGGCGCGCCGCCGACCACGTTGTCCCCGATCGGATTAACGTGACGTCCCGTGCGTTCGGTCAACTACGGCAAGGACATCCTCACGGGCCCGCGGCGGCGGAAGGTGCCCGAGATCCCCGCCGAACCCGGCCTGGTCGTCGAGGACCCGGCCAGCGGGTTCTGCGGCGCGGTGCTGCGGGTGGAGAAGGACACCGTCGTGCTGGAGGACCGGCACGGCAAGCAGCGGTTGTTCCCGATGCGGCCGGCCGCGTTCCTGTTCGAGGGGAAGCCCGCGACGCTGGTGCCGGTGCGCGGCGGCGCGCCCGCGAAGCCGAAGCGGTCGGCATCCGGGTCGGTGCGCGTCGAAGGACTGCGGGCGCGCACCGCGCGCGGCAGCCGGATCTGGGTGGAGGGGCAGCACGACGCCGAGCTCGTCGAGCGGATCTGGGGGCACGACCTGCGGGTGGAGGGCGTGGTCGTGGAGCCGCTGCACGGCGTCGACGACCTGCCCGGGCTGCTGGCGGAGTTCGCGCCCGAGCCGGGGCGGCGGGTCGGCGTGCTGGTGGACCACCTGGTGCCCGGCAGCAAGGAGTCCCGCCTCGTCGAGGGCATCGACGACCCGGACGTGCTGATCACCGGCCACCCGTTCGTCGACATCTGGGAGGCGGTCAAGCCCCAGGTGCTGGGCATCCCCGGCTGGCCGCGGGTGCCGCGCGGGACGGACTGGAAGCAGGGCGTCTGCGCCGAGCTGGGCTGGGGCGAACCGGCCGACGGGTGGCGGCGGGTCCTGTCGTCGGCGTCGGGCTTCCGGGACGTCGAGACGCCGCTGCTCGGCGCGGTCGAGCGGCTCATCGACTTCGTCACCGAGCCGAGCTGAGCCGAGCGCGGCCGGCGACATCACGCGTTGATCACGTCGCGAGATTCGTCCATTCCCGCTCTCGCGGCGTCTGTCACCATGGGTGATATGACGCCTGCGCTGCTTTGGCTCATCGCCGGGGTACTGCTGATCGGTGCCGAGGTGCTTTCCGGGGAATTCGTCCTGGTGATGCTCGGCGCCGCGGCGCTGGGTGCCGCCGGCGCTTCGGCGCTGGGTGCGCCGCTGCCGGTGGACGCGGTGGTGTTCGCGGTGCTGGGACTGGGGTTGGTCTTCCTGGCGCGGCCCGCGTTGAAGCGCCGGCTGCGACTGCCGCACGAGCTCAAGACCAATGTGGACGCCTTGGTCGGCAAGCACGCACTGGTGGAATCCACTGTGGACGCGCATGGTGGTCAGGTGCGCATCGAGGGGGCGCTGTGGTCGGCGCGGGCGTTCGACGAAACCCAGGTTATCGAGGCGGGCCAGACGGTCACCGTGATGGAGATCGCGGGCGCGACCGCCGTCGTGTGGGCCGAGCCGTGAGGAGATTGATGTACGCATGACCGGACTGATCGTGCTAGTGGTCGTGGTGCTGCTGGTGCTGATCATCGCCGTCAAGTCGGTGATGGTCGTGCCGCAGGCCCAGTCGGCGGTGATCGAACGGCTCGGGAAGTTCCGGTCGGTGGCCGAGCCGGGGCTGAACTTCCTGGTGCCGTTCTTCGACCGGGTGCGCGCCCGGATCGACCTGCGCGAGCAGGTCGTCTCGTTCCCGCCGCAGCCGGTGATCACCCAGGACAACCTGACGGTGTCCATCGACACCGTGGTGTACTTCCAGGTCACCGACTCGCGCTCCGCGGTGTACGAGATCTCCAACTACATCATCGCGGTGGAGCAGCTGACGACCACGACGCTGCGCAACGTGGTCGGCGCGATGAGCCTGGAGGAGACGCTGACCTCGCGGGACGCGATCAACACGCAGCTGCGCGGGGTGCTGGACCAGGAGACCGGGCGCTGGGGCATCCGGGTCGCGCGGGTCGAGCTCAAGGCGATCGACCCGCCGCCGTCCATCCAGGACTCGATGGAGAAGCAGATGCGCGCCGACCGGGAGAAGCGCGCGATGATCCTCAACGCCGAAGGCGCGCGGGAGTCGGCGATCAAGACCGCCGAGGGCCAGAAGCAGGCCTCGATCCTCGCGGCCGAGGGGCAGAAGCAGGCGGCGATCCTGGCCGCCGAGGCCGACCGCCAGTCCAGCATCCTGCGGGCGCAGGGCGAGCGGGCCAGCCGGTACCTGCAGGCGCAGGGCCAGGCGAAGGCGATCGAGAAGGTCTTCGCGGCCGTCAAGCGCGGCAAGCCGACGCCGGAGCTGCTGGCCTACCAGTACCTGCAGACGCTGCCGCAGATGGCGCAGGGCGACGCGAACAAGGTGTGGCTGGTGCCCAGCGAGTTCGGCAAGTCCCTGGAGGGCTTCGCGCGGATGCTCGGCGCGCCCGGCGAGGACGGCGTGTTCCGCTACGAGCCGCCGAAGGAGGAGCCGCCGACCGGCGCGCCGGAAGAGGAGGAGGACTCGGTCAAGTCCTGGTTCGACACCTCGACCACGCCGGAGGTCGCGGAGGCCGTCCGGGCGGCCGAGGCGGTGGCCCGCAAGGAGGTGCCCAGCGCGACGGACCTGGGCACCCGTGCGCTGCCGGAGCAGCCGGAGCAGCAGGGCTGAGCTGAAGTCAGGAGAAGGGCCCGGCGGAACGTGGTTTCCGCCGGGCCCTTCTCGTTCAACTGCCCGCGTAGGTCCCGAAGCTCCAGGTGTTGCCTTCCGGGTCGCGGACGACGAAGTCCCGCGAGCCGTAGTCCTGATCGGACGGTTCGAGGACGACTTCCGCCCCGGCCGCGACGGCGCGTTCGAACAGCGCGTCGGGATCGTCGGTGACCACGTAGGCGGTGCCCGAGCCCCGCGGTTTGGCGAACGGGCTCGCCTGGTCGCAGGTGCCGAACATGATGCCGCCGCCGTGCGGCCAGCCGAGTTCCACGTGCACGATCTCGCCGTCGTCGCCGGGCACGATCAGGGTTTCCTCGAAGCCGAAGGCCTCGACCAGGAAGCGGATGGCGGCCTTCTTGTCGGTGTAGGGGATCAGCGGCCAGATGCCGGTTCGCGTCGCGTTCGTCGTCATGGCCTCAGGATGCGTCGGCGAGGTGCGTCGCGCCTTGGACGAATGGAAGCTCCTCGGCCATCCACCGCGACGGCGGCACGCCGGTGAACTCCAGCCAGTCGCGGTTGAAGTGGGCCTGGTCGGAGTAGCCGCAGTCGGCGGCGACGTCGGCGAGGCTGCCGCGGGCGCCGCTGATCAACCGGCCGCGCGCCTGTTCGAGCCGCATCACCCGGCTGATCAGCTTGGGCGGCAGGCCGAACTCGCGGCGGAACCGCGAGCCGAGGTGCTGGCGGCTCCAGCCGACGTCGGCGGCCAGGGACGCGACGGGAGCGTGCCCGTGCGTCTCGGTCATCCGCCGCCAGATCCAGCCGAGCTCGGGGGAGGGGAGGGTGGCCGGGGCGGCGAGCCGGGCGAGCGCGTCGTTGAGGAGGGCGAAGCGATCGCTCCAGGTGGTCGCGTCGCGCAGCCGTTCGACGAGTCCCTCGGTGGCGGCCGCGCCCAGCAGGGCGGCGAGGTCGATGCCGGTGTCGACGAGTTCCCCGGCGGGCATGCCCAGCAGCGCGCGGGCGCCCAGCGGCGTCAGGCCCAGCTGGATGCCGTGCTGCAGCTCGCCGTGCGTGATCCGGGTCGGTTTGCGGTGCAGCCCGCCGACGAGGGCGGTGTAGGACTGCGCTGGTCCCGAATCGGGGGTGATGTCGACCGTTTCGTCCAGGGTGAGGATCACGGTCAGGCTCCGCGACGGCAGGCCGCGGTGCACGCCGGGCGCCGAGCGGATGCGGTATCCCGCCATGTCGGCGATCAGCGGTCGCAGGTGGGGCGGCGGCGTCGCCTTGACGTACTGCGTCTCAGCCACGCCCCGCAGACTAGACGCCGGGACTGACGCCCACGTTGCCCGACTCGACGGCTGCACCGGATCGCGCCGCGGTGGCCGCCAACGTCGTGTAGAAGAGCGTGAAGCCGCCCCCGATCTCGTCGATGGCGGTCCCGACGGCGTCCAGCACCTCCGCCAGCTCGTCCGGCGGGAGCCCGGTGAGGCCGCCGGTGGTGCGCAGCAGGTTCAGCCATTCCTCGCGGGTGTAGCGCTGCTCCCAGTCGAATCGCCACTGCTCCGGCTCGCCGAACGCGCCCGCCTGCCGGATCCCGTCGGCGGCCCGGGCGAACATCGCCTGGTGGACGTCCAGAGCGGGTCGGGCGCGGACGTCCAAGGGCGAGTCCGGCGCCACCCGCCGGTAGGCCGCGGCGAAGGCCTCCGCCACCGGGGCAGGGGGCTCGAAGACATGCGAGAACACCGCCAGCCGGCCGCCGGGCCGAAGCACTCGCGCGGCCTTGGTCGCGCCCGCGACCGGGTCCACCCAGTGCCAGGCCTGACCGGCGACGACCGCGTCGAAGGTCCGGTCGGCGGGGTCCCACGCCTCGAACGTCGCCACCTCGACCTCGACACCGGTTCGCCGGGCGAACTCGGCCATCCGCGCGTCGGGGTCGACGCCGAGCACGGCGCAGCCGGCCGCCTGGAACTGGCGGGCCTCGATGCCCGTGCCGCAGCCGACGTCGAGGACGTCGCGGCCGGGGCTGGCGGCGACGATCCGCTCGACCAGGGCGTCGGGGTAGTGGGGCCGGGCCTCGTCGTAGCGCTCGGGGTCCACGCCGAACGACTCCGCCATCTTCCGGGCTCGATGCGGCTCGGGACGGGCCGGGGACGACTCCCCGGGCGATATAGTGGGCATGTGCCCACCCTAGTGGGCACATGCCCACTAGGGCAACGGGGCCATCGAGGTGCGGAGGGATTGCGCGGTGCCGACCGGGGTGCACATTCGTGACGCGCGACAGCAGTTGTTCGACGCCGCCGAGCGCGTCTTGCTGCGGGACGGGCCGAGCGCGCTGACCAGCAGGGCGGTCACCGACGAGGCGGGATGCGCCAAGGGCGTCCTGCACCGGCACTTCGCCGACTTCGACGCCTTCCTCGCCGAGCTGGTGCGGGATC
This sequence comes from Saccharopolyspora sp. NPDC045941, assembly GCF_056431445.1. Lineage (NCBI taxonomy): Bacteria > Bacillati > Actinomycetota > Actinomycetes > Pseudonocardiales > Pseudonocardiaceae > Saccharopolyspora > Saccharopolyspora sp. NPDC045941. Next base: position 101,762 of record NZ_JBWKKU010000018.1, read on the forward strand.
GCATCGCCCGGATCGAATCCCAGACCACTAGCCTCCGCGCAGCAGCCGGGACCGGCACCGTCGCGGGCAACCTCACCGGTGCGCTGACGGCCCTGTTCGACTCGGTCGCGTCGGCGATCGTCGGCCTCGTCGTCTTCCGGGACGAGCTCCGCGCCCGGCTGCGCCGGAGCGGGCTCGCCCACGGCCTCCCGCTCCTGGCGGAAGCCGGCGCCATGATCGCCTCCTACCTCGCCGACGAGCGCGAGCTGGGCCGCATCGCCGCCGACGCGGACGTCGACTCGCTCGCGCTCTCGCTGATCGGGGCCGGGCACCTGCTGTTCGCTGGTGGGGCATCGCCGGATGCCGGAGCCGTCGACAAGGTCGTCACCGCGGTGATCGCCGATGTCGTGCAGCGGCGCCTGCTGTGAACCGGTTCACCGGGGAGAGGTGATCCGCACGCGGTCGCTGTCGTCGTCGGAGAGGAACGACGCGAGCTCCTGGCCATGCTCGGCGACGGCGGTGCGGTCGGCCTGGGAGAAGCGGCGCAGTGGGGTGACGATCACGGTGTCGGCCTCGACGGTCCAGGTCGCGGCGACCCGGCCGTCGACCAGGACGAAGCGAGCGCCGGTGACCGACAGGCCGCGATGGGCGTCGTCGATGATCCGGCTGCGGTCGTCGTAGCCGAGGACCGCGTTGTCGAACGCCGGGAGGAACCGTACCGGGGCGGGTGTGCCGGGGTCGGGGCGCGGCGCGTCGGGCAGATCCAGCAATTTCCGGCCTCGCTCGTCGCGGAGGACCACCAGCTCATCGCGCATCGCGGCCACCGCTGCGGGCAGTCCGGCGAGGCCGCACCAGGCGCGCAGGTCGGCCGACGAGGCCGGGCCGAACGCGGCCAGGTAACGCCGCACCAGCGCCTGTCCCACCGGGTCGGAGCCGTCCGGGGGCAGCGGGTCGATCTCGCGCCCCAGCCAGTGGGAGAACAGTGCGTTGCGCACGCCTGCCTTCGCCCGCCAGAGCCCGCGCGGCGGTAGCTGCACCACCGGGATGAGGGCGGCGAGCAGCATTTCGCCGAGCGCCCGCACCCCTGCCGTCGGCCAGCGCTCGGTGAGAGCCCGCGCGAGTTCGGGCATCGAGCGCGGCTCGCCGTCGGCCATCACCGCCCGGCCCGCCGCCGCGAGCTCGTCGAGATCGACTCCGTCGAGCTCGCGGCGGTAGGTCCCGAGCACCCGCTGGCGCAGCATGGCGTCGTAGCGGGCCCGCCAGGACAGCGCGTCGTCGGCGGTGACGAGGTGGACGGTGCGGCGCATGAGGTGGATCCGCACCACGCCCCGCTCCGTCAGCAGGTCCGAGAGCGCCGTCGGGGTAAACGCGCGCAGCCGGGACCAGAGTCCGACGAACGGCTCTTGCGGTTCTTGCGCTTGCAAGCCGCCGAGGTGGGCGACGGCGTCGAGAGCAGGCATGTCGGCGCGATCGAGCAGCAGCTGCCGGGCCAGCGTCGCGCGGTTGAGCGCCCGGGCGTCGAGAACGGTCATCGGGCCGGCACCTCGCCGATGATCCGGACTCGGTCGATCATGGTTCCTGGGCGGTGGCGGAGGACCCGCCCACGCTCGCGCATCTTCACAGCGACGCAGTTCCTTTCGATTCCGTGCAAACCCGATCTGGTCGAGACGGCGCCGGGTCAGCTCGCCGTCTGGCCGTCGAGCGTCTCGCGCAGGATGTCCGCGTGCCCAGCGTGCTGGGTGGTCTCGGCGATGACGTGCACCAGCACCCGGCGGACGCTGCGCACAGCTTCCGGCTCGTTCCAGGGCGCTTCCGGCAGCGGGTGCGTCGCAGACAGGTCGGGAACGGCGGCGATGATCTCCGTGCTGCGGGCGGCGACCTGCTCGTAGCGCTCGATGACCCCGGCCAGCGTTTCGCCGGGCAGCATCTGGAAGTCGTTCTGGTGGTCGATCGCCCACTGCGGGATCTCGCGTGCGGTACCGGCCGCCATGTCCGCCCAGGTGACACCGTCGGGCAGGTCGAAGCGCATCGCCGACGGCCCGTCGAGCACGAAGCGCATCCACTGTTCCTCCATGGACGCCACGTGCTTGATCAGCCCGCCCAGGCACAGCGCGCTGGCCGTCGGGCGCTCGCCGGCCTGCTTGTCGCTGAGCCCGCGCGTCGTGTTGATCAGGGCGGATCGCGCGGTCGCGAGCGCGGTGAGCAGGTCGGCCCGCTCGCCGTCGAGGGTGGCGGTCACGCCCGTGCGGTCGTTCTCGTCGTTCGGCATGAGACCACGGTCGCAGGAGAAGCGGTCAGGTTGTGGCCTCTTCTCGGGGCAGTATTGATTCATGCCGAAGACATCCGCGCGACTGCTGTCGCTGCTCTCCCTGCTCCAGGCGCGCCGCGACTGGCCGGGGGCGCTGCTGGCCGAGCGGCTGGAGGTCAGCGAGCGGACCGTGCGCCGCGATGTCGACCGCTTGCGCGAGCTCGGCTATCCCGTGGTGGCGACCAAAGGCCCGGACGGCGGGTACCGGCTGGACGCGGGCGCGGAACTCCCGCCGCTGCGGTTCGACGACGAGCAGGCCATCGCCCTCGCCGTCGCGCTCCAGATCGCCGCCACCGCCGGTGCGGGCATCGAGGAAGCCGCGTCGCGAGCGCTGAACACCGTCCGGCAGGTCATGCCCGCACGGCTGCGCCGCCGGATCGACACCTTCCAGATCACCGCCGTCGAGCGGCCCGCGACCGCACTGCCCCCGCGGGTCGATAGCGGCGTGCTCTTGGCGCTCAGCGCCGCCGTCCACGCCCGCGAGGTGCTGCGCTTCGACTACGCGCCCGTGTCCCCGTCGCGGATGGACAACGGTGGTGCGCCGCGCCGGGTGCAGCCGCACCACCTCGTCACCTGGGGCGGGCGCTGGTACCTCGTCGCCTGGGATCTCGACCGCGAGGACTGGCGCACCTTCCGCGCGGACCGGATCACCCCGCGCATCCCCACGGGACCCCGCTTCGTCCCGCGCGAGCTGCCGGGAGGTGACGTGGCCGCCTTCGTCTCCGGCAGGTTCCGGGGCTTCGACGGCTCCGGCGACTGGCCCTGCCGCGGGGAGGTGATCCTCGACGTGCCCGCCGGCGCGGTGTCCCCTTACGTCCGGGACGGCGTGGTCGAGGAGCTCGGCCCGAACCGCTGCCGGCTCGTCCTCGGCTCCTGGTCGTGGCCAGGCCTGGCCGCCACCATCGGCAGGTTCGACGCGGACATCGAGGTCGTCGGGCCGACCGAGCTCAAGGACGCCTTCGCGCACCTCGCCCGCCGCTTCGACGCCGCGGCGAGCGGCCGGAACCGCTAGGGGAGCGCGGCCCGCCAGTTGCCGTGGAATCCAGGTAACCGATATAACTGGTTACATGGCATTGAGCTGGAAGCTGGTCATCGACAGCACGAACGCACCCGTCCTCGCGGACTTCTGGGCTGAGGCCCTGGGTTACGAGGTGGAAGACCCCAGCGCGCTCATCGAGCAGCTGCTGGCCGCCGGCCAACTCGGCGAGGAGGCGGTCGTCGAGCATCGCGGCCGCAAGAACTTCCGCGGCTACGCCGCAGTCCGCCACCCCGAGGACCCGTTCGACGAGACCAGCGGCGTCGGCCGCGGCCGACGACTGCTCTTCCAGGACGTGCCCGAGGGCAAAACCGGCAAGAACCGCCTGCACGTCGACGTCCACAGCGAGCGCGGTGGACGCGAGGAGCTGGTGGCCCGGCTGGAAGGACTGGGGGCGACCCGCGTCCGCGAGTTCGATCAGGGGCCCGCCGGGCACTGGTGGATCATGCAGGACCCCGAAGGCAACGAGTTCTGCGTGGCGTAGACCTGCGTCGGGCCGGGCCTCGACCCGGCCCGACGCAGAAATTTTATAACCACAATCATTTCAGTGTTGATCGAAATTAATCCTCCGATGGGCCGCTACCCACACAGGTCCATCGTTCAAAAGCGGCGTCAGACGTCCGAATCCGGATCGAGGTAGGGGCCGCCTGCCACGCCGAACGCGCGGACCGTGCCCGCTAGGTGCTCGCGCAGCCGGGACTTGGCCAGCTCGGGGTCGCCGTCGCGGAGCGCGCCCGCGAGGTGCGCGTGCTGCTGGGTGATGCGAGGGCGCACGGCGTGGGTGCGGGCCATGGCAGTGATCCGCATCTGCTTGTCGCGCAGGGCGTTGTAGAGGTTGGCGACCACGGGGTTGCCCGCCGAGGCCACCAGCGCCGCGTGGAACGCGCGGTCGGTCTCGTGCATCTCGGCGTCGCTGAGGTCGGCGGCGTCGCAGGCCGGGTGCGCGGCCAGTTGCTCACCGACGGCGGTCATCGCCTCGCGGCCCTGCATGGCGAGCTTGTCGATGGCGAAGCTCTCCAGCGCCAGCCGGGCCTCGACGACGGCTCGTGCCTCGGTGGGGGTCACCGGCACGACCAGCGCGCCGCGCTTCGGGTACAGCCGCAGGAATCCTTCGGTCTGCAGCCGCAGGAACGCCTCGCGCACCGGGGTGCGCGACATCTGCAGCGCGTTCGCGACTTCGCCCTCGGACAGCAGCTCGCCGTCGGGGTAGCTGCCGTCCAGCAGGCCGGCCTTGACGTGCTGGTAGGCGCGGTCCGCGGCGGGGAGCTCGGCTGCGGCGGGAGTGGCGGAGGACACGGCTTCGCGTGGTGTTGCGCTCGACACGAGGTCATCGTACTTCCACCCAACTTGTATCTATGGTGAATACAAGATTTTCCAGGGGAGGAGTTTCCGGTGTCCGAGACCGTCATGACCGCGCCACCCACCAGGGAGCAGGGTGATCGCCCCAGCTCGTCGAGGGTGGCGTGGCTGGTGTGGGGAGTCGGCGCGCTCTGCTACTGCGCGGCGCTTTTCCACCGCGCCAGCCTCGGCGTGGCGGCGCCGGAAGCGCTGCAGCGCTTCGAAACCGGACCCGCGGTCCTGGCGCTGTTCTCCGCGCTGCAGCTCGGTGTCTACCTGGTCCTGCAGGTGCCGTCCGGGCTGCTGGCCGACCGGCTCGGGCCGCAGAAGGTGATCACCGGCGGCATGGTCGCGATGGCCGTCGGGTCGGCGGTGTTCGCGCTCACCGGGTCGATCATCGGCGGGATCGCCGGCCGGATGCTCATCGGCTTCGGCGACGCGTTCATGTTCACCAACGTGCTGCGGCTGGCGGCGCACTGGTTCCCGCCGCACCGGTTCGGCAAGGTCGCGGCCCTGACCGGGCTCGCGGGTGGCCTGGGCCAGGTCGTCTCGACGCTGCCGCTGGGCCTCGCGCTGCACAGCGTGGGCTGGGTGCCGACGTTTCTCGGCGCGGCCGGGCTGACGGTCGTGCTCGCGGTGGTCGCGGGGCTGGCGATCCGGGACCAACCCGCGAACGCCCGGCCGGAGTACGAAGCGCCCGAGTCGCCGGAGCGGGTCTGGCACACGTTGCGCCACGTGGTCGCGCAGCGCGGCACCAAGCACTCCTTCTGGGTGCACTTCGTGCTGATGTCGCAGTTCCTGGCTGTGACGACGCTGTGGGGCGGGCCGTGGCTGACGAAGTCGCAGGGGCACGGCCAGGCCGAGGTCGGTTCGCTGCTGATGCTCAGCGTGGTGGGGTTCATCGCGGGCTCGTGGTTCGCGGGCCAGTACATCTCCGGCAGCCCGCAGCGGCGCGATCGGTTCACCCTGGGCCTGTCCTCCGTCGTGGTGCTGGTGTGGGCGGTGCTGGTCGGCTGGCCGGGGATGTTGCCGATGCCGGTGCTGGTGGTGGCGCTGGTGCTCGTCGGTGTCGGCGGCGGCGGGGCCATGCTGGCCTTCGACGGGGCGCGGATGGCCAACGCGGCGCACCGTTCCGGGACCGCGTCGGGCGTGGTCAACATGGGCGGGTTCTCCGCGGCCGTGCTGGTCCAGCTGCTGGTGGGCGCGGTGCTGCAGGCGGTGTCGCAGCTGCCCGCGGCGCAGGCGTACCGCTGGGCGTTCGCCCCGGTGCTGGTGCTGATGGCGGTCGGCACCCTGGCGCAGTGGTTGCGGCGTCCGGTGAAGGCGGGCTGACTCGGCGCGCCGCCTACACGCGCCCGGCGGGGGAGCTAGGGTCGGTGGGCGGACGTGGCACCGACCGGCCACCGACGGTCGGGCTCAGCGATGGAGGCCCTTTTTGACCGCGGCGCTGGAACTGCACAACTTCGTCGGCGGCGAGCCCGCCGGCACCCTGGCCGGAGAGACGTTGCCGCTGGTGGATCCGAGCACCGGCGAGGAGTACGGCACCGCTCCGCTGACGAGGTGGATGGATGTGGACGCGGTGATGGCGGTCGCCGCGTCGGCGTTCGAGTCCTGGTCGCAAGCGACGCCTCGGCAGCGGCAGCAGGTGTTGCTGGACGTCGCCGACGCGATCGAGGATCGGGCCGACGAGCTGGTGGTCGCGGAGTGCCGCAACACCGGCAAGCCCTGGTCGGTGGTGCGCGATGACGAGCTGCCGTTGGCGGTGGACCTGATCCGCTTCTACGCGGGGGCCGCGCGGATGCAGGACGACAGCGCGGGCGGTGAGTACGTGCCGGGGCACACGTCGTTCTCGCGGCGGGAGCCGATCGGCGTGTGCGCGCAGGTCACGTCGTGGACGCATCCGTTGTTGCTGGCGGCGGCGAAGTTCGCGCCGGCGTTGGCGGCGGGGAACACCGTGGTGCTCAAGCCGGCCGAGACGACGCCGGTGAGCACGGCGTTGATGGTGGAGATCGCGGGCGGTTTCCTGCCGGCCGGGGCGTTGAACCTGATCTGCGGGGATCGCGACAGCGGCCGGGCGATGGTGGCGCACGAGGTGCCCGGGATGTTCTCGATCACCGGCACGGTGCGGTCCGGGATGGAGGTCGCGGGTTCGGTGGCGGCCGATCTCAAGCGGGCGCACCTGCAGCTGGGCGGGAAGGCGCCGGCGGTGGTGTTCGACGATGCGGACGTGCCGCGGGCGGCGCGGCGGATCGCCGCGGCGGCCTTCGGGAACGCGGGGCAGAGCTGCACGGCGGCGAGCCGTGTGCTGGCGGGACCGGAGGCGTTCGACGAGCTGGTGGCGGCGTTGGCGGAGTGGGCAGAGGCGATGCGGCCGGGGCCGCCGCAGGATCCGGATGCGGCGTTCGGGCCGTTGAACAGCCTGGGGCAGTTGGAGTTGGTGCAGGCGCATCTGGAGCGGCTGCCGGAGCACGCGCGGATCGTCGCGGGTGGGCGGCGCAAGGGGGAGCGGGGGTTCTTCCACGAGGCGACAGTGGTCGCCGGGGTGGAGCAGGACGACGAGCTGGTGCAGAACGAGGTGCTGGGGCCAGTGCTGACGGTGCAGCGCTTCGACAGCGAACAGGAGGCCGTGGAGCTGGCCAACGGGGTGCGCTACGGGTTGGTGTCGAGCATCTGGACGCGCGATCACGCGCGGGCGATGCGGGTGTCGCGGCGGATGCAGGCCGGGACGGTGTGGATCAACACGCACTACCCGTTCGTGGCGGAGATGCCGCACAGCGGGTTCAAGCATTCGGCGTCGGCGCGGGACTTCGGCCGCTACGGGCTGGAGGAGTACAGCCGGATCAAGCACGTGATGTCGGCCTGGGACGAGGAGTAGAGCAGAGCCTGCGGAGGACTCGTTTAGGGTCTGACCTGCAACACATTCCAGGCCATCACAGCCAAGACGGGCGCTGTGGCGGGCTGTCAGCCGGCGGAGCCGGTTTCCGGGGTGCGCATGGCGATGGCCAGCAGGGCGGCGGCCGGGCCGGTGAGCTGGAGTCCGGCGCGCCAGACCGCGTGCAGCGGTCGGTGCAGGTCGAGGCCCGTGGCGGGCACGTCGACGATGCGTTGTTCGGCTAGGTCGGTGGCTACGGCGAGGACGCTGAGGACCGCGGGGCCGGCGCCGGCGACGACGGAGTTGCGCACGGCGGTGGTGGAGCGGAGTTCGAGCAGCGGCGTGACGGGCTCGGCGCCGACTCCGACGAGTGCGCGGTGGAGGGTTTCGCGGGTTCCGGAGCCGTGTTCGCGCACGATCAGCGGGGTGGCTGCGAGCTCGGTGGCGGTCAGGGGGCGGCGCAGCCTGGCCCAGGGGTGTTCGGGCGGGGCGACGACGACCATGCGGTCGCGGGTGACGAACCGGACCGAGACGCCTTCGGGGGGCACCGGGGTTTCGATGAAGCCGAGGTCGGCGTGGCCGTGGCGGACGGCTTCGGCGACGGCCAGGGAGTTGGCGACGTCGAGTTCGAGGGGCACGTCGGGGAGGGTGGCGCGGAGCCGGCTGATCCACCGGGGCGCGAGGTATTCGGCGATGGTCATGCTGGCGGCGACGCGGAGCTTGGCTTCGTGCTGGGCGCGCAGGGCGCGCACGCCGTTCATCAGGCCGTCGACGTGGGCGAGGACTTGCCTGGCCCAGTCGCAGACCATGGTTCCGGCGGGGGTGAGCGTGCAGCCCTGGCGGGTGCGTTCCACCAGCGGGAGGGCGAGCTGGCGTTCCAGCCTGCTGAGCCGCTTGCTGGCGGAGGGCTGGCTGATGCGCAGTTCGGCCGCGGCGGCTCCGATGCTGCCGAGTTCACCGACGAGGACCAGCAGCCGGAGCGATTCGGGGTCGGGCGGGGCCATGCCACAAGGATAGGTCGGTGGCCGGGCGGTGTCGGTGGGCCACCGGTTGCCGTGCTGGTGGGGCATGCACTTTGGCTATGACGTCCTGTGCAGATCACGGCTACTGGCCGGGTGGCCTGGTGGCGAGCCTGTAAGGGTGACGAAGACTTTCAGCTCGCAGCAGTCGGGTATCGGTGCGTTGTGGCCGGGGCTGGTGGTGACTGGCGCGGCGGTCGCGGTGTCCTTGGTGGTGTCCGGGCTGGTCCCGGCGGTGAGTGCGTTGACCGCTGCGGTGGTGCTGGGCATCGTGGCCGGGAACCTGCCGGGCTTTCCGGAGGCGACCCGGCCGGGCATCGCGTGGGCGACGAAGAGGCTGTTGCGCGTCGGGGTGGTGCTGCTGGGTTTGCAGCTGTCGGTTTCGCAGGTGCTGGGGCTGGGGGCGGGCACCGTGGTGGCGGTGTTGCTGATCGTGGGGCTGACGTTTCTGGGGACGTTGCTGATCGGCCGGCTGATGCGGGTGCCGCGCGGTTTGTCGGTGCTGGTGGCGACGGGGTTCTCGATCTGCGGTGCGTCAGCGGTGGCGGCGATGGAGAGCGTCGTCGAACGCGAGGACGAGGACGTGGCCACGAGCGTGGCGATGGTGACGGTGTTCGGGACGATCACGATGCTGGCGCTGCCCGCGATGGCCGCCGGGATGGGGCTGTCGGCTGATGAGATCGGCCGGATCGCCGGCGGGAGCGTGCACGAGGTGGCGCAGGTGGTGGCGGCCGCGTCGCCGGCGGGCGGTGCGGCGGTGGCGGTCGCGGTGGTCGTCAAGCTGAGCAGGGTCGTGTTGCTGGCCCCGATGGTGACCGCGGTGAGCCTGGTGGAGCGCCGGCGTCGTGGTGCGGCCGGCGGTGAGCGTCCGCCGGTGATGCCGTTGTTCGTGTTCGGTTTCCTGGTCGCGGTGGCGGTGCGCAGCGTGGATGTGCTGCCGGTCGTGGTGCTGGACGGGGCGAAGGAGCTGACCACGCTGCTGCTGGCGGGTGCGTTGTTCGCGCTGGGTTTCGGGGTGCGGGTCAAGGCGTTGCTGCGCAACGGGCCGAAGGCCTTCGCGCTGGCGGCTTGCTCCACTCTGCTGGTGACGGCGCTGGGCTTCGCCACCATGCTGTCGTTGGCGTGATCGCGGGTTCAGGGGGTGTGCGGGCGGAGCCGGGGCTGGGTCTGCTCGTAGGCGCGGGCGGCGCGGAGGACCTTGGCGTCGGCGTGGCGGGGGCCGATGATCTGCAGGCCGATCGGCAGCCCGTCGGTGGTGTTCCCGCAGGGGACGCTGATGGCCGGCTGCTGGGTCATGTTGAACGGGTAGGTGAACGGGGTCCAGCTGGTCCAGCGCGGGTGGGGGGAGCCGGGCGGGACTTCCAGGCCCGCTTCGAACGCCGGGATCGGCACGGTCGGGGTCAGCAGCAGGTCGTAGGTCTGGTGGAAGGCGCCCATGCGCTGGCCCAGCAGCATCCGGGTGTTGGTGGCTTCGAGGTAGTCCTGCGCGGAGTAGGTGAGGCCCTGCCGGCAGATCTCGTGCAGCCCGGGGTCGAGCAGTTCGCGTTGTTCGGGGGTGAGGTGTTCGACGGACTTGGCGGCACCGGCGAACCACAGCACGTGGAAGTCCTCGACCGGGTCGGTGATGCCGGGGTCGACCTGCTCGACGACGGCGCCGAGTTCTTCGAAGGTGCGGGCGGCGGCGGTGATCGCGCGGGCCACCTCGGGGTCGACGGGGGTGTCGAAGCCGAGGTCGAGGCTGATCGCGATGCGCAGGCCGCGCACTCCGGAGTCGAGTCCGTCCAGGAAGGACGTGCTCGGTGGTTCCAGCGCGGACCAGTCGCGGATGTCCGGTTCGGACAGCACGTCGAGCATCAGCGCGGTCTCGGTGACCGTGCCGGTCATCGGTCCGGCGTGGGCGAGGGTGCCGTAGGGGCTGGCGGGGTAGTGCGGGATCCGGCCGTAGGTGGCTTTGAGGGCGACGATGCCGCAGAACGCGGCGGGGATGCGCACGGATCCGCCGCCGTCGGTGCCGATGGCCAGGGGCGCCATGCCCAGCGCGACGGCCGCGGCGGCGCCGCCGCTGGAGCCGCCGGCGGTGCGGGTGGGGTCCCACGGGTTGCGGGTGATGCCTTGCAGCGGGCTGTCGGTGACGCCCTTCCACGCCAGTTCCGGGGTGGTGGTCTTGCCGACGAACACGGCGTTGTGCTCGCGGAGGCGGGCGACGGAGGGTGCGTCGGCGGTCCACTGCTGGTGCGGGTCGATAGTTCGGGAGCCGCGCAGCGTCGGCCAGTGCTCGGTGAGGAAGATGTCCTTGATCGAGGTCGGCACGCCGTCGAGACGCCCGGCGGGTTCGCCGCGGTGCCAGCGCTTTTCGGACGCCCTGGCCTGGTCCATCGCGCGGTCGGCGTCGACCAGGCAGTAGGCGTTGACCGCAGGGTCGGCGTCGGCGATGCGGCGCAGCGCGGCCTCGGTCGCCTCCACCGGGGACAGCTCGCCGGCGGAGTAGGCGGCGAGCAGATCGGTGGCGGTGAGGTCGGCGACCGTGCGTTCGGCCGGGTGCGTGTTCGCCATCAGTGCTCCGTTCCGCTGATGTAACCCCGTTGCTTGTCGACCACGTTGCGCAGCTGCGTGCCGTCGGTGTAGCTGTGCAGGTTCTCGAGGAACAGGTCGACGAGTTCGTCGACCCAGCCGATGGTGTCGCCGGACATGTGCGGGGAGACGAGCACGTTGGGCATCTCCCACAGCGGCGATGTCTCCGGCAGTGGTTCGGTGTCGAAGACGTCGAGGGCGGCGCCGCCCAGTTGCCCGGATCGCAGGGCGGCGATGAGGTCGGTTTCGACGACGAGTTCGCCGCGGCCGACGTTGATCAGCCGCGCGGTGGGCCGGCAGTGGGCGAGGACCTCGGCGTCGACGAGTCCCTTGGTCTGCTCGGTCAGCGGGGCGGCGAGCACGACGTAGTCGAAGGCGCCGATGACGTGGGCGAGGTCGCTGGAGGCGTGCACGTCGCCGAAGTCGGGGTCGTCGCTGCGCCCGACGCGTCCGGCGCCGGACACGGTGAGCCCGGCGGCGGTGAGCTGGCGGGCGATGGCGCGGCCGATCGGTCCGGTGCCCACGACGAGGGCGGATTTGCCCGCGACGCGTTCGGTCACGCGGTGCTGCCACTGCTTGCGGTCCTGCAGTCGCAGCGTGGTGTGCAGGTCCTTGGCGAAGGCGAGCACGGTGGCGAGCACGTATTCGGCCATCGGGCGGTCGAAGACGCCGCGGGAGTTGGTCAGCAGCACGTCGGAGTCCTGCAGCGCGGGGAACAGCAGGCGGTCGACTCCGGCGCTGGCGGCGTGCACCCAGCGGAGGGCGTCGGCGCGGGGCCAGGCGTCGGTGACGGCTTCGGAGCGGAAGGCCCAGACGAACAGCACGTCGGCGCCGGGCAGCGCGTCGGCCAGTTGGTCGGCGTCGGCGTAGCGCAGCTCGGCGTGGGCTTGGATGCGGGCCATTTCCGCCGGTGGGGTCCCGCCGTGGAGGACGACGACCGTGGGAGTGCGGTGGATCATGACCTGACCTTAGGTGCGGTGGGGCGTGGGGGCCGGGCAGCGATGATCGTCGGGCGCGCCGGGTTAAGAGTTCGTTTCGCCCGTGCTGAACGGGAAAACCGCGTCGGCACCGGGCATTGACACGCTATGAAGCGTTCGTAGGATTGTCAACAATCCACGGGTACCCTCGGCGGCCGAGGCGATTCCCGACCACGCGCGGCGGGGTCGGGACCGGAGGAGATGAGTCAACAGTCCCCACTCCTGCGAACGGAAGATCACGATGCCCAGGTACCTGTCGATCACGCTGGAAAAGCGCGGTGTGTCCTGCGTGGCGGAGCTGCTGGACAAGGACGCCCCCCGAACCTGTGAAGCCGTGTGGCAAGCGCTGCCCCAGGTCGGGCCGGTGCACCACGCCAAGTACGCGCGCAACGAGATCTACACGATGGTGCCGCGGTTCGCGGCCGACGAACCCGGTCAGGAGAACCCGACGGTCACCCCGATCCCAGGCGATGTCGTGTACTTCTCCTTCCCCGGCGGCATGCTCGACCGCCAGTTCAAGGAGGAGAAGAACATCCACGAGCTGCCCGGCGTGATCGATCTGGCGATCTTCTACGGGCGGAACAACCTGCTGCTCAACGGTGACGTGGGCTGGGTGCCGGGCAACGTCTACGCCACCATCGTGGAGGGGCTGGACCGGATGGCCGAGGCGTGCAACGACGTCTGGCGGTCCGGCAGCGTCGGCGAGACCCTCCGCTACGACCGCTACCAGGATTGACGGGGAACAAATGCCGCCTGACTTCCTCGGGGCGGTATCGGGCCCGGAGCCGCAACGCGGCGTGGGAGTGATCGCCCCGTTCGACCTGGCGCTGGACCGCGAACTGTGGCGGTGGACCCCAGCGGGCGTCTCGCTGTACTTGACGCGCACGGCGTTCGTGCCGGTGCCGGTGACCGTCGAGCAGGCCAGCCTGGTCAGCGACGAGGCGGCGGTGCACGGCGCGACCCGCGACCTGCTGGTCCCGGAGCCGGAGGTGGTCGCTTACGCGTGCACCTCCGGCAGCTTCGTGAACGGGGCGACGGGGGAGCGCGCGCTGGTGGAGGTGATGCTGCAGGCCGGTGCGCCGGCCGCGGTCACCGCCTCCGGCGCGCTGGTGCAGGCCCTGCAGATGCTGGGCGCCGGCCGGATCTCGATCGCCACGCCGTACGTGGGGAGCGTGACCGAGCGGTTGCACGGTTTCCTCGACGAGCACGGCATCGACGTGGTCACCAGTGTCGGCCTGGGTCTGCTCGGCCAGATCTGGAAGGTCAACTACCGGCAGGTGGTGGACATCGTACGCTCGGCCGACCGGCCGGAGTCCGAGGCGATGTTCATCAGCTGCACCAACCTGCCGACCTACGACATCATCGGGCCGCTGGAGCAGGAGCTGGGCAAGCCGGTGCTGACGGCCAACCAGGTCACGATCTGGGCGGCGCTGCGCGAGATGGGGCTGCAGGCGGTGGCCCCGGAACAGCGGCTGATGCAGGTGGTGGACGCGCCGGCCGCGTGACGATCGCATCAAGAACGGGTTAGCCGCGACGGACCCTGCGGTAACATTGTCAACAATCGACCGGTTGTGCGGTGTTGGCGTCGGCGGATCCGCAGCGGTGGTGTCGGAAACGATGTCGACTAAGGATGGAGCTACCGGTGCCGTTCACCGCAGGAATTCTCTACCCCGGCTACAGCGCCGAGGACGACTACCCCGCGCTCGAAGGGCTGCTCGGTGGTGGTATCCGGCTGCCCCTGGTGCACACCTTGATGCGCGAGGACGCGCATCGGGTGGACGCGCTGCTGGACATCGGCTCGGACGACGTGCTCGCCGACGGTGCGCGGCAGTTGCTGGAGCACGGCGTGCAGTCGGTGATCTGGGCGTGCACCAGCGGCAGCTTCGTCTTCGGCCCGCAGGGCGCGCGGGAGCAGGTGGAGAAGCTGCAGGCGGTCACGGGGCTGCCGACGTCCAGCACGTCGTTCGCGTTCGTCCACGCCGCGGCGGCCCTCGGTCTGCGGCGGGTGGCGGTGGCCGCGACCTACCCCGACGACGTGGCCACCAGGTTCGTCGAGTTCCTGCAGGCCGCGGGGCTGGAGGTGGTGAGGTTGTCCAGCCGGGGCATCATCACCGCAGCCGAGGTGGGCACGCTCGGCCGCGACGAGGTGCTGGAGTTCGCGGCGGCCAACGACGACGACCGGGCCGATGCGCTGCTGATGCCGGACACCGCGCTGCACACCGCGGCGTGGCTGGGTGAGCTGGAGGACCGGCTCGGCAAGCCGGTGCTCACCGCCAACCAGGTCAGCGCCTGGGAGGCGCTGCGGCTGGCGGGTGATCGGGCGGCGCGCGACGGATTGGGAAAGCTGTTCCGTGAGGGAACGGGAGGGGAGCGCGATGCCTCCCCGGAATGAGGAGATGGTGTCAGGTGCTCGGGACCGACGAGCAGAACCAGCAGCCGGGTGAGTTAGAGCCGGTGCAGCGCAAGTCGACCGCGGCGATCGTGGCCGACCAGCTTCGGGCGGCGATCATGTACGGGTCGCTGCCGCCGGGCAGTCAGCTCGGCGAGGCTGAACTCGCCGCCCGGCTGGGCGTCAGCCGGGGGCCGCTGCGGGAGGCCATGCAGCGGCTGGTCGCCGAAGGGCTGCTGCGCAGTGAACCGCACCGCGGGCTGTTCGTGATGACGCTGGACGCCGAGGACGTCCACGACATCTACCTGGCCCGGCTGGCGGTGGAGCGCGCCGCGTGCGAGCAGATCGTCCGCCACCACCGGGTGGAGGCGGTGGCGGAGCTGACCGCGGCGCAGAGCCGGATGGTCGCCGCGGCGGGCAAGGGCGACTCGATCGAGCTGGCCGACGCCGACCAGGAGTTCCACGAGACGCTGGTGCGGGTGTCGGGCAGCCCGCGGCTGCAGCGGATGGCGCAGACGCTGCTGGTGGAGAAGCGGATGTGCCTGACGGCGCTGCAGGACAAGTACCACGCGGACGTGCAGGCGCTGGTCGACGAGCACAAGGGGCTCGTCGACGCGATCGAGACGGGCGACGAGCAGCTGCTGCTGGAGCGGCTGACGGCGCACATGACCGACGCGCTGGAGCGCCTCAACGGCTCCATGGCGAGCTGACGCACCTGACGCGGGGCGGGGTTCCCTCCACAGTGGAAGGAGTCCCGCCCCGCGTTCGCGGTTCCGCGACCTGCCCCGCCGAGCAGGTCGCGCCGCAGTCTTCTCGTCAGAGGCCGCCGACGGCGACGTACTTGGTTTCCAGGAACTCCTCGATGCCGAACTTGCCGCCTTCGCGGCCCAGGCCGGAGTGCTTCACCCCGCCGAAGGGCGCCGCCGGGTTGGACACGATGCCCTGGTTGAGGCCCACCATGCCGCTCTCCAGCGCCTCCGACACCCGCAGGCCGCGCTGCAGATCGCGGGTGTAGAGGTAGCTGACCAGGCCGTACTCGGTGTCGTTGGCCTGGGTGACGACGGCTTGCTCGTCGGTGAAGGTAGTGATCGGCGCGACCGGCCCGAAGATCTCCTCCTGGCCCATCCGGGCCTCCAGCGGCACGTTCGTCAGCACGGTCGGCTGGTAGAAGTAGCCCTCGCCGTCGCGGCCGGCGCCGCCGGTGACGACGTCCGCGCCGAGCCGCACCGCGTCGGCGACCAGCTCGGTGACCTTGCCCAGCTGGGCGTCGTCGATCAGCGGGCCCACCTGGATCTCGTCGGTGACGCCGCGGCCGACCCGCAGGCCGCTCATCCGCTCGGCCAGCCGCCGGGAGAACTCCTCGGCGACGTCGGCGTGCACGTAGAACCGGTTGGCCGCGGTGCAGGCCTCGCCGATGTTGCGCATCTTGGCCAGCATCGCGCCGTCGACCGCGGCGTCCAGGTCGGCGTCGTCGAACACGATGAACGGCGCGTTGCCGCCCAGCTCCAGCGACACCTTGAGCACCTGGTCGGCGGACTGCTCGATGAGCTTGCGGCCCACCGCGGTGGACCCGGTGAACGACAGCTTGCGGGCGCGGCCGTCGCGGATCATCGGCTCCATCAGCTTGCCCGCGCTGCGCGAGGTGACCACGTTGAGGACGCCGTCGGGCAGCCCGGCCTCGATGAGGATCTCGGCCAGCGCCAGCATCGACAGCGGCGTCTGGTGCGCCGGCTTGATCACCGAGGTGCAGCCCGCGGCGATGGCCGGGCCGATCTTGCGGGTGCCCATCGCCATCGGGAAGTTCCACGGGGTGATCAGCAGCGCCGGGCCGACGGGCTGGCGCATCACCAGGAACCGGCCGCTGCCGTTGGGCGCCACCGCGTAGTCGCCGCCGATGCGCACGGCCTCCTCGGAGAACCAGCGGAAGAACTCCGCCGCGTAGGTGACCTCGGCCCGCGACTCGGTCAGCGGCTTGCCCATCTCCAGCGTCATCAGCAGCGAGAGGTCCTCGTGCCGCTGCATGATCAGCTCGAAGGCGCGCCGCAGGATCTCGCCGCGCTCGCGGGGCGGGTGCTTGGCCCACTGCGGCTGGGCGTCGGCCGCGGCCGCCAGCGCCGCCAGCCCGTCGTGCGGGGAGGCGTCGGCGACCGAGCACAGCGCACGGCCGGTGGACGGATCTTCGACCTCGAAGCTGCGGTCTCCTTCGGCGTCGCGCCATTTGCCGCCGATGAGCAGTTGCTTGGGCGCGGCGTCGACGACGGCGGCCTCTCTGGGGTGCTGTTCGGTTGAGATCGTCATGGCTACGGCGAACCCTTCTGCCTCGGGTGGTGGACAGCGACGCTCGGTGATGGTTGCATGTCAGCGGAGATTGTCAACAATCCTACATTTTGCATGTCACGAACCTTGGAGTCGATCATGGCTGAGCTCTCGCCGTTGCTGAAGCAGGCCACGCCGGTCCTGGCCGCTCGCGGGGAAGGGGTCTACCTCTACGACGAGCAGGATCGCCGCTACCTGGACTTCACCGCCGGGATCGGGGTCACCAGCACGGGACACTGCCACCCGCGCGTGGTCGAGGCCGCCCAGCGCCAGGTGGGTACCCTCATCCACGGCCAGTACACGACCGTCATGCACCGGCCCCTGCTGCGGCTGACCGAACGGCTCGGCGAGGTGCTCCCGGACGGCCTGGACCGGCTGTTCTACGTCAACTCCGGCAGCGAAGCGGTGGAGGCCGCGGTCCGGCTGGCCCGCCAGGCCACCGGACGGCAGAACATCGTCGCCTTCCAGGGCGGCTTCCACGGGCGCACGATGGGCGCCGGCGCGCTCACCAGCTCCGGCGTGAAGGTGCGGGCCGGGATCGGCCCGATGATGCCCGGCGTCGTGTTCACCCCGTTCCCCGAGGCCTACCGGCACCGCTGCAGCGAGGCCGACGCGGTGCGCTTCGCGCTGGCCGAATTCGACCAGCTGCTGGTCACCGTCAGCTCGCCGCGCGACACCGCCGCGATCATCATCGAACCGGTGCTCGGCGAGGGCGGCTATATCCCCGCGCCGCCGGAGTTCCTCCACGGCCTGCGGGAACGCGCCGACCGGCACGGCATCCTGCTGATCGTCGACGAGGTGCAGACCGGCGTCGGGCGCACCGGCCGGTTCTGGGGCCACGACCACGCCGGCATCCGCCCCGACATCCTGATCACCGCCAAGGGCCTGGCCAGCGGCTTCCCGCTGTCGGCCATCGCCGCGCCGGAGGCGCTGATGGGCCAGGCCTGGCCCGGCTCGCAGGGCGGCACCTACGGCGGCAACGCGGTGGCGGCCGCGGCGGCGCTGGCCACCCTCGACGTGGTGCGGGACGAGGGGCTCGTCGACAACGCCGCCGAACAAGGTGCCCGGCTGCAGGAGGGCCTGCGCAAGGTCGCCGCCGAACACCCGGTGATCGGCGACGTGCGCGGGCTGGGCCTGATGCTGGGCAACGAGTTCAGCACCCCCGAGGGCGCGCCGGACACCGAGACGGCCACCCGCGCGCACCAGGCCGCCGCCCAGCGCGGGCTGCTGCTGCTGACCTGCGGACCGCACGGCAACGTGGTCCGCATGATCCCGCCGCTGATCGTCACGGCCGAGCAGGTCGACGACGCCGTCGGGTTGTGGGCGGAATCGGTGCGCGACGCCGTCAACGGCTGACCACCACGGTCGTGGTGGCGGGTTGTGAGGTCGCCCTCGCGCCCGCCACCAGCCGAAACGGGTGGTCTCCGATCACCGTTCGGTAGCGGTGGGTGATTCCCCAGCGGGCGTCTGCGATGCTTCACGCCAAACCCGGCGCGTGCGGGGCGCGCCGGATCGAACCGACGCGGGTGTGTGCATGAGCGACTGGTCGGCGGGGCAACCGCCGAGGAGCCGGAGACCGCAAGGCGGCGGCGAGAGGTACGACTACTACCGGGGCGCCCCGAGCGGGCCGCCACCCGGACGGCGTCCGCCGCCGCCACCTCCGCCTCATCAAGGCCCTCGGCGGCCGATGGACGACGATCGGCCACCGTCGCCGCCGCCGAGGCGCAAGCAGAAGCGGTGGGGCCGGCGTATCGGCATCACGCTGGTCGTGCTGGTGCTGCTGCTGGGCGGCCTGGTGATCTACTTCGACAGCATGCTGCAGCGCACGGACGCGCTGTCGTTCGGCGGGCAGGCCCCGGACTCGTCCGGCTCCAACTGGCTGCTGGTCGGCTCCGACAGCCGCGAAGGCCTCGACGACGCGCAGCGCGAAGAACTGTCGGCCGGCGACGCCAGCGGCCAGCGCACCGACAGCGTGATGCTGGTGCACATCCCCAGCGGCGGCGGCCAGCCGGCGCTGATCAGCCTGCCCCGCGACTCGTACGTGGAGATCCCGGGCCACGGCAAGACCAAGCTCAACTCGGCGTTCTCCTTCGGCGGCCCGCAGCTGCTGGCGGAGACCGTCGAGAAGGCCACCGGGGTGCACATCGACCACTACGCGGAGATCGGCTTCGGCGGGTTCTCCGACCTGGTCAACGCCGTCGGCGGGGTGGAGATCTGCCTGGACAAGCCGATGGACGACGAAATGGCGAACGCGCACCTGCCGGCCGGCTGCCAGGAGCTGGACGGCCCGCAGGCGCTGGCCTTCGTCCGGGCGCGCTACTCGCTCAAGGGCGGTGACCTGGAGCGTGCGGAGAACCAGCGCAAGCTGCTGGGAGCCCTGGTCAACAAGGCGACCAGCCCGTCGACGCTGATCAACCCGTTCCGGCTGTTCCCGCTGGCCTCCAGTGCGAGCAAGACGTTCGTGGTCAACGACAGCGACCACCTGTGGCACCTGGCGTCGCTGGGCCTGGCGATGGGCGACATCAGCGGCGGCGAGGGCGTGACCACCAGCGCGCCGTTCGGGCGCTTCGGCAAGGACTCCAACGGCGGTTCGGTCATCGTCTGGGACTCCAAGGCAGCCAGTCGCATGTTCGACGCGATCGCCAACGACCAGCCCATCCCGCCGGACCTGCTGAACAAGTAGACCGCGCGACCAACGATGCGGGCCGCCCCGGAAGTTCCGGGGCGGCCCGCATCGCCGTTGGGAGGGACGGTCAGGAGATGAATCGCTTGAGCTGCTTGCTGTTGCCGTTGAAGGTGTCCTGCCCACCGGGGAAGATGCCCTTGTCGTTGTGCTGCCAGATGGTCTGGTAGCCCCAGCCGGCCGGCAGCGCGCCGAGGTCGGGGCCGTAGCGGGCGATCCACAGCGGGTTGTTCGGGGCGAAGTCCGGATTGGACGCGGTGCAGCGGTTCCACCAGTCGGTCGTGGTGTAGATGACCGGGAAGCGCCCGGTCCGGGCGTGGTAGGTGTTGCTGAAGTCGGCGATCCACCGCGACATCGCGGCCGGGTCCAGGCCGTAGCAGGCCTCGCCGTAGGGGTTGTACTCGATGTCCAGCGCCCCCGGCAGGGTGCGACCGTCGTGGCGCCAGCTGCCGCCGTTGTCGACGAAGAAGTTGGCCTGGTCGCGGCCGGTGGAGCGGTCCGGCAGCCCGAAGTGGTAGGAACCGCGGGTCATGCCGACGTCGTGCGAACCGTCGTACTGCTGGGCGAAGCGGGCGTTGCGGAAACCGGTGCCCTCGGTGGCCTTGACGTAGGCGAACCGGGCGCCGTCGGCCCAGACCCGGGGCCAGTCGACGTCGCCCTGGTGGCCGCTGACGTCCAATCCGGACACCGCACCGGCCGGGAGGGGGAAGGGGAGGGAACGCGCTTGGGCGTCCTTGCCGCCCGGCAAGCTGTAGCCCGCCCAGGCGCCGTTGGGATCGTCGGGGCTCAGCCGCGGCGCGGTGCGCGACTGCTCGGCGTTGGCCGTGCCACCGGCCAGCGCGGCCGTCGCGATCATCGCCGCGAGCAGCGCTGCGGTCCTACGTGGACGGCGGGAAACGTCGCGGGCCGGGCGTCGCCCTTGGCGGCTGCCGATCGGGCCGCGGAATCTGCGGAGCATGCACTCGCCTCCTCACCAGGAAAGGCATCGTCGTCTAGCGGGACCGGGCGTCCGAGGTCTCGGACCGGGGTGGGGGTGCGGATCTTGCGCGTTCGGAGAATAACCCGCACATTGCGGGCCCGCTGAGTTCCGCCACGGCGTTTCGCCGGTTTTGCCCCCTGTGGACACGCGCCGTCCACTGTGGTGGTAACCGGCGTGATCCACGTCTCCCGATTGGAGAATCGGCCTCGCATCCGGTAGGTCTCGGGCATGGCACAGCGAACGGGCGGTCCCGGATCGGGGCGGTACAGGGACCGGCGACCGGGTGATCGCCGGCGCGACGAACGGCCCCGCGGTGATCGCGGCGACGAGCAAGCGCTGCGGCAGGAACTGCGCGCCATGCACGGCGCGAGCTACGGCCGCTACAAGTCATTGGGCGGCCGCTGGTCCTTCGGCGGATTCACCCTGGAGGTCCAGCGCGTGCAGCCGGACCCGTTCGCCCCGGCCAGCCGCTGCGAGGTCCGGGTCGACCCGGCGGTCGCGGGCTTCCCCGAACAGCTGTGGTCGACACCGGTGCGCGCGCGGGCGCTGGCCGGGTACCTGGTGCGGGCGGTGTACCGCAGGCTCCGCGACAGCCGGTTGCGGGTCGACGCCGGCGGGCAGGAGGTGCTGGACCGCAGCGCCTGCCAGATCGCCGGGGGAGCGGTGGTGCTGCGCCTGGGCATCGACCTGCCGGGACGCGGTCGGACCATCGACGGCAGGCAGGCGGAGCAGGCCCTGTGCGACGAGCTGCCCGACGCGGTGGAGGCCGCGCTGCGCTGGGCCACGGCCGATCAGGGGCGGCTGCGGGAGTTCGTGGACTCCATTGAGGACACCGATGCGCTGCGGCGGATGCTGCCGGACCTGGGGCTGGTGGCGTTCGTCGCCGACGGCGCGATGCTGCCCCGGCGCAGCGGCGTCGACGAGCGGCCGCTGACCGACGGGGTGCCGTTCGCCGCGCCGGAGTCGCTGAGCGTCGAGGTCGAACTGCCCAACCGGGGCCGGGTGCGCGGCATGGGGGTGCCCGAGGGGATCACCCTGATCGTCGGTGGCGGCTTCCACGGCAAGTCCACGCTGCTGCGCGCGCTGGAGTTCGGCGTCTACGACCACGTTCCCGGCGACGGCCGGGAGCTGGTGGTGTGCCGCGAGGACACCGTCAAGGTGCGCGCCGAGGACGGGCGGCGGGTGCACCGGGTGGACGTCAGCCCGTTCGTCGGGCACCTGCCCACCGGCGCCGACACCACCGACTTCTCCACCGACAACGCCTCCGGCTCGACCTCGCAGGCCGCCTCGATCGTGGAGGCGGTGGAGGCCGGGGCGAAGGTGCTGCTGGTCGACGAGGACACCGCGGCGACGAACCTGATGATCCGCGACGCCCGGATGCAGGCGCTGGTAGCCAAGGAGTCCGAGCCGCTGACGCCGTTCGTCGACCTGATCCGGCCGCTGCACGCCGCGCACGGGGTGTCGACGGTGCTGGTGATGGGCGGCTCCGGGGACTACATGGACGTGGCCGACCAGGTGCTGATGCTCGACGCCTACCACGCCCGCGACGTCACCGAGCGCGCCCGGCAGTTGGCCGCCGCGCCCACCGGCCGCCGCTCGGAGGCCGAGGCGTTCCCGCAGGTCCGGCACCGCGTGGTGGACCCGCGCTCGATCCCCACCGAACGACCGAAGGTCCGCGCCCGCGGAGTGGACGCGCTGACCCTGGGTGAATCCACTGTGGAGCTGCGCGGCGTGGAGCAGGTCGTCGACCCCGCGCAGGTCACCGGGATCGGTCTGGCGCTGGTCAGCTGCGCGCGGCGGGGAGTGCTCGACGGCGCCCGCACCGTGGCGGAGGTGCTCGACGCCTTCGCCGCGGACGTCGCCGAACGCGGCGTCCTGGCCGTCGACGAGCGATACGTGGGCGATTTCGCCGTGCCGCGGCGCTTCGAGCTGGCGGCCGCGTTGAACCGGCTCCGGGTGCTGAGGGTGGCCGGCTTTCGCACGTGAGGAGGTTTGCTCGGCGGCGACGGGCGGGCATCATCGAGGCGAGTGGTTTTCCCGATGTGCTGTCGCGCGCAACGCGTGGCGGACGGGAGGCGAGCGATGCCTCGCATGAGTTTCCCGGATCGAACCACCACCGGTTACGCCGATCGCCGGCACGCCGGGCGGGTTCTGGCCCAGCGGATGACCGGGCTTGAGCTGGTCGATCCCGTGGTCCTCGGGCTGGCCAGGGGAGGGGTGCCGGTGGCCGCCGAGGTGGCTCGGATGCTGAAGGCGCCGCTGCGGGTCTGCGTGGCCCGCAAGATCGGCGCGCCGAGCCAGCCGGAGCTGGCCGTCGGTGCCGTGACCGCCGACGGCCCGCCGAGCTACGACCAGCAGCTGGTGCGTTCGTTCCACCTCGACGAGCGGACCCTGCAGGCTGCCTGCGAGCGGGAGCGGGCCGAGGCGCGGCACCGGGAGCAGCTGTTCCAGCGCGGCGAACCGCTGCCGTTGGCTGGGCGTGACGTGGTGCTGGTCGACGACGGGCTGGCCACCGGGGCCACGGCGCGCGCAGCGGTGCGGATGCTGCGCGGGTCGGCGCCGCGCAGCGTGGTGCTGGCCGTGCCGGTGGGGGCGCCGGACGCGGTCGCCGCGCTGCGCGCGGAAGCCGACGTGGTGGTGTGCGTGCTGCAGCCGGTCGGCTTCGCCGCGGTGGGGCAGTGGTACCGCGACTTCAACGCCACCACGGACGAGGAGATCTTCGAGATCCTGCGCGAGCTCGATCAGCCGTAAAACTTGCCACGATGGCAATCTTGCAAACTTGGCAAGTTTCGCTACAGTGGTCCGCATGACCGCCGAAGACGACGCCCGCATCGGGTTGCGGGAGCGCAAGAAGCGCCAGACACGCCTCGCGTTGAGCCGGGCGGCGATCCGCCTGACCGTCGAACGCGGATGGCAGGACGTCACGGTGGACGACATCGCCGCGGCCGCCGACGTCTCGCCGCGCACCTTCCGGAACTACTTCGCCGGCAAGGCCGAGGCCATCGCCGCCAGCCACCTCGAACGCGCCCTGCGGATCGCCGAGGAGCTGCGCGCACGACCGGCCACCGAACCACTGTGGGACGCCATCGGCAACGCGGTGCAGGCGCAGTTCGCGCCGGCACCGGACGACCGGCAGCCCCACGACCAGGGCTGGATCGACGGCCTGCGGCTCATGCTCGCCGAACCCGCCGTGCAGGGCGAAGTCCTCAAGGCGAACGCGATTGCGCAGGACGAGCTGGCGAAGGCCATCGCCGAACGCACCGGCACCGACGTGGCGCACGACCTGTACCCGCAACTGGTCGCCGCAGTGGTCGGCGCCGGCAGCGCCACGGCCGTGACGCACTGGCTGCGCGAAGACCCGCACGGCTCCGCCCTGCCGCTGCTGCGCGAGGCGTTCGCCCGGATCTCCGCCGGACTCCCGGTCCCATGAGGACGGATCCGGCCCATTCCGCCCACTTCGACGAAGGAGCACACCCTCGATGATCGCCGATGTCGTCATCGCCGGCGGCGGCCCGAACGGGCTCATGCTGGCCTGCGAGCTGGGCCTGGCCGGGCTGCGGCCGATCGTGCTGGAACGCCTGACCGAGCCCAGCGACGAGCCCAAGGCCAACGGCCTCGTCGGCCAGGTCGTGAAGATGGTCGATCGCCGAGGGCTGCACGAGCCGCTCGGCGGCGGCCCGCGACCACCGCTGCCGAACTCCGCCTACTTCATGTTCGCCGGGATGAGCCTGAACCTGGGCCTGCTGGCGGACAGCCCCGTCTACAACCTGGCCGTGCCGCAGCGCCGCATCGTGGAAGCCCTGGCGCAGCGGGCCGCCGAGCTCGACACCGACATCCGCTGGGGGCACGAGGTCACCGGCCTGTCGCAGGACGACGACGCGGTCGAGGTGGAGGTCACCGGCCCGGACGGGCCGTACCGGCTGCGGGCCCGGTACCTGGTCGGCGCGGACGGCGCCCACAGCGTCATCCGCAAGTGCGCCGGCATCGGCTTCCCCGGCGTCAGCTACGACCGGACGACGAACCGGACGGCCAACGCCACCGTTCCCGCGGACTGGGTGGATCCCGCGACCGGCGCGCTGAACGTGCCCGGCGGCGGTGCGATCCTGCCGTTCCTGCCGCACCGCACCGAGCGTGGCGGCTTCGGATACGCGCCGTTGCCGGGGCAGGACCCGCTGATCAGCACCATCGAGTGGGACGAGCCGGAGACCGAGGCGCCGATGACCCTCGACGAGCTGCGGGAGAGCGCCCGCCGGGTCCTGGGCGCCGACGTGCCGCTCGGCCCGCCCACCGGCGCGGGGCCGCACGTGCTGCGACGCCGCAGCGGCGGCAACACCCGCGTGGCCGACCGGTTCCGGGACCGCCGGGTGTTCCTGCTCGGCGACGCCGCGCATGTCTACACCGCGGGCGGCGGGCCCGGGCTCAACCTCGGCCTGCAGGACGCGATCAACCTCGGCTGGAAGCTCGCCGCCGAGCTCCGCGGCGACGCCCCGCCCGGACTGCTGGACAGCTACGAGGCGGAACGCGGCCAGGCGGCCCGGCGCATGATCACCTATGCCCAGGCGCAGTCCGCGCTGATCGCCCCGGGCAGCGACGTCACCGCGCTGCGCGAGCTGTTCACCGAGCTACTCGACGACCCCGGCACCGTCCAGCGCCTCGCGGACCTCACCGCGGGCTCGGACGTCCGCTACGACATGGGAGCCACGGGCGCGCATCCGCTCATCGGCCGGTGCGCCCCGGAATTCGAACTGCACACCGAAACCGGGCCGGTGCGGCTGGCGGAGCTGACCCGCAGCGCGCGCCCGCTGCTGATCGACCTGACCGAGGACGGATCCCCGGGGACGCTCGCCGGGCGCACCGACCAGGTGGACGTGGTCCGCGGGCGGCTCGCCGACATCGGTGCCACCGCCCTGCTCCTCCGCCCGGACTGCTACGTGGCGTGGGCGTCGGCATCACCCCGGCCGGATGCCACCGAGCTGGACGCCCTCCAGGCGGCGGCCGACCGGTGGTTCGGCGTCCCGGTGACCGCCCGCGCCTGACCAGGAGACCACCGGCTGTCCATTGTGGTCAGACTAGGTGAGCAGGCCGCTGAAGCCGATCGTGGTGACGACCAGCGCTGGCCACACCTGCGGGCGGCGGCGGTCCGCCAGGAGGATCAGGCCCGCGTCGGTGGGGCGGAAGCCGCAGGCGTCGAAGTAGAAGCTGCGCAGGTGCGGATCGAAGTCGACGTGCAACCAGGTGCAGCCCGCGCCCCGTGCGGCCCGCGCCGCGCGCCGCACGAGTTCCGTTCCGGTGCCGCGGTGCTGGTGGTCTGGGCGGACCTTCGTGTCGAGCAGGAAGGCGTGGTCGCCGCCGTCCCAGGCGACGTTCACGAAGCCGATCAGCGCGCCGCCCGGCGGCCGCGCCGTCACCCAGCCCAGGCTGTGCGCGCGGACCCGGTCCCACCAGCCGGACTCGGCCGTGCCGCCGTGGGAGAGGGTCAGGGACACGAGTTCGGCGTCGGAGGCCTCTGCCCGCCATCGGTAATCGATCTCCACAGCCCGATGGTCGCAGCCCGCCGCCTGGGAAGAAATCGCTTTTCCAGCGCGGGAATCCACCTCGGCACAGCATTGAGTTTGATATTTCTCATGATTTCAGTGTCGATCAAAATTAATCCTCCGGACCAACCTTCACCAACCGAAGCCACGACGCGATAACCTCGCGGCACCTACTCCTGCGCTGCGGAGAACCGGGAAACGGGTGGACTTGCGCCACCGGTCGGGGGGCTTCTGGCGCGTCGGGGTGGAGCTAGGTGTCCGTCTCGGGTTGATTGGTTCGTTATGACTGCCGCTGGACATTCCGACAACACGCCGACGCAGGCGGGTAGGCACACGCCACCTCGGCGGTCGGGGACGAGACGGAGTGCCGATTCCGGCGAGTCGGGCTATTCGGCCGAGGTGGCGTGGCAGGTGGGCGAGGCCGCCGCCGCGCTGGGCGATCGGCTGCGCGACCCCGCTGTGCCGCACAGCGTCGAGGAGATCGAGCAGGTGATGCGCGGGTTCTCGTTGACGGTCGAGGGCATGGCCGTCGGGTGCGGCGGGGTGACCGAGTGGCTGCGGGCGGCCGGGCACGTCGGCCCGCTGTCCGGGCACGCCAGCGTGATGTCGGAGCGCTTGTCGCACATCGGCAAGGAGCTGACCCGGTTGGCCGATGCGATCGAGAAGGCGCAGAAGCGCGCGAGCTGACGCGGGGCGCGCGGGCCAACACCCTCAGTGCTGCGCCGCGGCGAGCGTAGTGGTGCTGCACGGCTGTTGCGGGCCTCTCAGTATGTTGGTGCCAACATCACGACCGCGATGATCGAACTGCGCTCCGCGGAGCGGGCTCGGTGGCGCGGTCGTGGGGATCAGCGCGGCGCTGTTGGTGGGCGTGTTGGCGGGTCGGCGGTCGGGCGTCGGTCCTGCCGTGCGGGTGCTGCCTGCTGGTCTGCTGCTGGAGTTCGGTTGCAGGCGGGGCCTGCGTGTGCGTGTGGAGGTGGCCCCTTTGGTTCGCGGCAGTGTCGGTGATTCCTCTGCCGCCTTTGATTCGCTGTTCAGCGAGGTGTTCTCGGGGGCACCGGGGGACGCTTCGGCGTCGGAGCGCGGTCTGGCCTTGGGCACGTTGCTGGATGCGCAGGCGCACGAGGTGGTGTCGAAGGCGGTTCGGGCCACTGTGGACTGGGGCAGCCGGGAGCTGGACGGCGCGCATCTGCTGTGGGCGGTGACGCAGGTGCCGGCGACGGCGGAGTTGCTGGTGTCCTCCGGGGTGCGGGTGGAGGAGTTGGCGGCCGCGGTGCGGTCGGCGGTGGTGGCGCAGGATTCGGGGGCGGTGGGCCGGCCTGTGCTGTCGTCGGCGGCCCGGCGGGCGCTGCTGGGGGCTTATCAGCAGGCGTTGGGCGAGGGTGTCGACGTGGTGGGGGCGCGGCACCTGGTGTTGGGATTGGCCGCGGATGCGGATTCGGTGGCCGGGAGGGCGTTGGCGCGGGCGATCGAGTTGGGTGATCGGGGTGCGGCTCGGTCGGTGTTGAGCGTGACGCCGCGGCTGGACGAGTTCGGGCTGGATCTGACGGAGCTGGCGCGGGCCGGGAAGCTGGATCCGGTGGTGGGCCGGGATGCCGAGATCGAGCAGGCGATCGAGGTGCTGGGGCGGCGGTCGAAGAACAACCCGGTGTTCATGGGGGATCCGGGGGTCGGCAAGACCGCGATCGTGGAGGGACTGGCGCGGCGGATCGTCGAGGGCGCGGTGCCGTGGTCGTTGGCGGACATGCGGGTGGTGTCGCTGGACCTGGCGGGGATGGTGGCCGGGGCGAAGTACCGGGGTGAGTTCGAGCAGCGCTTCCGGGATGTGCTGGCGGAGATCCGGGCGCATCGGGAGGACGTGCTGGTGTTCATCGACGAGGTGCACAGCATCGTGGGGGCCGGTGCGGGCGAGGGTTCGATGGACGCGGGCACGATGCTCAAGCCTGCGTTGGCGCGCGGTGACGTGCGGCTGATCGGGGCGACGACCGTGGAGGAGTACCGGCGGCACGTGGAGAAGGATCCGGCGTTGGAGCGCCGGTTCGCGCCGATCATGGTGGGGGAGCCGTCGGTGGCGGAGACGGTGGTGGTGCTGGAGGGGTTGCGGGAGAAGTACCAGCGGCATCACCGGGTGCGCATCGATGATGGTGCGTTGTCGGCGGCGGCGGAGTTGTCGCAGCGCTACATCGCGGATCGGTTCTTGCCGGACAAGGCGGTGGATCTGCTGGACCAGGCGTGTTCGCGGGTGCGGTTGCGGCGCGGTGGTGAGGTGCGGGAGTCGGCGGTGTTCGAGCCGACGGTGATCGCCGATGACGTGGCGGATGTGGTGGCGTCGCGGACCGGGATTCCGGTGGCGGACGTGAGTGCGCAGGACGTGCAGCGGTTGCTGGAGTTGGAGCAGCAGTTGCGGTCGCGGGTGGTCGGTCAGGATGCGGCGGTGGCGTCGGTGGCCGAGGCGGTGCGGCGGGCTCGGGCTGGTTTGGCGGATCCGGACCGGCCGATCGGGAGTTTCTTGTTCCTGGGGCCGACTGGTGTGGGCAAGACGGAGTTGGCGCGGGCGTTGGCGCACGCGTTGTTCGGTGATGCGCAGCGGTTGTTGCGGTTGGACATGGGGGAGTTCCAGGAGAAGCACACGGTGTCGCGGCTGGTGGGTGCGCCGCCGGGGTACGTGGGTTATGGCGAGGCCGGGCAGTTGACGGATCGGGTGCGGCGGCAGCCGTATTCGGTGGTGTTGCTGGATGAGGTGGAGAAGGCGCATCCGGATGTGTTCAACACGTTGCTGCAGGTGTTGGATGCGGGGCGGTTGACCGATTCGCAGGGTCGCTTGGTGGATTTCCGCAACGTGGTGGTGATCATGACCTCGAACATCGGGGCGGATCGGGTGCTGGATGCGGGGGCCGATGCGGGGGAGTCGGCGTTGGTGGTGCTGGAGGAGTTGCGGGCGTTCTTCCGTCCGGAGTTCATCAACCGGATCGATGACGTGGTGGTGTTCCGGCCGTTGGGGGCGGAGCAGTTGCGGCGGATCGCGTCGTTGTTGCTGGAGCGCACGGGCGCGCAGTTGGGGGCGAAGGGCGTCCGGTTGGTGGTGGGTGACGCGGGCCTGGATTGGTTGGTGGAGCGGGGGTATCAGCCGGAGTTCGGGGCGCGGCCGTTGCGGCGGGTGATCGCGCGGGAGTTGGACAACCGGTTGGCGTCGATGGTGCTGGCGGGGACGGTGTCGGCGGGTGATCAGGTGTCGGTGGATGTCGTTGGTGGGGAGTTGTCGTTGTCGGTGACGTCGGTGTGGGAGCCGGTGTCGGGTGGCCGGCATGCGGCGCCGGTGGAGCGTGCCGAGGTGGAGGGTTCGCAGCCGGTTCGGCGGCACAGCGTGTTCGGGTGAGCGCGGTCAGCGGTGCAGCGTGGCGATCCAGGTGGTGAGGTCGCTGGGGCGGCGGAACCGGTGGACGGTGGGGCCGTGGGGGTTGGCGGCCCATTGCCGGATTCGGGCGCGTTTGGTGCGGAAGGACCGGAAGTGCCAGCGCAGGATGGAGTCGTGTGCGAGGAGGGTGCGGATGGTTTCGCGGTTTCCGTTGCAGACGGTGGTCTTGTTGATGACGCGGGCGATGCTGCGTCGGAGCAGGCGGCTCAGGGAGAGCCAGCGGGGGTAGTCGAGGGCGACGATCAGTTCGGCGCGGGCGAGGGGGATGTCGAGCCACTTGCCGTAGGCGGAGTCGAGGATCCATTGCTGCTGGGTGCAGATGGCGTGGATCTTGTCGCGTTGTTCGTGGGTGGGGATCTGGGTCCAGTCGGGTTCCCAGGTGAGGTCGTCGACGGAGTGCCAGGGCAGGCCGGTGGCTCGGCTGATGCGGTCCGCGGCGGTTGATTTGCCGGATCCCGTGACGCCGTAGACGACGATGCGTTGGGCTGGGCTGGCCGGCATGGGCGTGAGCCTAGCGTGTTGCGGGTGCCGGAACGCCTTGTTCTGTGGTGACTCTGTGCGATTGGGTGTTGGTTGGCGGCGGGGTCGCGTGTCGCCCGGCTGGTCGGTTTTTTTGGCTCGTTGCAGCCTTGCTGCCAACTGATCGGGAGCGAATGTCACACGAACGTGGCGAGCCTTGTTCGGGTCGGGCGGCGGCTCCTACGGTGGGGGGTGCGGTTGAGCAGCCGCCACGGCGTACCCCTTGCGTTGAGCGCAGCGGCGAGTTCCCGGTCCCGTGGCCAACCGAACCGTCGATACGCAACCAGGGGAGGTAGCGTGATCGTCTCCAGATCCGGGATGTCTTCGGCCGCGTGGGTGGGCGTGGGCCATGAGATCGTCGCGCCGCGAGCGTCCGACGATCCGGTCGTCGGGCATTCGATGTGCACGTCCGCGTTGCGGCTGGCCGTGGAGTGGCCTGTGCCGGGTGTTGTGGTGGTGCGCATCGGTGGTGAGATCGATCTGGCCACGGTGCCCAGGCTCACGGAGTTGATCCGGCAGCGGCTGACGGCTGCTGCTTTGCAGGCAATCGTGCTGGATGTTTCGGAGGTGTCGTTCGCCAGCAGTGCGGCGATCGAGTTGTTGTTGCACGCGCAGCGTCGTGCCGAGCACCGCCGGACCAGGTTGTTCGTGGTTCCTGGTCACGGTGCGGTGTTGCGGTTGTTGACGATCACCCGGTTGCGCGAGCGGTTCGTGTGCCGGGCTTCGGCGGCGGAGGCGGTTGCGGAGGCGCGTGGGTGACGTGCTTCGGCGGTGTCAGCCGTCGTTGGTGCGGGCGAGGTGGTCGACGAGGGGTGCCCAGCCGCCGTCGGGGGCGTAGGGGCCCAGCTGCCGGGGGCGTGGGATCGGTACCACCATCCGGCGCCTGCCTCGTTGGCTTCGTTTCGGACGTCGCGACTAGTTGGACTGCTGCCCTGCCTGGAACGACACCGCCCGCGCCGTGTTCACCCGCGCGTTGAGGTCGGCGACCGCCATCGGCGATGTCACCGCGATCTGCGTGAAGTGCAGCAGCCGCGGCCCCTGCACGCCGACCTGCACGCCGACCTGCACCCAGCCCTCGGTGCGTTCCTCCTTCGCAAGCAGGAACAACAGCCCCAGGAAGCAGAAGAAGATGAACAGCACGCACAGCACGATCGCCCACGCCGGGATCGTGCGGGTCGTGCGGCTCATGTCGGTGAACGTCCACGCCACCTCGCCCACCGGTGCCGTTCCCGAGGGCGTCATGACCTCTGTCCGGGTGCACACGATGTCCCCGATCGTGACGACCGGAAGCGGGGCTGAGGAAGGGACGACCATGGGTGATCATCTTAGGAGCAGGCCGTCCGGACCCGTCGGAGGATGGCACGATTCCCATCGTGCACACCTACATCGCACTGCTGCGCGCCGTGAACGTCGCCGGCCGCGGCCGCGTTGCCATGGCCGACCTCCGCGACCTGGTCGCCGCGGCCGGGCACGGTGACGTCGCGACGTACCTGCAGAGCGGCAACGTCGTCTTCACCTCCGGTCGCACCGACCCCGAGGCGCTGTCGGCGGACCTGCGGCAGCGGCTGGCCGTCGAACTCGGCGTGGACACCCAGGTCCTGGTGCGCACCGGCACCGAGATCACCGGCATCGCCGCGCACCACCCCTTCCAGGAAGCGCAGCCCGACCACGCCAAGCTGCACGTCGCGTTCCTGACCGCCGAACCCGACCCCGGCCGGGCCGCGCAACTGACCGTGCCCGACGGCGCGCCTGAAGAACTCCACCTGGCCGGACGCGAGCTCTACCTGCACTACCCGGCTGGAGCGGGCCGGAGCAAGCTCACCGCCGCCTACCTGGAGAAGCGGCTCGGGGTCGGCGTTACCGCCCGCAACTGGAAGACGGTCACCGCGCTGGCCGGACTCGCCCGGCAGCGGACCTGAACCGCGCGGAAGCCCGGCGGTGAACACCGCTCGACCGGCTGTCCGCAGGGGCCGATCCGGGCACCCCGGTCCGCCCGGATGGTCACGGTCCCCAGCCGATCAGCGCCTCCGCGACGGCGACCTGCACGTCGTTCAGCTCGGTTTCGCCGTCCTCGATGTCCCACAGGCAGTTCTGCAGCGCCCGCCCCAGCGTCCAGCCCGCCGCGCGCTGCCGATCCAGGCCCACCACCTCGATCATCGCCTCGAAGCGCCGCCGCACCGCCGCGGCCACGTCGCCGGTGGCCACCACGTCGTCCCACCGGTTGTGCAACGCCGGCATCAGTTCGAAGCACGGGTCACCGGCCAGCGGCTGCGGGTCGATGGCCAGCCACGGTTCCCGTTGCGCGGCAAGCACGTTGTCGTAATGCAGGTCCCAGTGCAGCAGCCGGTCGCCCGCCTCGCCGCGCAACTCCTCGACGACGCCCGCGCAGTGCGCCAGCAGCCGCCGTTGCGCCGGATCGGACAGTCGCGCGCACGCGCTGGGCACGTTGGTGAGCATGGCGGCCGCGATGTCCGGCAGCCGCCGCACGCCGGGCGGCGCGGGCACGGCGCTCAATCGCGCCAGCAGCCCGGCCAGGATCCGCGCCGCCGCCACATCATCGTCCACACTGGACAGCGAGGTGGTCGCGAGCCGTTCCAGCAGCATGCTGCCCGAATCCGGATCGTGCTCCAGCAGCCGCACCGCGCCCCGCCCGCCCCACGTCCGCAGTCCCACCGGCTCCCCGGCGGTGTCCTCGGTGACCGGCTGCAACTTCAGCACCGCGGTGCTGCCATCGGCGCGCACGACGGGCAGCACCAGTGCCACCATGCCGTGCCGGGCGGCGCCATCCGGGCGCAGCCGCCACGCCGCCAGTCGCTGCTCGGCCAGTGCGGGAAGCCCGTCGATCCAGCCGGATCCGCGGGAGCTGGCGCGGTGGGTCGCCGCGAGCGCGGCCGGAACCACCACAGCAGAAGACATCGTCGCAACACCCCTTCGTCATCGGTGAACACGTGGACGAAGGAGTCCGGGGTGGGCCGCGAACACGTCAAAGCACGATGACCACTCTAGTCGCTGCGCGCAGCAGCCCGACCGTTTCTCCAGACGGGCTTTGCCACCTGCTTGGATGAGCCCATGCGCCGATCACGCACGCTCGCCGCGCCCTGGCTGGGCCTCACGCTGGGCGCGGTCGCGTTGACCGGGTGCACCGCGTCGGCCGAGCCGCCCGCGTTACCGCCGGCCGGGGTGTACGAACATGACGCGGCGGGGGAGAGCTCGAAGGCCGAACCGATCGCGCCCGGCGGCACCGCCGCGTCGGTCACCGGCCCGTTGACCGACGCCGGCTGGTTCTGCGCGCAGGTCCGGGCCAACGCGGACGGGCGTGCCCTGTGGTGCCGGGTCGGCCGCCGCGACGCCACGGTTGCGGTCGTCCCGCAAGTAGCGCAGTTTCTCCTCGACCGCGACGACCGGCTCGCGTGGGCGTGGTTCCAGCTGCCCGACGCGGCCCCTGGCGGCGACGATGATCCGGTCACGGCCGCCGCGGCGTCGGCGCTGTCTGCGATCTGGCCCGGCGCCGGTGACCGCATCCGGCAGGAGACCGACGAATTCGAAGGCGACCGCGCGCAGCGCCGCGACACCACCGAGGTGCCGCGGACGGCATGGCGGGACGAGCACGCCGACTACCTGCTGTCCGCCGTGGACGGGCTGGTCGTCACCGCCCGCGACACCGCGGTTCGCCGCTGGCCCTCCGGCGCCGAGCACTACGCGACGACGATGAGCTCCGCCGTCGACGACCTGCGGGCCGGCGGATACGACTGCTACTACCCGCCGCAGCAGTCCTGCAACCGCGTCCAGTCCAACGGTTACTTCCGGGTCTCGCTGCGCGGCGACCAGATCGTCTCGGCCCAGTTCGGCATCGGCAGCTGGATCGAAGACGGTCGGCAACGGCATCTGCTCAGCCAGGAATTCCCGCGTGGGCTGACGTTCCTGACCGAGGAAGTGCGCCGCGCGGTCACCGACCGCATCGAGGACTGCCGCCGCTCCGGAACCAGCTTCGCCGGGATCGTGGCCGGGACCGTCGTGATCGTCGACGCGCGCCGGGGCCCCGTCGAAGGGGCCGACCACGTGACGTACCTCGACGTGCAGGTCGGCGCACCACTGGCCGGCACCTACTAGCCTCAGAACGGCACCCGCGCGTCGCGAAGCGCGCCCAGCACCGCGCTGTCACCGTGCTCCACGTCCAGGTCCGGCTGCGGCTCGACGCGGCCGGAGAACATGCGCAGCACACCCATGGCATCAGCGCGCACGGTCGCCACGGGCGCATCCGCCCCGATTTGCCAGCCACCGGAGACCACACCGGTGAGCTCCAGCACCAGCGGCGGCCCAGTCCACGCATCGTCGAGATCCCGCAGGACCTGCTCGACCACGTCGCGATCGTGTTCGTGCGCGGTGAATGCCCGCCCGGTCGCCCGGCAGATGTCGACGCGGTGCATCCACATGTCGCGGGCGAGCACCACATCCACCACGTAACCCATCGCCACCGGCAGCGTCCCCGGATAACCGGTGTCGAACGTCTGGCCGCGCACCGACTCCGTCATGCCCGGCAGCGCCCGGATCGCTTGCCGCCACAACGGCGCGAATTCGGCCGCCAGCTCACCGGCCTGCCGGTCCCGCCACGCGTCCACCGCCATCTCGTTCATCGCATCCAGCCGGTACAGCCGCGGATACCGCAGCGCACCTTCCCGCGCTCGCAGCACCAGGAGATCCGGGGCGAGCGTGACTTCGGCGTTGCCGAGCACGTGGGCGACGACGTCGCGCACGTTCCAGCGCGGGCAGTCGGTGGTCATCAGCCACTCCTCGGCCGACAACTCGCCCAGCAGCGCCCGCATCGCTTCGACCTCCGGGCGCAGCACCTCCGCTGCGTGCGCATGCTCGGTTCGCGCCACATCATGGGCCCGCACGATGGTGGTCATGATCCACCCCCTCGCTCGATCTCGGACAACCCCCGGATACCCCCGGGTGCCGCCCGCGACCCTCAGTGGCCGGTCCAGCGGTGCGGGGTCTTGTCCAGGAAAGCGCGCACCCCGTTGCGGAAGTCCTCGCTGCCGAACACGGTGCGCACCAGGTCGTCGCCGTCGGGCAGGTTCGCCAACCGCAGCCGGCGCACCGCCTCCTTGCCCGCCCACATCGTCAACGGCGCGTGCTGCGCCAGCCGCTCGGCCACACCCGCCACGGTCTCCGCCAGCTCACCGACCTCGCACAACTGCGCGACGAATCCCGCCGCATGCGCCTCGTCGGCGCTGAACATCCGCGCCCGCAACAACATGTCCTTCGCCCGCGCCGGCCCCAGGTGGAACACCAGCAGCGAATAGGTGTTCATCGACAGGCAGTTGCCCAGCGTCCGCGCCACCGGCACCCCGAACCGGCCCGTCGTCGTCGACACCCGGATGTCGCACGCCGCCGCCAACGCGATGCCCGCGCCCACGCAGAACCCGGAGATCGCCGCGACCGTGGGCACCCTGGTGGTCTCCAACCGCTCCAGCACCGCCTCCATCCGCTGCTCGTAGGCCACCCCGTCCTCGCCGGAGGTGAACCCGGTGAACTGCGCGATGTCGGTGCCGGCCACGAACGCCTCGTCCCCGGCGCCGCGCAGCACCAGCACCCGGATGCCGTCATCGGCGTCGGCCGTCTCGCACGCGGCGACCAGCCCGTCGTACATCTCCCAGCTCATCGCGTTGCGCTGCCGCGGCCGGTTGAACGTCACCTGCAGCACGGCCCCTTCGCGGGCCACCAGCAACTCGTCAGACATGCGACTCCTCTTCGGACCGATCCGGCGCGGCGCGCCGGAGGAACACCCGGGCGCGGTGGGCGAGTGCCGGGCCGGCCAGCAGCACTGCCGCCAGCGCCAGGATCACCACCGCGATCGGCTTGGTCAGCACCAGCCACAGATTGCCGTCCAGCAGCGCCGAGGACTGCACCAGCGCCTTCTCGAACAACGCCCCGATGACCACCCCGACTACCAGCGGCGCCATCGGCAGCTCGTAGCGCTTCATGCCGTAGCCGATGACCCCGAAGATCAGCACCAGCCACACGCTGAAGACGTTGTTGTCGATGGCGTAGGCCCCGACGAAGCTGGTGAACAGGATCAACGGGTACAGGTAGGCGTAGGGGATGCGCAGCAGCTGCGCGAAGACCGGTGCCAACGGCAGGTTGAGCACCAGCAGGATCACGTTGCCGATGAAGAACGACACCAGCAGGCCCCACACCAGCTCCGGCTGCTCCTCGAACAGCAGCGGGCCAGGTTGCACCCCGTAAACCGTCAGCGCGCCCAGCAGCACCGCCGTGGTCGCACCACCCGGGATGCCCAGCGTCAGCGTCGGGATGAAGTTGGCGTTCGCGGCGGCGTTGTTGGCGCTCTCCGGCGCCGCGACGCCCTGGATCGCGCCGTGCCCGAACTGCGCGGCGTTGCGGGAAACCCGCTTCTCCAGCCCGTAGGCCAGGAACGACGCCAGCGTCGACCCCGCGCCCGGCAGCGTGCCCAGCAGGAACCCGATCGCGCTGCCCCGGCCGATCGCGCCGGCCGAGTCCCGGATGTCGCGGCGGCGGATCACCAGATCCCGGAACCGCGCGCGGATCGGCGTCGCCGCCCCCACCCGGATCTGGTACAGCACCTCGCCGACGGCGAACAGCCCGATGACCACCTCGATGTAGGGGATGCCCGACAGCAGTTCGATGCTGCCGAAGGTGTAGCGGGCCTCGCCGGTGCCTGCGTCGATTCCCACGCACGCCAGCAGCACCCCGGCGCAGGCCATCGCCGCGGCCCGCAGCTTCGAACCGGTCGACAGCACCACCATCGTCACCAGCGCCAGCATCATCACCGCCAGGTTCTCCGGCGGCCCGAACCGCAACGCGAACTGCGCGAACGGCGGCGCGAGCGCGGCCAGCAGCACCAGCGACAGGATCGCCGCGGCGAACGACCCGATCGCCGCGATGGCCAGCGCCGCGCCCGCTCGGCCCTGCCGCGCCATCTGATAACCGTCCAAAGTGGTCACGACGCTGGCCGCCTCGCCCGGCGTGGACAGCAGCACCGAGGTGATCGTGCCGCCGTACTGCGAGCCGTAGTAGATCCCGGCCAGCATGATCAGCGCGGTGACCGGCTCCACGGTCAGCGTCAGCGGGATCAGGATCGCTACCCCAGTGCTGGAACCCAGCCCGGGCAGCAACCCGATCACGGTCCCCAGCACCACGCCGACGAAGCACCACAACAGGTTCGTCGGCGTAAGAGCAGTGGATAAACCCAGCAGCAAGTTGTCGATCACTTGTGCCTCCGGTGAAAACAGGTGTTCCAGGCTCGTTCTGCGTGACGGTGCGGGTAGCGGAACCTCAGATGCCGCCTGGCTGTGGGATCCCCGACTTGTGTATGACCAATACGCGGCATCGGGGACTGGCCTCGCCAAGAACCCCTTCGGGGTGGGCACAGCCTGAGAACCCGCGGCGGCGCGAGTTGCGAGGGTGGGCCAAGCGGCTGGCGCCGCTTCAAGACCGGCGAATCCGTGTCGAGCATGCTGGGCCTCCCGCCCCGACTCCGGTTCTCAGAAGCCGAACAAGCCGGTGGGCAGCGGTACCCGCAGCACCACCGCGAAGATCACGTGCATCGCCGCCGCCGACACCGCCGACAGCGCCAGCGCGGGCAGCACCCTGCGCCGCTCCAGCCAGGTGGAGATCACCAGCACCAGCAGCCCGAACGCAGTGACCATGCCCACCAGCGGCACCACCAGCAGCGCCGCGGGCAACAGCGCGAACACCCGCCGCAGGATCCACATCCGCTGCGCCGGTGTACGCCCGAAGTCATCGGTGCCGCCCTCCGGGGCAGCCGGCGCCGGCCGGCGCAGCTGCTCGACCAGCAGCAGCACCGAGAACACCGCCAGCAGACCGCCCGCCACCAGCGGCAGGAACCCCGGCCCGATCCGCGACTCCGGCAGCATCACCCCGTAACCGACCGCGCTGACCGCGAAACCCGCGCCCACCAGCGCGAGTCCGCCGAAGACCGCCACCTGCGGCGACCGCTGCCCGCTCATCGCCGCACCACCTGCGCCAGCAGCCCCTCGTTGTCCCGCAGGTACGCGGTGAACTCCTCGCCGAAGGCCACCCGCGGCTGCAGGAACTCCGACTCGACGTACTCGGCGTAGGCGGGGGAGCCGGCGAAGCGGCGGGCCACCCCGATCCAGTACTCGGCGGCCTGCGGGTTGAGCCCGCCCGGCGCGATCATGCCGCGGAACTGCGCGAAGGACACCGGCACGCCCTGCTCCACCGACGTCGGGATCCCCGCGAGCTCCGGATAGGTGTAGCGCTGGTCGGCGAACACGCACAGCGCCTTGAGCTGCCCGGCCCGCAGCTGGCCGACGACCTCGCTGGGGTTCAGCGACGCCAGCTCCACCTGCCCGCCGAGCACCGCCGCCAGCGTCTCCCCGCCGCCCTCGTAGGGCACGGTGTCGAAATCAGCGCCTGCCACCCGCTCCATCTGCGAGAACACCACCGCATCCGGGCCCACCGCACCGGAGATCCCGGCCAGCACCCGCCGCCCGCGGCTTTGCGCCACCGCGTCCGCGCAACTGGTGATCGGCGACCCCGGCAGCGCCACCAGCAGCGTGTAGTCATCGCCGATCTTCATGATCGGCGTGAAGCTGCGGTAGGAGAACGCCACGTCGACGCTCAACGGCAGCGACAGCAGCGACGTCTCGGTGGCCAGCAGGTAGTCCGGCGAACCCGCCTTGGCCAGGAAGTAGGAGTAGCCGACCGCGCCCTGCCCGCCCTCCCGGTTGTCGACGTTGACCCGCAGCCCCGGCTCCACGCCCGCGAGCCCGTCGGCCATCGCGCGGCCCGCGATGTCGCTGCCGCCACCGGCGGCGAAGGGCACCACCATCGTCACGTTCCTCGCCGGCCGCGGCCCACCGGAACCTTCCTGCCCGGCGCTGCCGGTGGCGCACCCGCCCAGCAGCACCGCCGCGCACAACGCGGCCAGCACGCCGCGACCCCGCAACAACACGCGCATCGCTGCTCCTCCTTGAGCTGCGTCGCGAAAAAAGGGAAGAAGTAGGGGATTTACTCGCCGGTGGCGATGACCCCGGACTCGCGCAACCGCTCCAGCTCCTCGGCGCCGGCACCGGCGTCGGCCAGGACCTCCGCGGTGTGCGCGCCCAGCACCGGCCCGGCCGAGCCGCGGCGCGCCGGGGTCGCCGACATCCGCATCGGCGAACCGATCTGCCGCACCTCGCCGAGCTGCGGATGTGGCGCGTCCCAGAAGAAACCGCGCTGCCCGAGGTGGTCGTCGGTGAACACCCGGTCCATGGTCGCGATCGGCGCGCACGGCACCCCCGCGGCCACCAGCACGTCGACGATCTCCGCGGTGGTGCGCGATGCGGTGGCCACCTCGATGGCCGCGATGAGGCTGTCGCGGTGGTGGTAGCGGTCGTAGGAACTGGTGTAGCGGTCGTCGTCGAGCAGTTCGGCGAGCCCGAGGGCGTGGCAGAACGCCGGCCAGGTCTTCGTCGTGGTGGCCCCGACGGTCACCCAGCCGTCCTTGCTGCGCACCGCCTGGTAGGGGGCGCTGTTCTGGTGCGCCGAACCGTGCGCGCGGCCGACTTCGCCGGTGGCGAAGTAGTTCCCGGCCTCCCACACCGCGAACGACACCCCCGCCTCGTACAGCGACACGTCCACGTGCTGGCCCTCGCCGGTGTGCTCGCGGGCCCGCAGCGCGGCCATCGCGCCCATCGCCGAGTACAGCCCGCACACCAGGTCGCACATCGGCACCCCGACCTTGGCCGGCTCCCCGCCGGGTGGGCCGGTGATGCTCATCAGCCCCGCGCGGGCCTGCGCCATGATGTCCAGCCCGGGCTGCGTGGCCAGCGGCCCGTCCTGCCCCCACCCCGATGCCGACACGTACACCAGCCGCGGGCTGCGGGCGTGCACGGCGTCGTAGCCGAAGCCCAGTGCGGACAGCGCGCCTGGCCGCAGGTTCTCCACCAGCACGTCCGCGGTGTCCAGCAGCGACCACAGCAGCCGTCGCCCTTCGTCGGTCTTCAGATCCAGCGCCACCGACCGCTTGTTGCGGTTGAGTCGCACGAACGGGGAGCTGTGGCCGTCGAGGAACGGCCCGGTCTGGCGCACCGGGTCACCGCCGGCGGGGTTTTCCACCTTGATGACGTCGGCACCGAGGTCGGCCAGTTGCATCGTCGCGAACGGCGCGGCCATGAACGCGCCGATCTCCACCACGCGCACCCCGTGCAGCGGGGCCTGGGATCGGGAATCTGGGGGAGAAGTCATGCGCGGCTCCAAGAAATCCGGGCGGAAACCGGATACCGTGATCGGCATCACCTGACTTTTGTCTACAGCAGGCAGAACGGAGCTGACAAGCTTTGCCCCACGAGGTTGCCCCGAGCGGACCAGCGCCGCGGCACCGGCGCGAAAGCGCGCCGGAACCGGGCCCGGGAAGGGAAGACTGCTGGACGTGACCGGATCCGTTGAAGACAGCCCCGCGACCCGCCGGGCCCCGAGCATCGTCGGCCCACCGAGCCTGGTGGAGCTGGCCGCCGCGACGCTGCGCCGCATGATCATCGGCGGTGACCTGCTGTGCGGGCAGCGCATCGTGGAGAACCGACTGACCCACGAGCTGGGCATCAGCCGGCCACCGCTGCGGGAAGCGCTGCGGGTGCTCGAACGCGAAGGCCTCGTGCGGCAGGTGCCGCGCAAAGGCGTGATCGTGACCCCGCTGACGCTGCACGACATCTACGAGATCTGCACCCTGCGCGCCGAATTCGAACGCCTCGCGGTGCGCCTGGGCGTGCCGGTCACCGAACCCGCCCGGCTGCGCCGCTGCCGGCAGGCCCTGCAGCGGATGGACGACGCCGCGGGCACCGGCGACGAACCGGCCTTCATGGAATGCTCCTTCGAGTTCCACCTGTCGGTCGTCGGCCTGTCCGGGCACCAGCGTCTCGAAGACGCCTACCGGTCGCTGCAGCTGCAGATGATGCTGTCCATGGCGCTGAACCGGAAAGCCCGCCAGGGCCTCGAGAGCCTCGCCGAGGACGTGGCCCGCCACCGGCGGCTGCTGTCGGTCATCGAGGCCGGCGACCCCGAGTCGGTGCTCACCGAACTCGCCGAGCACGGCGACCGCACCTTCCTCGACGGCATCGAGACCAAAGTGGACGGACACACCGATGTGGCGCTGCAGTGGTTGCGGCGGCAGCGGGAGAAGCAGGAGGAAATGTGAGTTCAGGCCCCTCGCACATGCTGACCATCGACGGGATCGCCCCGCAGCTCGACGCCGACGTGTTCGTCGCGCCCGGCGCCGCGCTCATCGGCCGCGTGCGCCTGGCCGCCGGCGCGAGCGTCTGGTACAACGCCGTGCTGCGCGGCGACCAGGAGAACATCAGCGTCGGCACCCGCAGCAACATCCAGGACGGCTGCGTCGTGCACGCCGACCCCGGCTTCCCGGCCGAGATCGGCACCGGCGTCACCGTCGGCCACAAAGCGGTCCTGCACGGCTGCACCGTGGAAGACGACTGCCTGATCGGCATGGGCGCCGTGGTGCTCAACGGCGCCCGCATCGGCGCCGGATCGCTGATCGCGGCCGGCGCCGTGGTCCTGGAAGGCACCGAGATCCCGCCGGGTTCGATGGTCGCGGGCACCCCGGGCAAGGTCCGCCGCGAACTCACCGAAGAAGAACAGGCCCGCCTCAAGGTCTCCGCAGAGCACTACGTCACGCTGGCCGCCAAACACCGCGAAGCCCTCGCCTGACCCCACCGAAGCGGGGCGCCCCTTCCGGCAGGGCGGC
Source organism: Saccharopolyspora sp. NPDC045941 (assembly GCF_056431445.1). Classification (NCBI taxonomy): domain Bacteria; kingdom Bacillati; phylum Actinomycetota; class Actinomycetes; order Pseudonocardiales; family Pseudonocardiaceae; genus Saccharopolyspora; species Saccharopolyspora sp. NPDC045941. Next base: position 143,461 of record NZ_JBWKKU010000018.1, read on the forward strand.
CCGCTTCGGCGCGCTCAGCGGCTGCGGCATCACCGACGGCGTGACCCCTGCGTTCGCCATCGCCCGTCGCGGAGTTGAACGACCCGCCCGGCCGCCCACCAGTTCTCGCTGTTCGTCTCGACGACGCACAGCAGGATCTTCCGGGGGTCCCTCCCCGAAAAGAGCAACAGCACTTACATAAGCACTGTTACAGTCGGCCAGGTGACGACTGGGGGTCCTGACCCGACCGAGGAAGAAAGCGTCTGGCAGCCGCTGCGCCGCCTGCTGGGCGACATGGACGACGAAATCGGCCGCCTGTACCGGCAGCGGGGCCTGGACAGCATCCGCCCGCGGTTCGTCATGCCCCTGATCCGCCTCGGCCACCGCGGCGCCATGACCATCCGCGAACTCGCCGACGCCCTGGACGTGACCCACTCGGCGATGAGCCAGACCGTGAGCGCCATGCGCCGCGAAGGACTGGTGCGCAGCATCGCGGGCACCGACGCGCGAACCCGCCAGGTGACGCTGACCAAACGCGCCCACGCGCTCCTCCCGCTGCTGGAAGCCGAGTGGCGGGCCACCGAACAGGCCGTCCGCGAGCTGGAAGGCGAACTGCCGCACCCGCTCAGCGAAGTGGTCCGGGACCTTGCGGAGGCCCTGGCGCGGCGCTCGTTCCACGACCGGATCGCCCACCACCTCCAGCGGTCGCCGGAACAGTCCTCGTGAGCCTGGCGGACCGGCTGCTCGACACCCGGCCGCTGCGCACCAGTGCCGCCTTCCGCCGCCTGTGGGCGGGAAACGCCCTCTCCGCCCTGGGCGGGCAGCTGACGGTGGTCGCGGTGCTCTTCCAGATGTGGGAGCTCACCGGCAGCCCCCTCGCGGTGGGCGCGATCGGCCTCGTCCAGTCCGCCGCGATGGTCGTCTTCGGGCTGCTCGGCGGGGCGCTGGCCGACGCCGTCGACCGCCGGCGCCTGGTGCTGCTCACGACCGTCATCTAGCTGCTGGCCGCCGGACTGCTCGCCGTGCACGCCTCCTCCGGCGCCGCCTCGATGTGGGGGCTGCTCGCGCTCACGGCGCTGCAGACGGCCGGCGGCGGGCTGGGCGCGCCCGCCCGCAAGACATTCGTGGTGCGCCTGCTGCCCGCCGACCAGGTCGGCGCGGGCATCGCCCTGACCAACCTCGCCTTCCAGGCCGCCATGCTGATCGGCCCCGCCATCGCGGGCGTGGTGGTGGCCCGGTGGGGCGTGGGCGCCTGCTACCTGCTCGACGCGCTGACCTTCGCCGCCGCCCTCTACGGCGTGCTGCGGCTACCCGCCATGCGACCGCAAGGGGAGACCGCTCGCCCCGGGGCCCGAGCGATCTGGGAAGGCTGGCGATTCATCACCGGCAAACCTCTGCTGCACGGCGCGCTGCTCAGCGACGTCCTCGCGACCGTGACAGCCATGCCGATGGCGCTGTTCCCGCTGATCAACGCCGAGCGCTTCGGTGGGTACCCGGAAACCCTGGGGCTGTTCTTCTCCGCGGTCGCCGTCGGCGGACTCGCGGCGGGCGCCGCCTCCGGCATGGTGACCCGCGCCCGCCGGCCGGGCGCGGTCATGCTGGCCGCGGCCGGCGCGTGGGGCCTGGCACTGGCCGGATTCGGCCTGGCGCAGCCGCTGTTGCTGGCGCTGACCTGCCTCGCCGCGGCCGGCGCGGCCGACACCACCTCGGTGATCGCGCGCGGGTTGATCGTGCAGCTGGCGACGCCGGACTCGCACCGCGGCCGGGTCAGCGCCGTGGACCACATCGTCGGCGTCTCCGGCCCCGACCTGGGCAACTTCCGGGGCGGCCTGGTCGCCGACGCGGCATCGGCGGCGTTCGCGGCCTTCTCGGGCGGAGCGCTCTGCGTCGTCGGCATCGTCGTGCTCGCGCTGACGAACACGTCCCTGCGCCGATTCGAGAACACTGCCCCGGAGCTGCCCGGCCGGTAGCCCGAAAACGCTACGGCGCCGCGGGGTTGGCGCCCTCCACGACCGTGGCGTCCAGCTCTTCGCAACCGGCCACCCGCGGGACCAGCCCGGCATCCGCGAAGAGCTCCGCGGTGCGCGGTGCCTGGCGGCGGCTGGTCTCGATCAGCAGATGCCCGCCCGGCGCGAGCCACTGCGGCGCCGCGGCCGCCACCCGGCGTTGGACGTCCAGGCCATCGGCGCCGCCGTCCAGCGCCACCTGCGGTTCGTGCAGCCGCGCCTCCGGGGGCATCAGATCGACCTCGCCGGAGGGCACGTAGGGGGCATTGACCACCAGGACCTCGATGCGGCCCCGCAACGCCACCGGAAGCGCCCGGTAGAGGTCGCCTTCGAAGACCTCACCGGTGATGTTGCGGCGCGCGCAGCGCACCGCCGCGGGATCCACGTCCGCGGCGTACAACTCCACCGGAAGCCGCGCGGCAAGCGCGGCGCCGACCGCACCCGACCCGCAGCACAGGTCGACCACGACCGAGCGCGGCCGGGCCAGCGCGGCGGCCTGCTCGACGAGGAACTCGGTGCGGCGACGGGGAACGAACACCCCGGTATCCACGGCGATGCGCAGACCGCAGAACTCCGCCCAGCCCAGCACCTGCTCCAGCGGCAGGCCATCGACCCGGCGCTGCACCATGCCGGAAAGCTCGGCCGGATCGGCGGCCGCCGACAGCAGCAGCCGCGCCTCGTCCTCGGCGAACACGCAACCAGCAGCGCGCAGGCTGCTCACAACAGCGGAGAAAGATGATGACAACACAGGAATGAGAAGTGCCTTTCGGTGACCACGAGCGCTCTCAGCGACGCCGGTCACGGCGACGGAAGGAGAGCACCCGGCCTGCAACAGCGGTAATGGGTCTCACCTCCTCGGTCTCGCACGATGCGGCAACACTAGCAGCAGCCCGGAGCCGGCCCGCCCGCCACCCGGCAGTCCACATCGGACGACTGGAGCTCAATCCTCGTAGGTGATCCGGTACTTCGCGGCGATGGCGTTGAGCGCGGCGGGATCCGGCCGACCACCGGAGCTCACCTGGGCCCGGGCCTCGATCAGGTCCTCGACGAAGCACTCCCACCCGCCCGGGGCGGAGATCTGCAGCACGCGCGGCGGCGGCGTGGACCCCGGCCGCAGGGCGTGCGGAACACCGTGCGGCAGGAGCACGAACTGCCCCCGGGGCGCGGTGTGGATCCGCCCGTCGAACTCCACGGTGAGGGCCCCGTCGAGCACGTAGATGCACTCGTCGGCCTCGTGGTGGACGTGCCGGGGAATCTCCTGGGCGACGACGACCTCCAGCAGCGAGAACGCTCCGCCGGTGTCACCGCTGCGCGCCTTGACGGCGAAGGCGGGCGGAACCCGCAGGCGACCCGGCCGCGCCTGCCCCGCCTCCAGGACGAAGAAGCGGCTCGCATCCCCACCGTCGCCGCCCGCGTCGCCGAGGTGGTAGCGCATGCCGTACCGCGCGCCGATCTCGTTGATCTTCGCCCAGTCCCGGGTGCCGTCCTCCAGCATCAGGGTTTGCCCGGCCTCGCTGACGTCCTCGAGGTAGCGCTCCCAGCCGCCGGGGGCCGACAGCTGCAGCGCGTGGACCGGCGCCTCGGAGAGGTTGCGCATGGCGTGGGTGACGCCGCGGGGGAGCAGGGCGCACATCCCGGCGGTCAGCCGGTGGGTGCGGCCGCCGAAGTCGATGCCCAGCTCGCCGCCGAGGACGTAGACGAACTCGTCGAACGTGTCGTGCACGTGCGCGGGAATGCTGCCGTCGCCGTTGTTCTCCAGCAGCGACAGCCGCCCACCGGTGTCGGCGACGCCGGCCTTGACCGTCGTCCACGGCGGCAGCGGCACCCGGGCGCTGCTCGACGCGGCGCAGGAGGCCGACGTGCTGCACCACGACACCTACGAACTGCCCGACCTGGGCACCTATGCCGCCGGGAAGGTCGCCCTGCTCGGCGACGCCGCGCATGCCATGACCCCGAACCTGGGGCAAGGCGCATGTCAGGCGCTGGAGGACGCGGTGGTGCTCGCCACGGCCGTGGCCGACGCCGGGCCGGCCGGGCTGGACGACTACGACCGGCTGCGCAGGCCCCGGACGCAGATGATCGTCCGCCGGTCGCGGCGGATCGGGGAGCTCGCCCACTGGTCGGCACCCGTGCCGGTCGCGGCGCGCAACGCCGCGATGCGGCACATGCCGCGGTCGAGCTTCACGCGGTCGATGGGGCCGGTCGTCGACTGGGCGCCCTGATCGCGCCCGAAACGCACTGGTGGGGGGGGGGGGGGGGGGGGGGGGGAGGGGGGGGGGGAGGGGGGGGGGGGGAGGGGGTGGGACTCGTCCACATACGGCGAGTCCGGCAAATAGGGGCAGAAGATATCGAGTGCGTCGATTGACCGGTACGTGATCGTCGAG
>NZ_JBWKKU010000019.1:0-141559 GCF_056431445.1 Saccharopolyspora sp. NPDC045941
AAACTGGCACGCCCTCGACCGCGTCCGCTGCTGCCCACACCGCGTCGGCACCCTCGCCCGAGCCATCCTCACCCTCGAACACGAAGGATGAAAAACGCTCATTGAAATTGCGGTAGTTGTCCACAGGCGTCGGCGTGTCGTGGTGTGACACGCCGATGATCCGCAAGTTCCATTGAAATCGGACATCCGATTTCAATGGAACTTGCGGCAGGTGCCATGTTCAGTGTGGTGGGTGGGGGTGCGCGGGTGCCTGCGATCTGGCCGCAAGCGCCCGTGCGTCGGCGGGCGGTGCCAGTCCCGCACGACAGATGCCGGAATTCCTTGCTACGAACCGGTCATCGACGTGTTGGGGTTGGATTCGCCTGCCACAGCTCGTCGTCGGGCAGCCGGGTCGGGCCTGCTTCGCGGGTGCGTTGGCCGCTCGTCCGGTGGAAGGCGGCGTCGCCGCCGGAGCGGCCGCGCAGGCTCTCCGGCACACCGTCGGTTCCGGCCGGCCTGCGCTTGGTCTCGGTCCGGCCGGTGGACTGCTCGGCGCTGCCCGGGCGCAGCGTGCCCGTCGCGCCCTGGCCGGCGGACGGCGGGATCATCGGCGGCGGCATCGCGCCCGCGACCGGTTTCGTCCCGGCCGCGGCGGCTGTTCCCGGCTTCACCTCGGCGGCCAGGCTGGGCGCCCGCTTACCCGCTACCGGCTTCGCCAGCGGCATCATGCCCGCTCCCCCCGCCGCACCCGCCCAGCCCAGCCCACCCGACGGCACCGGCGGGCCGGACGCCGACGGCAGCCCGGCGCCGAGGTGCGCGTTCGGGACCGGGCCGGTCACGGGCGTCGCCCCGGCCAGCGACGGCCCGGTCGCGCCGGAGAGGTCCGGTGCGGTGGCGCCGTCGGTCATCGACGACGCCAGGTTCTGCAGTTCCGACAGGACGTCCATCCCGGCGTTCGCCGCCTTGAGGAACTCGCCCGGGGAGCCTTCGACAACGGGGAGGCCGCCCTCCGGCGCGGGCAGCACGTCGCCCGGCGACTGGAGCCCGGAGGCCGCGACCACCTTGAGCATCGACATGTCGAACTGCGCGCCCAGGGCCGACATCCGCGCGCCGGCCGCCTGCTGGAACGCCGGGGCCATCCCCATGGTGAGCGGGTTGGACATGGCGAGCATGTAGGACTCGTAGAGGCCGGTCACGGTCCCGAGCGCCTCCGGGATCGCGCCGGCCAGCGTGGTCAGCGTCTCGACCGGCTGGGCCGCGTCGATGCGGTCGGCCCACATGGTCAGCTCGGCCAGCGACCGCTGGACCTTCTCCTCGTGCGCCCGCCCGGCGTCGTCCTTCCACTGTGGAGCGAGCTCGCCCGCGCGGGTGTGCAGCTCCACCCTGGCCTCTTCGATCCAGGCGCGGACCTCGGTCCACATCCGCGCCGCGTCGGTGAGGACGGCGACGTTCGCCTGCTCGGCGGTGATCATCGCCATGTGCGCCTCGATGGGCAGCAGGTTGTAGGGGATTGCCATGGATGCCCTCCTCAGGCGGCGCTGGTCGGGGAGGCGGTTCCGGGCTCGTCACCCGGCTTCGCGGCGGGTTGCTGGCCGAGCGTCCCGCCCGCCTGCTTCAGCAGGCCGAGCCCCTTGTTCGCGAGCTTCAGGGCCGAGGCGGTCAGCGTGAGCGCGCTGGTCACGTCGGCGGCGCTGTAGGTCGCCGCGGCCGCCTTGACCTTCGCGGAGTCGGTCACCAGGTCCTCGGTCACCTTCGTCAGGTACGTGGCCATGGCCGCCGTGGCGGCCTTGTCCAGCACGGACATCGCGATCCCCTCGAACAGGCCGGACAGGTTCGGCGGCGTCCCCAGCCGCGTGAGCGACGGCGGCATCGGCGGAGCGGTGAGCCGGCTGGAGAACGCGCTCATCGCCTCGGTGTTGCCGTTGACCTCTGCTGCGGGCATACGCCCCTCCTCGATGTCCGGCGCGGTGTCGCGCGGTTGCGGTCCGGGTCGGCCCGGCAGTTCCGCTGGATTGCCACGGGTTTTCGCGCATCGCCTGCCCCCTGCTCAGCGAAGCACGGCGGCCGGTCGCGGTGGGGGCCGCGACAGCAACCGGCCATTTCGGCTACGAGCCCGGCGGGAGCCAGGCGATCTGCACCTGGTCCTTCTGCCCGCGGCGGTCGACCAGCCAGCCGCGGCCCGGCGGCAGCACCTGGGCGCGAATGCCGCCCAGCAGCGGGCCCTCGTCCCGGTCGCCGGACATCATCAGGCCGGGCGCGCCGACTTCCCGCAGCCGGGCCAGGAACGGCTCGAACAGCCCGCGCCCGGCCCCGCCGGTGCGGCGGGCCAGCACGACGTGCAGGCCGATGTCGGCGCCCTGCGCCGCCAGCGGCAGCAGCGACATCAGCGGGTGTTCCTGGTGCGTGGCCACCATGTCGTAGTCGTCGACGAGCACGAAGATCTCCGGTCCCTGCCACCAGTTCCGGGCCCGCAGCTGCTCCGGCGTGATGTCCTGCCCCGGCAGCCGCTTGGTCAGCTCGGTGGCCACCTCGGCCAGCAGGCCGCGGCTGTGCGCGTCGTTGGTGCCGGTGCCGAGCAGGTGCTCGTCGCCGATCTCGCCGAGCAGGCCGCGGCGGTGGTCGACGAGCACGATCCGCGCCTCGCTCGGCGAGTACGCCTGGCAGATCCGCCGGGCCAGCACCCGCAGGAACGTGGTCTTGCCGGATTCGGTGTCGGCCAGCAGGAAGAAGTGCGGGTCGGCGTTGAAGTCCAGCCGCATCGGGGAGAGGTCGCGCTCGTGGATGCCGACCGCGAGTCCCGCCTCGGCCCCGGTGAGCTCGTCGGTGGCGGGCAGCTCGGCGTAGGGCAGCACGCCCGGCAGCAGCCGCACCGGCGGCGCGGGCTCGCCCGGCCACGCCGCGCCGACCGCCTCGACCAGCGCGCCGATGCCGCCGGCCAGATCGCCTGCGCTGCTCACCCCATTGATCCTGGGCAGCGCCACCAGCATCTGGTGCCCGCTCATCGCGAGGCCCCGCCCGGGCGAGTCGGCGGGCACGCTCATCGCGGCGCGCCGGTCCACGATCGAGTCGATCGGGTCGCCGATCTTCAGCTCCAGCCTGCTGGCGAACAGGTCCCGGACGTTCATCCGCAGCTCGAAGGAGCGGGCGCAGGACGCCACCACGTGCACGCCGTAGGACAGGCCGCGGGCGGCGATGTCGCCGACGACCTCCTCCAGGTCGTTGAAGTCGTTGCGCAGCGTCTGCCAGCCGTCGATCACCAGGAAGACGTCGCCGTGCGGGTGGTCGGCGAACCGGCCCTCGGCGCGCAGCCGGCGGTAGGTGGCGATGCCGTCGATCTTGTGCTCGGCGAACATCCGCTCGCGCTGGGCGAGCAGCGTCGCCACCTCGGCGACGGTGCGCCGGACCGCGCCGGTGTCCAGGCGTCCCGACACGCCCGCGACGTGCGGCAGGCCGGCGAGCGAGCCGAGCGTGCCGCCGCCGAAGTCCAGGCAGTAGAACTGGGTTTCGCGCGGGGTGTGGGTGAGGGCGAGGCTGGCGATCAGAGTGCGCAGCGCGGTGCTCTTGCCGGTCTGCGGGGCACCGAGCACCAGCACGTGCCCGGCGGCGCCGGACAGGTCGAGCTCCAGCGGGTCGCGCCGCTGCTCCAGCGGCCGGTCCACGATGCCCAGCACCGGGCGGAGCGTGCCCGCCGGGGCGGCGGTCAACCCGCGCACCGGATCGGCGGTCAGCGGCGGCAGCACGGCGTCCAGCGACGGCGATTCGGACAGCGGCGGCAGCCAGACCTGGTGCGCCGGCGTGCCCCGGCCCTGCAGCCGGTCCACCATGACGTCCAGCAGCGTTTCGCCGACGGCGGCCTCCTCGTTGGCCTCCGGCTCCTCCGGCACGTCGCCGAGAGTGGGCTCCGGGGCGAGGTACGTGGTCGTGTACTCGTGCAGCGCCAGCCGTTCGCCGAAGGCCGCGGCCACGCCGGTTCCGGTGGCGCTCTGGTAGACGCCGGAGACGTAGGCGGAGCGGAACCGGTCCATCGGCTCGGTGCCGACCTTGAGGAATCCGTGCCCGGGAGCCCTCGGCAGCCGGAAGGCGTCGGGCACGCCGAGCACGGCCCGGCTCTCCATCTCGGAGAAGGTGCGCAGCCCGATCCGGTAGGACAGGTGAGTTTCCAGGCCGCGCAGCCGGCCCTCGTCCAGCCGCTGCGAGGCGAGCAGGAGGTGCACGCCGAGCGAGCGGCCGACCCGTCCTATTTGGACGAACAGGTCGATGAACTCCGGTTTGGCGGACAGCAGTTCGGAGAACTCGTCGCAGATGACCAGCAGCGTCGGCACCTCGGGCAGCGGGGCGCCGGCGGCGCGGGCCTTCTCGTAGTCGCGCAGGGAGGCGAAGTCGCCCGCGGCGCGCAGCAGCTCCTGGCGGCGGATCAGCTCGCCGTTGATGGCGTCGGTCATCCGGTCGACCAGGTGCAGTTCCTCGGCGAGGTTGGTGATCACCGCGCTGGTGTGCGGCAATGCGTCCAGCCGGGCGAAGGTGGCGCCGCCCTTGAAGTCCACCAGCGCGAAGTTCAGCGAGTTCGGCGGGTGGGTGACGGCCAGCGCCAGCACGAGGGTGCGCAGCAGCTCCGACTTGCCGGAACCGGTGGCGCCGACCAGCAGGCCGTGCGGGCCCATGCCGTCCTGGGCCGACTCCTTCAGGTCGATCTCGATCGGAACGCCGTCGGCCCGGATGCCGAACTTCACCCGCAGCCGGTCCCGGTTCGGCCGCGGCGCCCAGGTCTCGGCCGGGTCGAGCTCGTACGGGTCGCCCAGCTCCAGCAGGTCGGCGAGGCCCAGCTCGTTGGTCATCGGCGCATCGCCGCGCACGCCGGCGGTCAGCCGCAGCGGCGCCAGCTGCCGGGCCAGGCCCTCGGCGGCCGCCGCGCCGAGCGAGTCCGCCCGGCCGACCTGAGCGGCGCCGTCCATCGTCTCGCTGCCCAGTTCACCGTCGGCGGCCACGTCCAGCACGACCGCGCTCCGGTCCAGCGCCCGCGGCGGCGCGGTGGTCAGGTCCACCACGGTCACGCCTTCCACGCCGCCGCCGGTCATCAGATGATCGGAACCGGCGACCGAGCCGCCGTCGAGCACCACCACCAGGTGCGGGCCCGGGATGCCCGCCCCGGCCTCCGGGTCGAAGCGCGGCCGCTTGGCGAGCTCCTCCTCCAGCATCGATTCCAGAGCCGGAATATCCTGCGCCACCAGGCGAACCGGCCCGACCGCGTCGGTGCGCTCCGGGTGCAGCGCGTGCGGCAGCCACTTGACCCACTCCCAGTCCGGGCGGCGCTCCTCGCCCGCGCACACCGCGATCCGCAGGTCGTCCGGGGAGTGCGAGGTGGCCAGCTGCGCGAGCATCGCGCGCAGCATGCCCAGCGCCGCAGCGCGGTCGCCGCGCAGGTAGATCCGGCTGAACCCGTTGACCGCGATCGCGACCGGCAAGCGGTCCACTGTGGAATACGTGGTGATGAACCTGCGCAGCGCCAGCGCGGACAGCGGTTCGAGTTCCTCCAGCGGCTTTGTGTCGGGGGCGACCAGCGTGACCGTCGGGCGCTGCGCGCCGCGGCCGATCCGGGCGACACCGAAATCCGGGTCGTCCTTGCGCCGCTCCCACAACCGGTAGCTCGCCGCCACCGACCACAGCGAGGCGGGATCCGGGTGCAGGTACTCCATCGCCGCGCGCTGCCCGCGCACCGACCGCCGGAACCGCAGCCGGTGCTGGGCGAGGTGCCGCAGGTACTTGCGCCGGGCGTGGCCCATCTCGCGCTTGCTCGGGCCGCCGCTCTGCAGGAAGCCCATGACGACCATGCCGAGCATCGCCACGCCCATCAGCCCGTACATGACCAAGCGGATGGAACCGCCCAGCGAACCGGAGAACATCAGCATCATGCCTGCCGTCATCGCCACCATGGGCAGGACCATGAACACCTGCGTCCACTGCCGGGCGGGCGGCGGCGGGATCTCCGGCGGGGCCTGCAGCACCAGCTCGCCGGCGGGCATCTCCGGCGCCGGTCTGCGGGCCGGCCTCTTCACCACGACTGTCGCCATGACCGTGATGGTTCGCGATCGGCGGCGGTGGGCGCGGGCGATGGCAGGAACGTGCCGCGCCGGGGCCGGGACCGGTTCCGCGCTCTAGCTTCGGCATCGGAACCGCACGCCGAGCAGAGGAGGGGTGGATGGTTTCCAACCAGGCCCACATCGATTACGGGGCGATGCAGCACCTGGTCTCCCTGACGGAGAACAGCCAGCGCGACCAGAACGGCGCGAGCGTGGCCCACAGCCAGCGCAACAGCGAGACGGTCCAGGGTGGACTGCTGGGGTCGCCGCAGGCCGCGGCCTTCTCGGTCGGCCAGAACCGCGACGACCAGTGGCGGAAGGTCGCGGACCACAACCAGCTCCTGGTCGACAACAACAACCAGTTGCTGTCCGTGTACCAGGGCGGCCAGGACACCGCCCAGAGCGTGCTCGCCGCGCCGGACTACGGCACCTCGAGCGTCATCAACCCGACCTGAAGGGAGTAGCGAATGTCGACCGGCGGGGAATTCAAGATCGTCTTCGACATGATGGACACGGCGATGTCCGATGCCCAGAAGACAGCGGCCCAGATCGGAGACTACTTCGACGGGCAGGTCCAGCAAGCGATGAACATCAACCACTTCGACGAGGCCCACCAGCAGATGTCGCACTCCTACCAGCTGCGCCAGAAGGAAACCGGGTACTGGCAGGAAGGGCTGAACGCGGAGGGCAACGCCTACGGCAACGTCGGCGACATCGGCAACCAGACCCTGCGGCAAGGCATCAACATCGTCACCAACATCTAGACATTTCGTCATCACCGGATGCCCGGCGCCACACCGCGCCGGGCATCCGGTGTTTGCGAGCGAAAGCACCGCGTCACAATTTCCCCGCGCATTAACAGTTTTCGGGACTCGGCGGTTTTAGCCCGTTCAGAGGCGTGCCGCGATCGGTCCCGCCGCTACTCTCATCGCATTCACAGCAGTGAAGTTTTGTCTGTTCGCTTTCCATGAAGGGCGTTCGCCATGTTCGCTGCTCTTTCTGCTGCCGCTTTGACGGCTTTGACCATGTTCTCCCCGGCGGGCTACCACGACGACGTTCCGCCGCCCACCGGCGAGATCACCATCGATGTCGCGACGGTGAACGGATCGGGGTGCCCGGCGGGAACCGCCGCGGTCGCGGTGTCCCCGGACAACACCTCGTTCACCGTGAGCTACAGCGACTACCTGGCCAAGGTGGGCCCGGGCGTGGACCCGACCGCTTTCCGCAAGAACTGCCAGCTCAACCTGATCGTCAACATTCCGCAGGGATTCACCTACGGCATCGCCAGCGCCGACTACCGCGGTTTCGCCCACCTCGAACCGGGGGCGACCGGACTGGAGAAGGCGAGCTACTACTTCCAGGGAATGTCGGAGACGGGCCGTTTCCAGACGCCGTTCTCCGGACCGCTGAGTGACAACTGGCAGGTGACCGACTCCACCGAGATCGGCGCGATCGTCTACAAGCCGTGCGGCGAACAGCGCAACTTCAACATCAACACCGAATTGCGGGTGGACGCCGGCACCTCGGACCCGTCGAAGACGAGCTTCATGTCGATGGACTCCACCGACGGCAACATCGACACCACCTACCACTTCGAGTGGAAGGAATGCGCGAAGGAGTGGTAACAGAATGGCTTGCGTGGCGGTGCGGGTGGCGGAACCTCAGCGTCCGCCTGGACTGCGGGAGCCGTGACTTATGTATGACCAATACACGGCGTCACGACTGTCCTCGCCAGACGAACGCTGAGAACCCGCGGCGGTGCAAGCTGAGTCCCACACCGCATGCGGCTGACGCCGCATCCTGAAACAACCTCTAAGCCGTAGCGGGCTCGGGCGCCGATCCTCAGCGATCGGCGATGAGGAAGATCTGCTCCGGTGGTTCGACGGCGGCGGGTTCGGCGGGCAGCGAGCGCGCCCGGCCCGCCCGCCAGCGGCGCCGTCGCCCGCGCGGCAGGACCACCGCCATCGCCGCGGCCAGCACGACCACCCCGGCCGCGGCGATGGTCAGCCACTTCGCCGCGTTCGCCGTGTCCTGCTCCCATGCGATCCGGTCGAGCCGCGCCTGATCCGGGGGCTGCGGGACGTGCGCGGGCAGCGCCGCCGGGTCGTCGAGGTCGAGCCCGTCCGTCACGGCCCGGTACGGATCGACCAGGCCGGCCCCGTAGCCGTCGCCGGTCGCGCCGCCGCGCGCCGGGGTGGCGGTGGCCATCAGCCGCTGGGCGACCTCGGGCGCGGTGAGCCGGGGCCAGGCGGCGCGCACCAGCGCAGCGGTCCCGGCCACGAACGGCGTGGCGAAACTGGTCCCGTCGACGTAGTTGTGACCGTCCACCCTGGACGTGGCGAGCACCTTCTCGCCCGGCGCGACGAGGTCTACGTACCGGCCGATCTGCGAGCCGGGCATCCGGGCGCCGTCGATGTCCACGGCGCCGACGCCGAGCACGCCGTCGTAGGCGGCCGGGTAGGACGGCAGTTCGGCGCTCGCGTCCCGCTGCGCGTTGCCGGCCGCGGCCACCACCAGCACGTCCTTGGCCACCGCGTACGCGACCGCGCCCCGGATGGCGGGGTAGTCGTCCAGCCCCGCCAGGGACAGGTTGATCACCTTCGCGCCCTGGTCCGCGGCGTAGCGGATGCCGTTCGCCACCACCTGCGGATCGATCCGCAGCGACTCGCCGCGATCGCCGACGTCCCGGTCGCTGATCCGCACCGGCAGGATCGCCGCGTCCGGCGCGACCCCGTGGAAGCCGACGCCGGACACCTGGTCGGCGGCGATGACCCCGGCCACCCCGGTGCCGTGGGAGACGCAGTCGAACGCGCCCGGCAGCGCGCCCGTCAGGTAGAAGTCGCGGCCCGGCAACACCTTTCCCAGCCGGCGCAGCTGCGGGTGATCGGCGTCGACGCCGGAGTCGACGACCGCGACCAGCACCCCGGAGCCCCGGCTGTGCGGCCAGGCGCGCTCCGGGTCGAGGACCTGCTGGGCCCACGGCTGCTGCCGCACCTGCGGGCGCGCGGGCTCCGGGTCGTGGCAGGCGCCGGGCGGGGGAGCGGCGTCCGCGACGGCGCCGCCGGTGAGCTGAAGCGCCGTCGCGGCAAGCACCGCGGCGAGCAGCACTCGATGTCGTCTCATCTCCACCATGGTCTTCCCGGTGCGGGCCGCGTCGCTGCTCGTGGCCGCAACAGGCCATGAACTCAGCGAGTGCGGCCCAGCGCGCGGTCCAGCTGGTGCAGCGCGGGGTCGAAATCGACGTCGGTGCGGTCGATTTCGGCGTCCGGGGGCAGGAACGGCTTGGCGAGCTCGAACACGTCCTCGCGCGCGCAACCGGCCGCGAACCGGATGGTCCCCATGATCTGCTCGGCCAGCCGCCGCGAATCGGGGGCGCGGAAGACCCGCGGATCGATGTGCAGCTCGACGAGTTCGCCGCGGCCGCTCACCGTCGCCGAGACGAGGCCGTCGGCGGAGTCGGCGGTGACCCGCATGGCGGTCAGCTCGTCCCGGAACTTCCGGATCCCGTCGGCGAGGCGCTCGTAGGTCTCCCGCATCTCGCCGAGATCGTGGTCATCGGTCCCGTTCTGCACGCGTTCCCCGTCCCTTTTCGACACTGCCGGCGAGGCGGGTGGCCTCGGCGATGACCGCGGGCCAGCCGTCCTGCCCGGCACCCGCGACCGACACGACGACCAACCGGTTCCCGTCCGGCACTTGCACTTCCGCCCTGATCCGCGGCAGGAGCAGCGCCTCCCGCGCCCCGGCGACCTTCGGCGGCAGGCGGTACTCCCCGGCGTGCAGGGCCACCAGCGCCGGCCCGTTGGCCAGCATCGCGACGCCGACCTGGGCCGCCGGGTGCTGCCGCCGGTAGGGCGCGACGAGGCTGCTCGCGATCGCCACTGCGGGCAGCGGCATCGCGTGCAGCGGGGCGACGCCGACGGCCAGCGCCAGCGAGACCGGCGGATCGCCGGCGGTGAACCTGCCGAGGGTGCTCGCGCCCTGCTCGGCGGCGCCCGGTGGCAGCGGCATCGATTCGAAGCCCTCGGGCAATTCGATCCGGACGGAATCCGATGTCCGGGGTTGAACGGCCGGAGTCATCGCGCCCCCACCCGGTCCCGCGCCCTGGTTTCGTCGCGCGCGCCCTGGCTCTCGTTGTCCGCCGCGATCCCGTCCCCGGCCGCGTTGGCGAACGGGACGAGGATGCTCAGCGGTGTTCCGCTGAGCGCGCCCTGCAAAGGACTTTCCGGCACCCAGTACGACTGCAGGTCGTTGAAGTACGTCGGCGGGCCCTCGTCGGGAGTGGCCAACTCCGCCCCGATCTGCTCGCCGACGACGAAGGTGGTGCCGTTCGGCACGCCGGACGCGCCGAAGATGACCGCCTGCCGGTCCCAGTTCAGCGTCTCCTCGGCGACATCGGCGCCGGCCTTGTCCGCCAGCGTGTGGCCGCCCAGCGCCACGACTCCAGTGCCCAGCGACGCGTTCCCCAACGCCTCGCTGAGCCCCTCCGCGATGGGATGCGGGACGACCCCGGCCACGTCGGAGGCCAGGCCGAGCGTGGTGCTGATGTCACCCACCACATCGGACACCTTGTTGATGAGTTCGGCGTTGTCCGTCAGCAGGTCCTGGCCCCGCTCCAGCAGGGTGCGGCCCTCGCCGAGCTCCGCGACGATCGCGGCGTGGTCCACGTCCCGGCGGTTGGCGATCCCGTCCAGCAGGCCGTTGAGGTGGTTGTTGATCCACGACGCGACCTGCTTCACGATCCGCTCCTGGGCGTCGTCGCCGATGAACGGGACGGCCCCGGCGGCCTCGTACGGGACGGTGTTGAGCGCGATGATGTTCTGGATGTACTGCTTCGCGTTCTTGACGTCGGCGGCGAACGCGCCGGCCAGCCCGCCGAGCTGCACCATTTGACCGGCGGCACCGACGCCCAGGTTGATCTCCCAGGTCAGCACGCTGACGAACTGGCCGCCCGCCGGGTCCTGCCAGGCCTCCCAGACCGCCTCGAGACCCGCCTCGTTGAGCCCCGCGAACGCCGCGGCGGAATCCAGCAGCGCGAAGTAGATCGCGCCCACCATGTCCTCGTTGGTGTCCGGCCACTCGGTGAGCGGCTTGACCTTGGACCACAGTTCCCCGGAGGGTTCCGAAACAGGCACAGCACTTCCCAGTGTCGCGTGTGGACGGATTCAGCGGATGCCGGGAATCCCGCCCTCGATGGTCTGGCTCGCGGCGATCTCGGCCTCCCGGTACGCCTGAACGGCGACGCGGCCCGCGTGGGTGGTCATCTCCAGCTTGTCGAGCACGCCGTCGGCGAGGGTGCGGACCTGCTCGGCCGCCGGGACGTAGGTCGGCCGGAACGCCTGCGCCAGCCTGCCCTGCCCGATGCCTTCCTCGTTGTTGACGGTCACCGGCCGCAGCCGGCGCCAGGTGCTGCTGGTATCGCTCAGGAGCGACTGGATCTGCACCACCTCGGTGTCGGTCGCTTCGAGCCGCATGTTGAGTTCCCAGGTCACGCCCCACCTCGAAGTCTCGTTCCAGCCCGGATCCGGACCAACGGTAGGCGCGGAGGTGGGAAGCGAGGCCCGGATGACACCTTGCTGCCACCACCGTCGTGCGTGCACCGGGCCACACGACATCACGACCCGCATCCGCAGCGTCAGGTCCAGGTTCCGAATGCGCAGGGGTCGTGAGTGGTCATGGTCGCCATAGCAGCCACAGACACTCACGACAGGATGGAGAACGCACAACGAAACCTGCGTCCGCCGGCACCCGACACCCAGTTCCAATGGGCATACATAAGTCAGGGCACCCACAGACCAGGGAGCCTCTGAGGTTCCGCTACCCGCACCGCCACGCAGAACGAGGTTGGAAAAACCTCAATGGAAACTGGGCATCTGGTCAGGATGCGCTCAGCGGGAGGCGTAGCTCGAAGATCGCGCCACCTTCGTCGGCGTTGTAGACCGCCAGCGTTCCGTTGTGGGCTTGGGCCACCCAGCGCACGATCGACAGGCCCAGCCCGGACGATCCGCCGGTGCTGCTGAACCGGTCGAAGGCGTCCACCGCCGCCTCCGCGTCGATGCCGGGGCCGTGGTCGGCAACCGTGACGGTGCCGCCGGCCACCGTGATGTGCACGATCGCGTCCGCACCCGGCTGCCGCCCGTACCGCATCGCGTTGTCCAGCAGGTTTCCGATCGCCCGCTGCACCAGCACCGGGTCGGCGTCCACTTTGGTCGGTGCCGCGGTCACGGTGACCTGCGCCCCGTCGGTCCGGGTGTCCTCGACGACGCCGACCACCAGCTGGTCCAGCCAGACCGGCTGGATGGTCAGCTGCTCCACCCCGGCCGCGAGCCGCGCCCGCGCCAGCAGGTCGTCGATGATGCTGCCCATCCGCGCCGCCAGCTGGACGGTGCGCGGCAGCAGATCGGCGCGCTGGGCCGGGTTGTCGAGCGCGGTTTCGGCGAGCGCGCGCAGCGCCGCCACCGGCGTCCGCAGGTCGTGTGCCGTCTCGGCGAGCAGCACCTCCTGCTGCTGCAACGCCGCTGCCGCGGGCCGGATCGAGCGTCCGGACAACAGGTGGCTCGCGACCCCCAGCCCGCCGATCAGCACCGCGCAGCCGCCGATCACCACCAGCACCAGCTCGGTGTGCCGCTGCTGTTCCGGGCGGGCGTCGGCGACCGCGACCACCGCGCCGATGTAGGTGCCGTCGCGGCTGATCAGCGGCTCGGCCCGCACCCTGACCGGCTCGCCGCCGGTGCCCTCCTGGTAGCCGGAGACCAGGTTGCCGGCGCCGACGGCCGCGGCCGCCAGCCCGTTGAGCACCCCGACGTCCACCGGCACGCACTGCCGGTCCGACAGGTGCGGCTGGAAGGCGGGTGCGCCGCCGGGCAGGATCGCGAACTGCGGGCAGCCCTCGTTGAGCACGTCGGCGTTGACGAGGTTGAACTGGATGGCCTCGTCGAAGCCGACGAGCCTGCTGACCGACGAGGTGATCCGGTGCAGCTCGGCATCGGTCTGCTCGATGCCCCGCTTGCCGTCCTCGCTGATCACGAACCAGGCGAGCACCACGAGCCCGATGGCGTTCATCGCCGTGAACAGCGCGGTGAGCGTCCAGCGCAGCCTGCGCAGCCGGTCCGCTGCGGAGTGGTTCACGACGTGCCGAGCCGGTAGCCGACGCCGCGCACCGCGTGGATCAACTCGGGTTCGCGCAGCTTTCGGCGCAACCTCCGGACCGTCGCGTCGACCACGTTGGACATCGGATCGGTCTGCTCGTCCCAGCAGTGCTCGATCAGATCGGCCCGTCCCACCGTTCGCCCCGCCCTGGTGAGGAGGTATTCGAGCACGGCGAACTCCTTGTTCGTCAAGGTCAGCAGCGCGCCCGCCCGGCGCACCTCGCGACGCGCGCAGTCCATCACGAGGTCGGTGTGGCTCAGCACGGTGGGCCGGAAGATACCGGCCCGGCGGCAGAGGTTGGCCACCCGCTCGGCGAGCTCGGCCATGGCGAACGGTTTGACCAGGTAGTCGTCGCCCCCGTGCTCGAACCCTGCGACCCGGTCGGCGAGCGCGTCGCGCGCGGTGAGGAACAGCACCGGCGCGTGCCAGCCCTCCTGCCGCCTGGCGTGGACGTAGTCGATGGCGTCGCCGTCCGGCAGCATCCGGTCGAACACCACGCAGTCGTAGTGGTTTTCGCGCAGGGCCGGATCCGCGGTCTTGATGTCCCCGCAGGCGTCGACCTCGACGTCCGACGTGCGCAGTTTCGCGGCGACCGCGATGCGCAGGTTCTCGTCGTCCTCGACGACCATGATCCGTGTCATCAAAACCTCATGTGGTGCGGAGGAAAGTCGGTGTCATGCAGTTCCAGCCACCCGCTCCGCCCGGTGCGCACACCGCGCGGAACACCTTCCTCGAGCCGGGGGACGCGATGCGAGCCGCGCCCCTGAACGCTAACCCGAGGACGGGCGCAGGTCAGCCGATCGGCCCGATCTGGCATGAACCGGCCGCGGGCCGGAACTCGTTGCGGCGCGCCGGGAAGCCCTGCTCGGGGGAGCAGCGGGCCGCGGCCGCGCAATCCGATTCCCACCGCTCAACGGAGGTGCCCGTCATGAAGGACCAGCCAGCAGGCCGGCTCAGCCTGGTCGGGGGAAGCGGTCCGGCGACGGGCCGCGCCAGGATGGACGCGCTCCTGGCCTCGGCCACCAGCGAGGTGCTGGTCATGGCCGTCGGCGCGCAGTCCTGGCCGATCGGTGCGCTGCGCCGGTCGGGCGCGAACCTGCGCCACGGCGTGCGGTACCGGGTGCTGGCGCCCGACGCGGTGCGGCTTTCCGGCGCGCTGACGGGCCTGGCGCTCGCCGGGGCGGAGGTCCGGACCGATGCCGAGGTCCCGATGGAGGCGGTGGTGGTCGACGGGACGTCCGCGGTGCTGCCCGCGGACCGCTCGAACGCCGGGAGCGCCACGGGCGCGGCGTTCTTCCAGCTGCCCAGTGTGGTCACCGCGACCGTGGGCCTGTTCGAGCGGATCTGGCGGTCCGCGGTGCCGCTCACCCCGGCCGATCTGCCGGAATCCGGCGACGTTTCGGTGCTGACGAGCCGGGAGCGCGACCTGCTGACCCTGCTCTGCTCGGGCAGCACCGACGAGTCGGCGGCGGCCCGCCTGGGCATCTCGGTCCGCACCGTCCGGCGGATGGTGGCCGACATCATGAACCGGCTCGGCGCGCGCAGCAGGTTCCAGGCCGGGGTCAAGGCGGCGGACCGGGGCTGGCTGATGGACGAGGCGGGGTGATCCGGCCCGGTCTCGCCAATGCCGGTATGCGGGCGGTGCCAGCGCGCTAGCGTGCACCTGTGCGGGTGTTGGTGACCGAGGACGACGACAACTTGCGGGTGGCGCTCGACGGGGCCCTGCGCGGCGCCGGGTTCGCGGTGGACGTCGCGGCCGACCTGCCCGCCGCCGACGAGGCGCTGTTCGTGAACGCCTACGACTGCGCGGTGTTCGACCGGATGCTGCCCGCCGGGGACGCGCTGCACTACGTGCGCGGCAAGCGCGCGGAAGGCTGGCCGGTGCCGGTGCTCTTCCTGACCGCGCGGGACAGCCTGGCCGACCGGATCGACGGCCTGCGCCTCGGCGACGACTACCTGGTGAAGCCCTTCGCGATGGCGGAGCTGGTGGCCAGGGTGCGCGGCCTGTGCCGGCGCACCACGGCGGGCCGGCCGGCGGTGCTGCGCTGCGCGGACGTCGAGCTCGACGGCGGCAACCACCAGGTGCGCCGGGCCGGCGTGCTGCTCACCTTGACCCGCAAGGAGTTCCTGGTCCTGGAGCGGATGATGACCTCGCCCGGCAAGCCGCTGTCGCGTCCGGAGCTGATCGACTACGCGTGGGACGAGGCGGCGGACTCGGCGTCGAACGTGCTCGACGTGGTGATCGGCCGCCTGCGCCGCAAACTCGGCGCCCCACCGCTGATCCAAACCGTCCGCGGATCCGGCTACCTGATCACCGGATAATCCGCCGCCAGGAAACTCCGACTTCAGAAGACGTTTCAGGCCGTTGCGCGGCCACGCGTGGTGGGTCGGTCCCCAGTTTCAATTGAAACTGGGGACCCGCGGGGTGAGTGCTCAGCGCTTGGTCGCGGTCTGGCCGAGTCGGGACCGGACGGCGATTGCGGCGCAGGCGATCACCGCGATGCCGCCGAGGACCGTGGGCCAGGTGAGCTCTTCGTGCAGGAACAGCGCGGCCCAGCTGATGGTCATCACCGGCTGGGCGAGCTGGACCTGGCTGACCTGTGCCATCGGGCCGACCGCCAGCCCTCGGTACCAGGCGAAGAAGCCGAGGAACATGCTCACCACGGCGAGGTAGGCGAACGCGGCCCATTCGGTCGCGGTGCCGCTCGGGACCTGCCCGGCGATCGAGATGCCGGTGAGCGCGATCATCAGCGGCGCGGAGAGCACCAGCGCCCAGGACACGGTCTGCCAGGCGCCGAGTTCGCGGGCGAGGAGCCCGCCTTCCGCGTAGCCGATCGCGGCCGCGACGACGGCGCCGAACAGCAGCAGGTCGGACCAGTGCAGCGAGCTGAGCCCGCCGCCCTGCAGCGCGGCGAACACGACCGCGGCGATCGCGCCCACGGCCGCCATGATCCAGAACGCCATCGGGGGCCGCTCGTGGCCGCGGATCACGGCCATCACGGCGGTCGCGGCGGGCAGGACGGCGATGATGACGGCGCCGTGGCTTGCGGGCGCAGTGGTGAGAGCGACGGAGGTCAGCACGGGGAAGCCCACCACCACGCCGCCTGCGACGACCGCTACCCGGCCCCACTGGATGCCGCGGGGCAGGCGCTGCTTCGTGATCGCCAGCGCGGCGGCCGCGAGCAGCGCGGCGATGACCGCGCGGGCGGAGCCGATGAACAGCGGTGACATGCCGCCGCTTTCGACGGCGACGCGGGTGAAGGGGACGGTGAAGGAGAACGCCGCGACCCCGAGCAGGCCCCACCAGAGCCCGGTCCCCGACGGGGATAGCACTGGCGTTGCGGTAATAGTAGCGCTATCGTTGTTACTCATGTCTGACGATAGCAGTCCGGCGAGGATCGCTGCGGCCCTGAGGCAGTGGATCGCCGCGGCTCCGCCGGGGGCGAAGCTGCCGTCGACGCGTTCCCTGGTCGCCCAGCACGGAGCGAGTCCGGTCACCGTGCAGAAGGCGCTGAGCGGCCTGGTCGCGCAGGGCGTGGTGGAGAGCCGCCCGGGCGTCGGCACGTTCGTCCGCGCCGCCCGCGTTGCCCGCCCGAACGATTTCGGGTGGCAGACGGCGGCGCTCGGGGCGCCGAACCACCGGATCCCGGAGCTGCCAACGGCTTTGCAGTCCGCGCCGAACGACGTGATCGCGCTGCATTCGGGATATCCCGAGCGCGCGCTGCTGCCGGAGCGCCTGGTCCGCGCGGCGTTCACCCGCGTGGCCCGCACCGACGCGCTGGTCGACAGGCCGCCGACGGCGGGCCTGCCGGAACTGCAGTCGTGGTTCGCGGCCGAACTGGAGTCGGCGACCCCGGCCGGAACTACCCCGGTCGCGCCGAGCGACGTCGTGGTCATCCCGGGCAGCCAGGGCGGGCTGAGCACCGCTTTCCGCGCTCTCGTCGGGATCGGGCGGCCGCTGCTCATGGAGTCGCCGACCTACTGGGGCGCGATCCTGGCCGCCGCCCAGGTCGGCGTGCAGGTCATCCCGGTGCCCAGCGGTTTCGGCGGTCCCGATCCCGACGTGCTCTCGCGCGCTTTCGAGCAGTCCGGGGCCCGTGCCTTCTACGCCCAGCCCAGCTTCGCCAGCCCGACGGGGGCGCTGTGGTCGCCGGAGCTGGCAGGTCGGGTCCTGGACACGGTGCGGCAGCACGGCGCGTTCCTCATCGAGGACGACGCGGCGCACGACTTCGGCATGACGGCCGACCCGCGCCCGGTCGCGGCGCAGGACGACGGAGGGCACGTCGTCTACATCCGCTCGCTGAGCAAGAGCGTCTCGCCGGCGGTCCGCGTCGCCGGGCTGATCGCGCGCGGCCCGGCGCGCAAGCGGATCCTCGCGGATGCGCAGGCGGAATCCATCTACGTCAGCGGTGTTCTGCAGGCGGTCGCGCTCGACGTCGTCACGCAACCCGCCTGGCGGACCCACCTGCGCCGGCTCCGCCACGAGCTGAGAACCCGCCGGGACCTGCTCGTCGAAAGCCTCCGCGAGCACGCGCACGGCGTGCAGCTGGAAGCCGTGCCGCAGGGCGGGCTGAACCTGTGGGCGCGGCTGCCGGACGCCGTCGATCTCGGCCGGGTCATCCAGGAATGCAAGTCGGCGGGCGTCATCATCGGCGCGGGCAGCGAGTGGTTCCCGGCGGAACCGACGGGGCAGTACATCCGCCTCAACTACGCGCGGCCGAACCCCGGCGCCTTCCCCGACGGGGCGCGCACGATCGGCCAGGTGCTCGCCCGCGCGGCCTAGGTGCAGGCATGGCGGCTGGCGTCGTGCCGGCCGCCATGCGTTGCGTTCAGCGGTTTTTTCGCGCCCGGTCGACGAGGACGAGCGGGATGGCGGCCAAGGCGAGGGCCGCGCCGATCAAGCACACCGAGGTGAGAGCGGCCCCTTGCGCGAGCGAGGCGGCCGCCAGGACCGGCGTGATGCTGATGCCCAGCTGGAACGCCGACACGGTGGTGGCACCGGCGAGCGTCGGCGCATCGGCCGCGATCGCGAAGACGCGCCCGTAGAGGGCCGGGTTCAGCACGAACGCGGCGACGCCCAGCAGGAACACCGCCGGCACCACCGCCCAGACCTGCTGGATCGCGAAAACCATTGCGACGGACAGGATCACGATCGCCGAGGCGCCGGTGAGCAGCGCGACGTGGGGGCGCCGATCGGAGACGCGGCCGCCGACGGACAGCCCGGCGAAGGCGCCGATCCCGAACAGCGCGAGGACGGCCGGGATCCACGCCTCGGGGACGCCGGTGATCCCGGCGAGCATGGCGGCCAGGTAGTTGAACGTGATCATGTACGCCGCGGTGGTCAGAATCGTGATCGCGTAGATGCCCCAGAGCACCGGCTTCCGCATCGTGGCGAGCTCCCGCGACACGCTCGGCGCGGCGGTCCGCTCGGCGCCCGGGGAGCCGGGGAGCCCGAGCAGGCAGCCGACCATCCCGGCGGCGGTGAGGACCACCACGGCCCAGAAACCGCCGCGCCATTCGGTGAAGTGGCTCAGCAGCGTGCCCGCGGGGCCGCCGGCGACCATCGCCACGCTGAGACCGCTGACCACGACTCCGGAGGCGCGCGCGTTGCGGTCCGGTGTCACCAGGCCGATCGCGGTCACCGACGCGACGGCGAAGAAACCCGCGTAGGCGATGCCCGAGATCGCCCTGGTGACCAGCAAGATCTCGTAGTCGCCGAGCAACCCGGCCACGATGCCGGCCGCGAAGACGCCCTGGGTGACCACCAGCGCGGTGCGGCGCGGCCAGCGCAGGCTGAGCACGGCGAACGGCGGGCCGCCGATCACGACGCCCAGCGCGAACGCGGTGATCAGGAGCCCGGCGGAGGAGAGCGTGACCTCCAGATCGGCGGCGACCGCCGGTAGCACTCCGGCCAGCAGGAACTCCGCGCTTCCCATCGCGAACAGGCTGAAACCCAGCAGGTACACACCGGCGGGCAACCTTTCGGAGCTTCCGCTCCGCGACGGTTTCCTCATTGAATCCACAGTCGAATCAACAGTCGTGTCCACTCGGACCACCTCCACCGGGAGGATCGGTGGTCTTCGCGGTTTCAGCAAACAACGTTGCCGATTCCGGGACGGATCTGGTCGACTGCCCGCATGGACGACAACCCGAGCGTCGGCGCCGTGATCGAGCAGATCGCGCCGCGGCTGAGGCGCGTCCGCGAGAAGAAGGGCGTCAGCCTGTCCGTTCTCGCGCGAGCCACCGGCATCTCGACCAGCACCCTGTCGCGCCTGGAATCGGCGCAGCGCAAGCCGAGCCTAGAGCTCCTCCTGCCGATCACGGCGGCGCTCGGCGTCCCCCTCGACGAGATCGTCTCCGCGCCCCGGATGCTCGATCCGCGCGTGCCGCAGCAGCCCGCGAAGGCGGGCGGCCGGGTGCTGATCCCGTTGTCGCGGCACCAGGGGAAACCGCGCGCGTACAAGATGACGATCCCCGCGCACGACGAAGAGCCCCACCTGCGCACCCACCAGGGCTTCGAGTGGCTTTACGTGCTGCGCGGGCGACTGCGCGTGAAGCTGGGGGGCCACGATTTCGTCATGGGGGCCGGCGAAGCGGCCGAGTTCGACTGCCGGATCCCGCACTGGTTCGGCGCCGCCGGACGCGGCGAAGTCGAGGTGCTCAGCCTCTTCGGGAAGCAGGGCGAGCGCATCCACCTCCGCACCTCGCGGCGGGAAGCTCCCGCCCGCGGCATCACGGGTTCCAGACCATCGTCTGCTGGTGCAGCCGCTCGCCGTCCTGCCTGATGCCGGGGACCAGCGGAGTCGGGCCGTGCTTGGCGAAGCCCATGCGTTCGAAGAACCGGACCGCGCGGGTGTTCTCGCGCAGGGTCTGCAGGTGGATCGGCATCATCTGACCGCCCGCCGATCCTCGTGACGCCCCGTTCCCACCTGGATCGGGGCGTCCGCCTGTCGCTGGGATGTCGCGTTCGCGCCTCGGTTGCAGCGGCCTCGCGCTCGAAATCATAGGCACTCGGCAGCGAACCCGGATCGAAAGTGCTTCCCGCATAACGGCGAAATCGGAACCACCGTATCCATTGAGGACACTTTGGCTCTGCCCGGGTGCGGATGTCCTGGCCGCTTCTTCGGGCATCACCGGGGGATTCGGGATCGGGTGTGCCCGCGGGGGGAACTCCCGGGGGCGATCCGCGGGCGGGTGTCACCGCCGCGGAGTACCTTTCGCGCGTCAGTCGTTCCAGTGGAACAACCGCGATGACCATTCGGGAGTGTCGTTCACCGTGCCACACCAGCCGGGCGGCCGCCACCCTCTCGTCGACGTCGGCGGCGTCCGGCGAGTACCGGTACTCCACGACGGCGAGCACGACCGGATACGTCCCCGGCGGCACGGTCTGGGTGAAGCCGCAGTAGTCGTCGAGACCGAGATACCCGGGCTCGGCGGCCACGACGCGGCCGGTGGGCAGCGACAGCCGAGCGCTTTCCAGCCGCACGGTGCGGCTTCCACCACCCACGCCGGGGAAAACCGCGCCGGGCGCGAACAGCTGGTCGTAATCGCTGGGCTGCAAGAGTGCGACGAAGCCTGCTGACCGCTGCCGCCGGATTCAGCGGCGCAGAGCGGTTTCCCGCGCCATGTGCGACAGCTTCTCGGGATTGCGCACGGCGTAGAGCCCGGCGATGAGGCCGTCCTCGATGCGCACCGCCAGAACCGTGTCGAGTTCGCCCTCGTGCCGCAGGAGCAGCGCCGGGTGGCCGTTGACCTGTGCCGGGCGCAGCGACGCAGCGGCGATCTTGCCCAGCACCTGGGCCACGGATTTGGCCCCCACGAAGGGGGCCAGCGCGGCCTGCACGACCCCGCCGCCGTCGGTCAGCAGCACGACGTCCGGCGCGAGGATGTCGAGCAGGCGTTGCAGATCGCCGGTCTCGACCGCCCGCTGGAACGCCGTGAGCGCGTCCTGCGCCTGCGCCGGGGAAACGGCCCCGCGCGGGCGGCGCGCGGCGACGTGAGCCCGTGCTCGGTGCGCGATCTGGCGGACCGCGGCCGGGCTCTTGTCGACTGCCTCCGCGATCTCGTCGTAGGCCAGGTCGAACACCTCGCGCAGCACGAACACCGCCCGCTCGGTCGGCGAGAGCGTCTCCAGCACCAGCATCATCGCCATCGAGACGCTGTCGGCCAGTTCGACGTCCTCGGCCACGTCCGGCGCGGTGAGCAGCGGCTCGGGCAGCCAGGGGCCGACGTAGGACTCCTTGCGGCGGCCGAGCGAGCGCAGCCGGCTCAGCGCCTGGCGCGTGGCGATCCGGACCAGGAAGGCGCGCTGGTCCCGCACCACGTCGAGATCGACGTCCACCCACCGCAACCAGGTCTCCTGCAGGACGTCCTCCGCGTCGGCGGCCGAGCCGAGCAGCTCGTAGGCGACGGTGAACAGCAGGTTGCGGTGGGCAACGAACCCCTCGGTGGCGGCGCCCATGCGGTCGCCGCGCGCGAGCGGCTCGGCCGCGTCCGTGGTCGGCTCGCTGAGCTCGTTCATCGCCGGCTCCTGTCTGTTCGTCCTCGACCCTGTCACACGCACAAGGCGCCGGCCCCGGCCGCTTTGTGACACCCGTGAGCGGTGTCGTGCATCACACTGCCGCGTTGTCACGAGGAGCGGGCCGCCGGCATCTCCATGGTCGTCAAGACGCCGCGCGAACGATCCGCGCGGCACACCACTGCACGAGCGAGGACGAAGCCATGGAACCCCGCATCAACCTGATGACCAACGAGGTCGGCGCCAAGATCGGCAAGCGGATCTACAACGTCAGCCTGGCGATCCGGGAGTCGTCGCTGCCCAAGGCCCTCCAGGAGTTGGTGGAACTGCGCGCCAGCCAGATCAACGGCTGCGGCTGGTGCGTCGACGTCCACACCAAGGAGGCCGCGGCCGCCGGTGAGACCCCGGTCCGGCTCAACCTGGTCGCCGCCTGGCGCGAGTCCACCGTGTTCACCGAGGCCGAGCGGGCCGCGCTGGCGCTCGCAGAGGAGGGCACCCGGCTGGCCGACGCCCACCACGGGGTGTCCGACGAGACCTGGGCCCAGGTGTGCGAGCACTACGACGAGGACCAGGTCGCCGCGCTGGTCTCCTTGGTCGCCATGATCAACGCCTCGAACCGGCTCGGCGTGATCACGCGCACGCGGGGAGGTTCCTACGACCCCGGCATGTTCGCCGGCCTGTCGAGCTGACCGGCAGGTGAACCCCGGCCCGGATCATCCGATCCGGGCCGGGACCGGTCGTAATCCATTGTGGACGAATGTGGTCGGCCGGGAGTCGTTGTGCGCGGCGGCGTGAACCCGTGGCCGTGGCGACGTTGCGGGGGAATTGACAGGTGATCGAACTGCAACTAGCTTTGTTGCAGTTCTGCAGGCGTCGCGAAGGGGTTGTGGTGGGTCTCAGCAGCAGGAGCGCGGTCGCGATCCACGCGCTCACGATGTTGGCGCGCTGGGACGACCGATCGCTGACCTCGGCGGAAATCGCGGAAAGCCTGGCGAGCAACCCGGTTCTCGTGCGGCGCATCCTCGGCGGCCTCCGGGATGCCGACCTGGTGCTGTCCACCGAGGGGCGCGGCGGCGGGTGGTCCCTGGCTCGCGCCGCGCGCGAGATCACGCTCTACGACGCGTACATAGCCGTCGAGGCGGGGCCGGTCCTGTCGCGGCACCCCCATCCGCCCAGCGCGGAGTGCGAGGTGGGGCGCAACATGAAGGCCCTGCTGGAGGCGGAGTTCCGGGACGCGGAGCGGGCGATGGAGGAACGGCTCGGCCGGACCACCATCGCCGACCTGGTCCGGAAGGTGCTGGCCTGCGAGCGCGAAGTCGCATTGCGGAACAGCTGACCGGGAAACGGTGGAGGAGATTTCCTCCGCCGTTCTTTTCGCCCAAACTGCAACCATGATGGTTGCGGTAAATCTCGCGGAGGAGTGCGTCGAATGACATCCACGTCGACCGAGCCGGGACGAACCGGCACCGGACGGGCCCTGCTGGCAGTGCTCATGCCGGCGATCCTCGTCACGGTCACCGCAAGCGACATGGTCAACCTCGTGCTCCCGTCGATCGGCGCGGAGTTCGGCGCGTCCGAAGCGGAACTGGCCTGGGTCGTCACGGGATTCCTGCTGATGTTCTCGGTCGGCATCCCGCTCTACGGCCGCCTCTCCGACCGGCTGGGCCTGCGGGGCCTCTTCGCCTTCGCCCTGGTGACCTACGCGGTCGGGAGCCTGGTCTGCGCGCTCGCCCCGGAACTCCTCGTGCTCGTGCTCGGCCGAATGGTGATGGGCGTCGGGGCGGCCGCGATACCCGTGCTGGCGATCATCTCCGTCACCAGGCTGATGCCAGAGGACGAGCGGGGGATGGGGATCGGCGTCGTCTCCGCTGCCGCGGGTATCGGCACCGCCGCCGGGCCGGCGATCGGCGGCGGGTTCGGCCAGTTCCTCGGCTGGCCCGCGCTGTTCTGGCTCGTGCTCGTGGTCGCGCTGGTGCTGCTTCCCCCTGCGCTGCGCGTGCTCCCGGGCGAGCCTCCGGCGGGGGCGAGTCGCTTCGACCTCTTCGGTGGCGTCCTGCTGGGAATCGGCGCCGGGCTGGTCCTGTTCGGCATCACCCAGGCGCAGGTGGCCGGTTTCGGCGCGCCGTTTTCCTGGGGCAGTCTCCTGGTCGCGGTCGTGGCGATCGCGTTGTTCGGGTGGCGCACCGCTCGCGTCGCGCAGCCCTTCGTCCCGCCCGCGCTGTTCGCCAACCGGGTCTACCGGGCCGCGGTCGTCGTCGCGTTCCTGGCCATGGCGGTCAACCTCGGCGGCCTGGTCTTCGTCCCGCTGCTGGTGGTCGACGTCAACGGCCTCGCCCCGGGCGCGGGCGCCCTGGTCATGATCCCGGCCGGGGTCGCCGTCGCCGTCCTCTCGCCGCTGATCGGCCGCCTCGCCGACCGCATCGGCACCCGGTCCCTGGTGCTGGCCGGGCTCGCGACGATCGGGGTGTGCGCCCTGTTCCTCTCGACCGCCACGGGTGGCGCGTCGGTGATCCCCGCCGGGATCGGCATCCTCGGGCTCAGCGTCGGCTTCATCTTCGTGATCACGCCGATCATCAGCGCCGCGGCGAGCGCGCTGCCGGGCGATCAGGTGGGCGTCGGCCTCGGAATCCTCCAGGGCGCGCAGTTCCTCGGCGCCGGCGCCGGCCCGGCCCTGTTCGGCGTGCTGGTCGCCGCGAGGCTGCAGAGCGGCAGCAACGCCATCAACCCCTTCTACGGCGGCCAGGCCGGGGCTGCCTACTCCGATGCGTTCCTGGCGATGGCCGTGGTCGTCGTCCTCGCGTTGATCGTCGCCTTCCGGATGCCTCCCGCAGCAGCGTCGCGGGACAGCTGAAACATCCGCGCAACGCTGCACGGGCGGCGCCGGCGCAGTTCGGCGGGTGCGGCCCGGCGCCGGGCTCAAGCGTTTTCATCGAAATGATCGTATTTTCTACCTGAATGTCGTAACGGGTCGGAAGATCATCGGGGACCGGACGTTTTCCATTGCTCGGAAAGTGTGAATCCGCGCACTGTCCGGGAAAATCGGCTAACGGGCGGAACTGCGTTGATCGCCGGTTTCACGGCGGCCGTCCAGTCGTCCCGGATGCTCTATTCGGCGGATGTGGGACGGCCGCCGTCGCGCTTCGGCTGCAATATCCGGAGGATCGGACCGGTGCGGTAATCTTCTCCGCTGGGGTTCATTTCACGGCCAGCTCTGGGAAAGGTGCCGAAGCATGTCCGAGTTGTGGGATGAGACGCAGAGGTTAACCAACCCGCTGATTTCCCGGAACCTGGTCTACTTCATCGCGCTGGCCGACGAGCTGCATTTCGGCCGGGCCGCCGAGCGGCTGTTCGTCACGCAGTCGGCGCTCTCCCAGGGCATCCGCTCCATGGAGCGCCTCCTCGGCGCGGAGCTGTTCGTCCGGAGCAGGCGGGGGGTTCGCCTCACCGACTCCGGGAAGATCCTGCTGGGCGAGGCGACCTGCATCCTCCGGCGGTCCGAGCGGATAGCCCGGACGATCCGGGAGGTGGCGGGCGGGAGCTCCGGCCGGATTCGCGTGCTGTACAGCAGGGCCGGTGTCCACTTGGGACAGCGGCGGCTCGTCGAGGATTTCCGCGGCGAACACCCCGAGGTCGACGTGGTGACGATCGCGGGGTGGGCGTCGCACAACGTCGCCGAGCTCCGCTCGCGCAAGGCCGACGTGGCCTTCGTGCGCACCCCTCCCGGTCTCCCGGACATCGACTGCCGGGTCATCGGGGAGGAGGAGCTCGTGGCCGTCCTCCCCGCCGGTTCGCCGCTGGCCGCCCGCGACCGCGTCACGCGGGAGGAGTTCCGGGCGCAGCCGGTCGTGATGTGGCAGCGGGAGAGCGGCCCGGAGTTCTACGACCGCGTCGTCGAACAGGTCTGGGGGCACGATGTGCCCGAGATCACTTCCGTCGAACCCGATTACGCCAACGTGATCGACGCGGTCTGCTCGGGTTCGGGAGTCGCGGTGCTGGACCGCTCGCTGGCCGAGCGCGCCGCGTCCGGCGGCGCCGTCTGCAGGCCCTTCGCCGGCCAGCGCCCGACCGGCGAGATCTCCCTGGCCTGGTTGAACAGCGACACCAGCCCGCTGGTCCGCCGGTTCGTCGAATTCGTCGCCGCCGAGGCGGGCCGGCACGGGCTCGCGGAGCCGGTGGAGCTGTCCGCCGCCCTCGGACGGCAGGCGCGGAACAATCGGTTCTGATCAGACCATTAGAAAGTTTAATTAGAGGTCCGAACGGGCGCGATGTAATGTCGCCTGCGGTCAACGGTGACCGCCTACTCCAACCACCTGAAAGGGATCGGCTTCATGCTGTCGTTTCCGGAGGGACATCAGCCGCGTTACAACGACTTTTCAATTCGAGCGATCTCGGATGAAACGCTTCGCGAAGGAGGCGAGCGTGCTCCGTTCGGCGCCGACGATTCGCGCAAGCTGCGGTTGATCGAGGCGGTCACCGGCGCCGGTGTCACCGACATCGACGTCGGCTCGGGGATCACCGAGGCGGCGTTCGTGCGCAACGTGCTGGACGCGAAGTACTTGATGGGCAGGATTCCGGAGCGGACGGAATTCTCGTTCAACCTGACTTTGAAGACGTGGGAACCGCTGTGCGAACAGCTGGAGCGCAACATTCCGCGCGAGTACCTCAAGGAGATGTACGTCAGCATCGGCATGATCGAGATCGACAGCGAGAACAAGCTGTTCGAACGGGTCGCCGAGCGGCTGCGCTCCATCGGCGTGGGGCGGCTGCGGTCCAGCCTGCTCAACGCCTTCTCCGGCACCGTCGACGAGGACAAGTACGCCCACCTCAACGACCAGATCGAGCGCTGCCGCCAGCAGGGGATCTCGCTGGTCCGGATCAACGACTCCGTCGGCACCCTGCTCCCGGACGCGACCGCGATCCTGGCGGCCAACCTGGTGCACGACAACCCGGACTTCACCTTCTACCTGCACGGGCACAACGACCGCGGCATCGGCACGGCGAACTCGCTGGTGTCGGTCTTCCACGGCTTCCAGATGATCGAGGGCGGCGTCGCCGGCGTCGGCAACCGGGCCGGGCTCGCCGAGCTGGAGTCGATCGCCGCCGTCTTCGCCGAGCGCAACATCACCGTCGAGGCCGCGGCGCTGGACATCGAGAAGCTCTCCGCCGCCGCGCGGCTCTCCGAGGAGGTCTTCCTGGCCACCCCGGACCCGTACCGGGCGGTGAGCGGTTTCCTGGTGGAGAACGAGAACGCGGGCATCGTGAACGTGCCGGACTACCTCGGCGTGTCCCGGCCGGTGGACTACTTCCTCAACCGGATCGGCCTGTTCCCGGTCTACATCAAGCAGATCCTCGCCGAGGCCGGCGCGGACCCGGTCATGCTCAAGGACGACGAGCTGATCCAGCAGATCTACGTCCGCCTCGCCGAGCAGATGGACGAGCTGTACCAGCACAAGCGTGTCGAGTACGACCGGCTCGCGGCGCAGATCAAGGCGTTCTACGCGGACATGGTGCGGCTGAACGACGTTCAGACCACCGCGCTGGAGGTCATCCGCGAGCGTGCCGACCGCGCCACCGTGGTCGGCGTCTGACAGGTCCTTTCGGAATGCGTCGCCGGCCGCATGCGGTGCGGGACTCAGCTTGCACCGCCGCGGGTTCTCAGGCAGCGCCCACCCCGTCGGGGTTCTTGGCGAGGACAGCCCCAGCGCCGTGTATTGGTCATACATGAGTCGGGGATCCCGGAGTCCAGACGGCGGCCGTAACTCCCGCAGGGGGGCCGCTACTCGCACCGCCACGCAAGCCATCGGCGAAATCATCTTTGAAAACCGCCGGAACGGATTGAACTCTTCTGATGAACGAAAGCAGTTATGCGTCCCGGCTGACGGCCGCCGGTGTGGTGGCCGTCAGCATCGGGAACTTCCTCGTCGCCTTCGACGCGTCCTCGGTGAACGTGGCGTTGCCCAGCATCACCGCGTCACTGCAGGCGTCGCAGGCCGAACAGCAGTGGTTCCTCGACGCCTACACGATTCCGCTGTGCGTCTTCCTGCTGACGGCGGGCGTCGCCGGTGACCGCTTCGGCGTCGCCCGCGTGTACCGGGTGTCGACGGCCGTGTTCGCCGTCGCCTCCCTGCTGTGCGCGCTGCCGATGTCGGGCTGGCAGCTGATCGCCGCGCGCGTGCTCCAGGGCGCCAGCGCGAGCTTCATGCTCCCGATGACGCTGTCCATCCTCACCAAGGGCATCCCCGACCTGACCCGGCGCGCCCGCGCCATCGGCGGGTGGGGCGTGGTCGGCGGCGTGGCCATCGCGACCGCACCGCTGGCCGGCGGCCTGATCACCCAGTTCGTGGGCTGGCGGTGGCTGTTCCTGGTCAACATCCCGGTGTGCGCGTTCGCGCTGGTGCTGATCCGCGGTTTCCGCGACCCGGTGGCCGCTCCCGAGCGCCGCTTCACCGTGTTGCCGCAGCTGCTGTTCTGCCTCGCCCTGACGTTCCTCGCCGGATCGTTGATCGAGGGCGCGCACTCGTCGTTCGCCAACCCCGTGGTGGTGGCCGCGCTGGTCGGTTTCGCCGTGGCCCTGGGCGCGCTCGCGCTGACCCAGGCGAAGGCCACGACGCCGCTGGTGCCGCGCGCGCTGTTCACCCACCGCCCGTACCTGCTGGTCATCCTCTCCGGTGGCCTCTACCAGATCGGGTCCTACGGTTCTCTGCTGGTCCTGGCCCTCTTCCTGCAGCAGGAGCACGGGCTGAACGCCGAGCAGGCGGGCTACGCCGCGCTGCCGTGCTGCGTGGCGTGGTTGTGCGGGAACCTGCTGGCGAGCCGGGTCACGCCCGGGGTCCGGCGCCGGATCATCCTGACCGCCACGCTGATCGGTGGCGTGGGCGGTGCGTCGGTCGCCGGGCTGTCGGTGACCGGATCGCTGGGCGCGACGCTGGCGGCCACCGCGCTGATCGGTGTGCCGTCGGGACTGCTGGCGTCCTTGCTCAGCGCCGAGGCGATGCACCTGTGCCCGCCGGAGATCTCCGGTGCCGCGTCCGGCCTGCTGAACACCAGCAGGCAGGTGGGCATGACGATCGCCATCGCGGTGCTCGGCGGTCTCGGGTTCGCCTACCAGCTCCTCGTCCCGATGTTGGTCGTGGCGGGCGCGTTCCTGCTCGTCGGCGTCAGCTGCCTGTCGGCCTTCGCGCTGCGCGGGGACCACGGGCGGGCGGCTGCGCCGAAGCAGCCGGTCACGGCCGACGGATCCCGGTGAGATAGCCAGCGGAGGGAATGCCGGTGTTGACTTCTGTCGCGGGGGCGGTGGCCGCGGCATGGGTCCTGGCCGGCCTGGTCGTCGGCGCGGGCCGGTACCGGCACCGGCTCGCGCGGGCGTACCGCCGAGCGGAGTCGCGGTGCGGCCAGTGGTACGAGCTGCGGTCGAAAAGCTGGTTCTGAAGCGGGAATTCACACGTGGGCGGGATGTGTCCCGACCCGCACGACGGTGCTCCTCCTCGACGGCCGGGCGAGGAGGAGCACCGGTGCACCCCGCCCCGATCCCTTCGCCCGATCCCAGGTCGTGACGAGCATCGAGGACTGGTCCGCGACGCTCGCCTGACCGGGACCCGGCCACGGCTGTTGCTTCGGCGGATGGGGATTCCCGGTCGACCGGGCCTTCTGATCGACGCCTGTTGCCGTCTCGCGCTCGTAGCGAAGATCCGCTTGCTGAGCAAAACCGGGACTGTCTGCTCGGCGGTGTGTCACTGCCATGGCAGGGGATTCCCCTTGCTCGCGATCTCGATGCAGTCGAGGCACATCGGCCAGTCGGTCGGCGGCCGTTTGTTCGGCCCTCACCCGATCTTGCCGCAAAGCCCCATGGAGACGGTTCCGTTCCCGTACTCGTCGACAACGAAGTCTTCCGGGGACGTATGCGGAAGCTCCGGCCGCAGCGGACAGTGTTCGAGCTCGTTTCGAGCGACCAGGGGCGCGTCGCTGGCGAGTGCAGCGAGCATCAAGCACTGCGGGCACGGACTGCCCGTGAACGACTTGACTATCTCGGCGTCGCCCGGCGCGATCCTGTCGCCGCAGGGCGACACCCACACGGCCGGATCGTCAACGCGGTAAGCATGCACTTCCGGCGGCCGATCCGACGGTGCGAACTCCGGCCGCAGCCGCGCCAGGATCACCGACCCTGAGCGCCGGCCCTTCACGCTGCACGCCCCGGAGCACGACGGCGAAGCCGTTCGTCCCGACGCCTGGCCGCAGCTTTGAGTGCCTGCTTTTCTCGGTGCCCGGGCAGCCACCACATGACGAACAGCGGGACAAAGATCACCGACCAGGCCAGCAGCCCGAGCAACATCGCTAGCGTGTAATGCATGCCTTGAACATCGCCAGTTTCGCCCGGTTAGCCCATATCACTCCGGTTATCTCACTGTGAGATAAGTTTCCTGATGGCCACCTGGGAGACATTGATTATTCCCCCGTCCGTGTGGAACGGGGACGACATGCGGCAGGCGTGTCAGCGGCGCGACGTCGCCGCCATCCTTCGGGCAATCCGGCGCGGTACCGGAGCGAGTCAGACGCAGTTGGCAATGGCGACTGGCATCCTGCAAGGCCGGATCTCTGAGATCTTGCGGGGAACCCGCACAGTGACCGCATTCGAGGTGTTCGAGCGTATAGCAGACGGGCTCGCCATGCCCGACGAGACTCGAGTACTACTCGGGCTCGCCCCGGTGCATCCGTCCGGACTTGATCATCTTGGACCGATCGGACGTGCTGAGATGCTGGCTGCCTACCGGTCGCAGTCTGACGCCACACCGGAGATCAGGAGGCGGCCTCGGCAGCCAGGACGATCGACATCCTCGCTGTGCGGGGGCTCGGCATCATCGGCATGAACGACTCGCTGCTCCGCGCCACCGTTGCCCAGAATCGTCCCGTGTTCCGGGCTTTGCTCCTGGATCCGGAGAGCGCAGCCGCCCAGCGTCGCGCTACAGAGGTCGGCGAAGCGCACGAATCGTTCGCTTCTGGCGTCAGCTTGTGCGTCGCTCGACTCCGAGAATTGCGCGAGCAAACCGGCGCTCAGGTCGAGGTGTACTTCTACGACATGTTGCCGACGTGGCGGGTGCTGGCACTCGACGATGTGCAGTTCGTGTCCGCGTTCGGAGCAGAACACGAGGGGCACACCTCGCCGATGTACAAGATCGCAGCATCGGCGCATGGCGCGTTGCACCGTGGGTTCCGTAGGTTCACCGACGAGCTACGGGCGCAGTCCCGGCAGGTGATCTAAGGAGGTTCCGCCGTGGCGGTCGAGGCAGAACTCAAGGCTCGTGTTTGCGACACCAAAGCGGTCCGGGCACGGCTCCGCGAGCGTGCGGAGGAGCAGGTGCAGACCTACCGTGACCGGTATTTCGACTGGCCGTCCGGCAGTCTCGACGCACAGGGCTACGAGGTCCGTTTGCGCGTGGTGGAAACGTCCGCGACAACCACGATCGTGCTCACGTTCAAGGAGCCCCCGGTGCACGACAGCGGCTCGAAACCGGAGTACGAGACCACGCTCGCCGACGCCGAGCCGGTCACAGCTCTGTTGGCGACGCTCGGGTTGGTGGAGCGGATCGCGTTCGAGAAGTACTGCTGGAACTTCAGGTTCACCGAGTACGGCCGCGACGTGCTCGCAACACTGGTGCACGTGCCTGAATTGGACGAGACCTTCCTTGAGGTCGAGACCATCGTCGCAGACGAGACTGAGGTCGCCGCCGGTCTCGATGTGGTCCGGGCCGTGCTCCAGTCGCTCGGCATCACGAATGACGACCTCACGAAGGAGAAGTACACCGACGCCGTCGCCGCGCGGCGCAGCTAAGCCGCCCTTGGTCGTGGGGCAAACCGTGATCAACGTCAGTGGTTCAGGGCCGCTGGTGGCGTCCGTCCACAGTGGCCGACGATCGGCGATTTCACCTGGACGGGTGAGATCGCCGGGGTCTCAGCCGGCCGGGACGGTGGGCAGTCCGATCGCCGCCTCGGGCGTGTTGAGCAGGAACGCGAAGCTCTCCTCGAAGTACAGGTCGATCCCGTCGGCGTCGTGCGATAGGTACCCGATCGAAAGGTCCCGCCCGAGCAGCAGGTCGTGGTCGCCGCCCCGGGTCGACAGCAGGCAGCCGCCGCTGATCGAAGGCGCCCACACCACGTCTCCGCCGAGGATGCGCTGCAGGTGCTCGATCAGCGGATAGCCGGCCTCGGTGGCTCCGGCGGCCGCCGTGTACTCGGACGCGCCGAGCAGCAGCGCGAGCGGACCGTCGACGCCCGCCAGCCGCAGCGCGGACAGCCCCTCGGCCACCGCGCCCGGCAGCCCGCGCACGTCGGAGGGCAGCGGAATCGACCGGTGCGACGAACCGGCGCGGATGCCGGAGATGCCGGCGGCCTCGAACCCGTCGACGATCGCGCGGTCCTCGGCCTGCGCGATGCGCTTGGCCGCGTCCTTCACCGGTTGCCAGTCGGCGTCCCGGGAACCGCGTTCGACCTCGTCGACGGCATCCCGGGACACGCGGAACGGCGCGCGCAGCTCCAGCACCTGCCAGGACTCCCGCAACTCCGCCTGCACGCCCTCGTGGCCGGGTGCGTCGATGCGCGTGCTGCGGCCGGTCCCGATCGCTGCGAACGTGTCGCCCTTCGGCTCGGACACGTCCACGACCCGCCGGCCGGCCGCATGCCGCGCGAAGGTGCGGCGCGCTTCCTGTTCCAGGTCGGTCCACGCGGCCTGCGAGATGGGCGCCAGTTCGCGGTGCAAGTTGTTCATGACGGCGGGTTTCCCTTCAGGCTCCCGATGCCGAGCGACGCCCCGGCGGTCGGTGTTCCGGTCGGTTCCGGCGGTTGCTGCTCCAGGAACGTCAGCGTGGGCACGAAGAACAGCGATCCGGTCACGGCGGTGGAGAAGTCCAGGATCCGGTCGTGGTTGCCCGCCGGGACGCCGACGAACATGTTGGTCAGCATCTGCTCGATGACCCAGGGGTCGCCGGCGTAGCCGATGAAGTAGGTGCCGAACCGGCCGCCGGTGAACTCGCCGAAGGGCATGTTGTCCCGCACGATCTGCCGCTCGCTGCCGTCCGCTGCGGTGATGGTCGTGAGCGCGACGTGCGAGTTGGCCGGCTTCACGTCGTCGGCGAGTTCGATGTCGTCGAGCTTGGTGCGTCCCACCACCCGCTGCTGCTCCTCGACCGGCAACTCGTTCCACGCCACCAGGTCGTGCAGGTACTTCTGCACGACCACGTAGCTGGCGCCGGCGAAGTCCGGGTCCTCGTCCGCCGCGACCGCCACCGCTGCCCGGGCCGCCACCCCGGTCGGGTTCTCGGTGCCGTCCACGAACCCCAGCAGATCCCGCTCGTCCCAGTACTTGAAGCCGTGCACCTCGTCGAGGATCGTCACCGCGCCCCGCAGCCGCGCCATGACCTGAGCCGCCAGCTCGAAGCACAGGAACTCCTGCCTGGCCCGGATGTGCAGCAGGACGTCTCCCGGCGTGGACACCGACCGGTGCTTCGCCCCGACGAACTCCGGCAGGGGGTGCAGCCCCGCCGGGCGCGGCCCCGAGAACAGGCGATCCCACGCCTGCGACCCGATCCCGGCCACGCAGGTCAGCCCGCCCTCCGGGTAGCGGAAACCGACCGCGCGCTGCAGCGCCGCGAGATCGCCGAGGGCATCCCGCACCTGCGACTCGCCGCCGGCCGAAACCGACAGCACGAGGAAGATCGCCGAAGGCGTCAACGGCGCCAGCACCGGCTGCGGCACCGCATTGGTCGATTCGGGGCTCGGCATCGTGGTGGTCACCTCCCAAGTGGCCGACTCTAAGGGGAAATATCCGAATCGGCTTTGCGCAGCGGTGCGGGTAACGGCGCTACAGCCGGGTGTGCGCGTCGATGTCGCGCTCGAACTCGGTGATGGCCTCCGCGGTGAGCGTGGGGCGGGTGTCCGCGATCGCCTGCAGGTACTCGTCGGTCGTCGCGAGGTCTCCGCGCTCGTGCAGCACGTCGCGCTCGAACGCGGTCTGCGCGCCCTGGCGCGCCGCGAACTCGATGTCCGCCGGGGTGAACAGCTCCGTCCGCTCCACCAGCAGGTCCAGGTCGACGTTGTCGCGCGCCGGGCCGAGGTAGCGGGACCAGATCGCCCGGCGCGCGGGCGGATCCGGCGGCCCCACCGGGATCAGGTAGTCGAACCGGCCCGGCCGCAAGAAGGCCGGATCCAGCGAGCTCACCGAGTTGGTGGCGCACACCAGCAGGCGGTGGTCGTGCTCGCGGAAGCCCGGGATGAGCTTGAGCAGCTCGTTGGTCACGCCGTGCGCGGCGCCCACCGCCGGGCTGGAGCGGGTCCCGGCGATCTCCTCGACCTCGTCGATGAACAGCACCAGGTCGTCGAGCTCCTCCAGCTCCGCGAACACCTCCCGCAGGGAGGCCGCCAGCCCGTCCGGGGAGGACGCGGCGAGGCGGGACGGGAACAGCTCCACGAACGGCCAGTTCAGCCGGGAGGCGATCGCCTTGGCGAAGCTGGTCTTGCCGGTGCCCGGCGGCCCGAACAGGACGATCGCCTTGGGCGGCAGGACGCCGTGGCGCTCGGCCTGTTCGTGGTGCGAGATCGGCAGCACGACCCGGCGTTCGATGACGTCCTTCTCCCGCCGCATGCCCGCCAGCGCGTCCCACCCGCCGGGCGGCAGGAGCCGGCCGCCGAGGTGTTCGAGGACGTCGAAGTCGGCGGGGTCGAGCTCCTGGACCTTCTCGAAGTAGGTCAGATCGGTGCGGGGCCGGTAGCCGGAGTTCACCATCGCCCGGAAGCCCGCGGCCCCCTCCGACACCAGGCTGGCGATGCGGTGCACCCCCGCGCTGCGCAGCTTCTTCTCCAGCTCGGCCAGCAGCGCGCTGCCGATGCCGCGGTTGCGCCACCGGGCGTCGAGGGCGAACAGCGCCAGCCAGGCCCGGTCGCCCTCGACCTTCGCCGCCGCCATGCCGACGACGTCCTGCTGCACCACCGCGACCAGGGCCGGATGCCCGGCCCGCGCGAGCGACACCACCTCGGCGGCGGAGAACGCCGGCTCGCCGCCCTCCCTGCTCTGGTCCCAGATGTGGATCGCCTGGTCCAGGTCGTCGTCGTGGAAATCGCGCACCCGCCAAGTCGGCACGGCCCACCTCCCGGTCTTCCGTGCTGCGCGGCCGCGCCGGCCGCGAGCTTGTGTCGGGCAGTACGAGTCGGGATTTTCTGCGGTGCCGTGCCGCCTTCGCGCGGCGGCCGAATCGGCACTGGCAGAATTCTCCGCCGGGCATTCGGGGAAAGTCAAAGAGACATTTCTGATTTCGCAATAGGTTGCACCTATTTGCGCGCCGGGACTCCGCGTGCATGCGACGTCACGCGGTGTCGCAAGGCGGCTTTCGCATCTCGGGATAGGATGTTCCGCGGTCCTCTGGCGTTAGGTGAACAAAATGCTCTTCCGGCAGCTCGAGTACTTGGTGGCATTGTCGCGCGAACGGCATTTCGTGCGCGCCGCGCAAGCGTGCTCCGTTTCGCAGCCGGCGCTGTCCGAGGCGATTCGGAAGCTGGAGGAGGAACTCGACGTCCCGCTGATCCGCCGCGAGCGCCGTTTCCAGGGCCTGACGCCGGAAGGCGAACGCATCGTCCGCTGGGCCGAGAAGATCCTGGCGGACCGGGATTCGATGCGGCTGGAGGTGAGCGCCCTGCGCACCGGGCTGACCGGTCAGCTCTCGATCGGCGTGATCCCGACGGCCGCGCCCGCGGTGCCGCCGCTCACGGCGCGGTTCTGCGCGGAACACCCGCTCGCCCGCGTGCAGGTCATGGCCGATCTGCCCACCGACGAGATCTTCCGGCGGCTCCAGAACTTCGAGCTCGACGTCGCGATCGCCTACCTCGCCGACGCCGAGGCGGCCGGCATGGTCAGCGTCGCGCTGTACCGGGAGCGGTACGTGCTGCTGACGCCCGCCGAGGGGGAGTTCGCCGCCCGCGAGTCGGTGACCTGGGCGGAGGCCGGGCGGGTGCCGCTGTGCCTGCTGACGCCGTCGATGCGCGGCCGGCGCACGCTGGACGGGGTCTTCGCCGAAGTCGGGATTTCGCCCGTCCCGCAACTGGAAACCGACTCGATCGCGGGGTTGTGCGCGCACGTCGCGATGGGGCGGTGGTCCAGCATCGTGCCCGCCCCGTTCGCCCGGGCCATCAGCGACACGGCCGGGGTGAAGGCCGTTCCGCTGGTGGCCCCGGACCACGAGGCGCGGGTCGGTCTGATGACGACCGCGCGGGAGCCCGGGTCGGTGATGGGCCGGGCGTTCATCGAGGTCGCGCGGTCGGTGGACGTGGCCGGGGCGCTGGAGTGAGCCTCACACCGGGTCCGGCCGCAGCCGTTCGGCGCCGCTGTAGACGTTCATCGAGGTGCCGCGCAGGAAGCCGATGAGGGTCAGCCCGGCGTCCGCGGCCAGGTCCACGGCCAGCGAGGACGGTGCGGACACGGCGGCCAGCGCGGGGATCCCGGCCATCACCGCCTTCTGCACCAGCTCGAAGGACGCCCGGCCGCTGACCATCAGGACCGAGTCGCGAAGCGGCAGCCGACCCGCGCGCAGGGCGTCGCCGACGACCTTGTCCACGGCGTTGTGCCGCCCGACGTCTTCGCGCAGGCACGTGAGCCGGCCGTCGGCGGTGAACAACCCGGCGGCGTGCAGGCCGCCGGTGCTGTCGAACACCCGCTGGGCTTCCCGCAGCCGGTCGGGGAGGACGGCCAGCGTCGACGGCTCGATCCGCAGCGAGTCCTCGCCGAGGGGCCAGGTCGTCGTGGTGCGCACCGCTTCCAGGCTCGCCTTGCCGCACAACCCGCAGGACGACGTGGTGTAGAAGTTCCGCTCCAGCGACGCATCCGGCGGCGCGACGCCGGGAGCGAGGGCGACGTCGACGACGTTGTAGGTGTTGCCGCCGTCGGCGGTGGCGCCCGCGCAGTAGCGGATCGCGGCCACGTCGTCGGCCGAATCGACGACGCCCTCGCTGACCAGGAATCCGACGGCGAGGTCGAAGTCGTGCCCCGGGGTGCGCATGGTGACGGTGAGCGGGCGGCCGCCGACCCGGATCTCCATCGGCTCCTCGGCCGTCAGGGTGTCCGGTCGCTGCGATCGCACCCCGTCGCGGATGCGCAGCACCGGCCGTCGCACGGTCACTCGGCCCATCGTTGCGTCCTTTCCTGGATTTCACTGGGGATCCGGTGGGGTAGGTGGCTTCGGGAATGCCAGGCGGTGATCGAGAGGAACAGCAGGCCGGCGGCGGCCATGCCCGCCAGCAGGGCCGGGTACGGGGCCGCGCCCGCGGTGACGGCCAGGAACAGCGGCGTGAGGAAGCCGATGTAGGTGGTGCCGTGGTAGAGCGACACCGCGG
The DNA here is from genome assembly GCF_056431445.1 of Saccharopolyspora sp. NPDC045941. Classification (NCBI taxonomy): domain Bacteria; kingdom Bacillati; phylum Actinomycetota; class Actinomycetes; order Pseudonocardiales; family Pseudonocardiaceae; genus Saccharopolyspora; species Saccharopolyspora sp. NPDC045941. The sequence goes on from NZ_JBWKKU010000019.1 coordinate 37,090, forward strand.
ACGGCAGCGCCGGCAGCGGGGCCATTCGCCGGAGCTCGCGCAGGCCGGAGGCCGAGGTGAGGCCGTGAGGCCGTATCCGGCGGCCACCCCGCGGAGAGGACGCCGCCGCCCGCGACGCCCGCGGCCAGCCGGCTCGCGTACACCGGGAGCTGCGACACCGGCGCCAGCGACAGCAGCGCGCTGGCGACGGCGGACAACGCGAGCGCAGGCCGGACGATGCGCCTGCCGCGCCGGTCCGAGGCGGGCCCGCCCAGCAGCAGGCCGGGGAGCAGGCCGAGCAGGTAGGTGGTGTACATCGCCGCGACCGGGATGTCGTGCCAGTGCCGCTCCGTGCGGTAGACGACGGCCAGCGGCGCGAACTGGTTCGCGCCCCACCCCGCGGTGAACACCGCGGGGTGGGGCCGGCATCCAGCTGGACGCGGTGCGGTAGGTCGTCATGCCGGGCCAGCCCTTCTGGTTCGCGTGCGGAGCGGTCCCGGCACGACGTGGTGTCCACATCGGATCGATCCGATGTGGACCTTCCGGTGGTGGCGTCAGGCGCGGGGCTCCAACCGGACCACGATTCCCTTCGAGGTGGGCGTGTTGCTGAAGTCGGCCACGCTGTCCAGCGGCACGAGGACGTTGGTCTCCGGGTAGTACGCGGCGGCGGAGCCGGGCGTCGTCGGGTACGCGACCACGCGGAAGTCGCGCGCCCGCCGCTCGACGCCGTCGTGCCACACGCTCACCAGGTCCACTGCGGCGCGGTCGGCGAGCCCGAGCGCGTCCAGGTCGGCGGGGTTGACGAGCACGACCCGGCGGGCGTTGTGGATGCCCCGGTAGCGGTCGTTCGGCGCGTACGGGATGGTGTTCCACTGGTCGTGCGAGCGCAGCGACTGCAGCACGAGGTGCCCTTCGGGTGCGCTCAGCATCTCGAACTCGTTGCGGGTGAAGACCGCCTTGCCGCTGGGCGTGCGGAAGACCCTGCTGTTCACCGGGTTCGGCAGCGCGAACCCGCCAGGCTTCGCCACCCGCGCGTTGAAGTCCTCGAACCCCGGCACCACCCGCGAGATCCGGTCCCGGATCGCGCCGTAGTCCGCCTCGAACTCCTCCCACGGGATGTCGGGATCCGAGCCCAGCGTCAGCCGCGCCAGCCGGCCCAGGATCGCCACCTCGCTGAGCAGCATCTCCGAGGCGGGCTCCAGGCGGCCGCGCGAGGCGTGCACCACGCTCATCGAATCCTCGACGGTGACGAACTGCTCGGCGCCGGCCTGGACGTCCCGGTCGCTGCGCCCCAGCGTCGGCAGGATCAGCGCGATCTCGCCGCACACCGCGTGGGAGCGGTTCAGCTTCGTCGAGATGTGCGCGGTCAGCCGGCACCGGCGCATCGCCCGCTCGGTGATGTCGCTGTCCGGCGTGGCCCGCACGAAGTTCCCGGCGACGCCGAGGAAGAACCTGGCCCGGCCGTCGAGCATGGCCCGGATGGAATCCACCGAGTCCCAGCCGTGCTCGGCGGGCGGGGTGAAGCCGAACTCCCGCTCCAGCGCGTCCAGGAAGGACTGCGGCATCTGCTCCCAGACGCCCATGGTGCGGTCGCCCTGCACGTTGCTGTGCCCGCGCACCGGGCAGACCCCGGCACCCGGTTTGCCGATGTTCCCGCGCAGCAGCAGGAAGTTGACGACCTCGCGGATGGTGGGGACGCCGTGCTTCTGCTGCGTCAGGCCCATAGCCCAGCAGACGATGACGCTCTTGCTGGCCAGCACCCGGTCGAGCACCTGCTCGATCTCCTCGCGGGTCAGCCCGGTGGCGGCGCGGATCTCGTCCCACGAGATCTGGCGGGCCTGCTCGCCGAACTCCTCGAAGCCGGTGGTGTGCGCGCGGATGAACTGGTGGTCGAGCACGGTGCCCGGGGCGGCGTCCTCGGCCTCCAGCAGCAGCCGGTTCAGCGCCTTGAACAGCGCGAGGTCGCCACCGGGGCGGATCTGCAGGAACTGGTCGGCGATGGCGGTGCCGCGGCCGACGATCCCGCTGGCCTTCTGCGGGTTCTTGAACCGGATCAGCCCGGCCTCGGGCAACGGGTTCACGGCGACGACCTGCCCGCCGTGCCGCTTGGTCTCCTCCAGTGCGGACAGCATCCGCGGGTGGTTGGTGCCGGGGTTCTGGCCGACGACGAAGATCAGGTCGGACTCGTGGATGTCGTCCAGGCTCACGCTGCCCTTGCCGATGCCCAGCGTCTGCTGCATCGCGAAACCGCTGGACTCGTGGCACATGTTGCTGCAGTCGGGCAGGTTGTTCGTGCCGAACGCCCGCGCGAACAGCTGCAGCAGGAACGCGGCCTCGTTGTTGAGCCGGCCCGAGGTGTAGAACAGCGCCTCGTCCGGGGAGTCCAGCGCGCGCAGCTCGTCGGCGAGCAGGCCGAGGGCGTCGTCCCAGGTGATCGGCTCGTAGTGGTCCGATCCGGGCCGCTTGACCATCGGCTCGGTGAGCCTGCCCTGCTGGTTGAGCCAGTAGTCGGACTTGCGGCCGAGCTCGGAGACCGGGTGCTGGCGGAAGAAGTCGGCGGTGACCCGGCGGGACGTCGCCTCGTCGTTGACGTGCTTGGCGCCGTTCTCGCAGTACTCGTTGAGGTGCCGTTGCTTCGGACCGGGTTCCGGCCACGCGCAGCCGGGGCAGTCGATTCCCTTGGCCTGGTTGAGGTTCAGCAGCGTCAGCATGGTCCGCCGGACCGAGGTCTGGCCCAGCGAGTACTCCATGGCGTGCGCCACCGCGGGCAGTCCCGCCGCCCAGGTCTTGGGCGGGGTGACCGAGAGGGCGTCCTCGCCGGGATCTTCGATCTTGCTCATGTCGTGGCCAACCCCTCGTCCATTTCCGAATTCCGCCGCGCTTTTCCAGCGTTCGGCACCGGCGGGAGAAAGTCAAAGAGGGAGCGGCGATGATCTGATAGGCGCCGTTTATCGACTCCGGTCCGGCGGGTGATAGGCATTGCTTATCGGCTGGTAGGGGACTCCGCTTTGACCATTAGGAGTCGATATCGGAAACTGGAGACCGACCGGGATTTCCGCATCGCCGAGAATTGCGAACAGCACGAGGCGTTCCGTCGGCGGTGCACCGGGCGGGGAATCAGATGAATCTCGTTGCACGAATCGGTGCCGAGGCGCCCGCGAAGAGCTGGGCGCAGGCGCGGGACGCCGCCAGGGACGCCGCCGGGGAGCCGCTGCCCGCGGTTGCGCGCGAGCTCGCCGACGCGCTCGGCCACGCCCTCGCCGAACCGCTCGTCGCGCTCACCGACCTGCCGCCGTTCGACACGTCCGCAATGGACGGTTGGGCCGTGGCGGGGCCGGGACCGTGGCGGCTCGGCGGCACCGGCGTGCTGGCCGGCGGGCGGCCGGAGCCGCTGGCGGAGGGCACCGCCGTGACCATCGCGACCGGCGCCGAGCTGCCACCCGGCCCGATCGCGGTGCTGCGCAGCGAGCACGGCGAGGTGGAGAGGTCGGCCCGGATCCTGTTCGACCGCGCGCCGAGCCCGCCCGCCCCGGGCCGCGATGTCCGGCCCCGGGGCCAGGAATGCCACTCGGGTGAGCCGCTGCTGCCGGCCGGTGCGACGGTCACGCCCGCCGTGCTGGGCCTGGCCGCGGCGGCCGGGTACGACAGGCTCGTCGTCCACCGGCGCCCGACGGTGGAGCTGCTGGTCCTCGGTGACGAACTGCTGAACTCCGGCCTGCCCCGCCGCGGCGCGGTCCGCGACGCGCTGAGCCCGTTACTGCCGCCGATGCTGCAAACCGGCGGCGACGTGATCGGCCGGCGCCGGATCGCCGACGACTTCGAGCTGCTGCACGACGCGATCCGGCACTCACCGTCCGACGTCGTGGTCACCACCGGCAGCACCGCCGCCGGTCCCGTCGACTTCCTGCACGCAGCGCTCGCCGAGACCGGCGCCCGGCTGCTGGTCGACTCCGTCGCCGTGCGGCCAGGTCATCCGATGCTGCTCGCCGAGCTTCCGCCAGCCGCGGACGGGCAGAGCCGCCGGCTCGTCGGGCTCCCCGGCAACCCGCTCGCGGCCGTCGCGGGAACGGTGACGCTGGCCTTGCCGCTGCTGCGCCGCTTGAGCGGCCGGCCGGACGCGAAGCCGCGCCGCGTCGACGTCCCGGTCGAGCTGCCCGGGCATCCGCGGAGCACCAGGCTGCTGCCGGTGCGGCTCGGCGAGAACGCGGCCGCGCCGCTTCCCTTCGACGGACCCGCGATGCTGCGCGGCCTCGCGCTCGCCGACGGCCTCGCGGTGGTCCCGCCCGGCGGCCTGCCCGTCGGCTCCACTGTGGACGTACTGGAGGTGCCGCGGCCGTGATCACCCGGCGAGCCGCGAGGGCAAACCGGCACCGGAGCGGTGCCGGGCGCGGGAGGTCTTCGCCGTCAGCTGGGGTCCGATCTCGGTGTTGTTCGCGGTGCTAATTTGGCGGAATGGCCCGCCCGTTCGAGTCGCTCGCCCGTTCGTCTCAACTCAAGCGGCTGCGCGAGCTCGCGTTTCCCGCCCTCGAACGCCACGGCATCGATACGTGCGGGCTGCGGCTCGTGCAGTACGAGGACAACGCCGTCTTCCTGGTCGACGCCGGGTTCGCGAAGTACCTCCTGCGCATGTCCGTGCGGCACGGCCGGAGCCCGCAGGAGCAGCGCTCGGAACTGGCTTGGCTGGCTGCGCTCGCGTCGGAAAAGGCTGTGCTGGTACCGAAATCCGCGGGGGAGGGGCGGGTGATCACGCAGTCGCTCGCCGGTTCGCCGGAGCCGGTGACGTCGGTCGTGTTCGAGTGGATCCCGGGGACGACGGCGCCGTCGTATTCGTCGCCGGGCGTCGCCGAGCAACTCGGCCGCCTCACCGCGGGCCTGCACGACCATGCGCACCGGTACCGCCCGCCCGCGGAGTTCGCGCGGCCGTCCTGGGCTTTCGACGACGTTTTCACCGGCGGCGCCGCGCTGGCGGACCCGAAGGCGCGCGCCCGCCTCGACCGGACGGAGCTGGACCTGCTGGACCGGGTGGCGGCGATGGTCGGCGACCGGATGCCCGATCGCGCCCCGGCGGACTGGGGGCTGAGCCACGCCGACCTCCACCGCGGCAACCTGGTCCGCACGCCGGGCGGCGACACGGCGGTCATCGACTTTGACGACTGCGGCTGGGGCTACTACGCCCTCGACATCGCCACCGTGCTCTCCTCCGTGCTGCGCGTCTGCGACGCGCCGTCCTACGACCGGTTCGCGGCGGGATACCTGCGTGGATATCGCGCGGTGCACGAGCTGCCGCCGGCGATGGCCCGGTTCGACGAGTTCCTCGTCATGCGCGACATGATCATCCTGAACTTCGTGCTGAGCTCGGCGAACGAGGCGGTGCTGAGCTGGGGGCCCGCCCGGGCGAAGGGGATCTTCGACCTGATGCGGAGGTACGCGGAAACCGGGGAATACGCCGGCCACCTGGATGTCACCGGCTAGGCTGCGGCTCGTGTGCGCGTGATCATCGACGCGAATCCGCAAGTGCGTGTGGATGAAACGCCGGAATCTGGGAGGAGAAGCATGGAGATCGGGCTGAAACGGCTGATCGACGAGGATCTGGCCGCGCACGTCGAGGAGAGCAGGCAGTTCAACGCCGCCTCGCGGGCAGCCGCCGCCGACCGGCCGATGCCCGATCCGGCCACGCCCGAGGGCCTGCGGCAGATCCGCGAGCGGCTGGCCTCCACCGCCCAGTCCGGCGGCAAGGCCGTCGACCGCCTCGCCGAGGCGGGCGGGCGCCAGGTCCCGGTGCGCATCACCGTCCCCGAGGGAGGAGAGATCCGCGGAGCCTTCCTCGACATCCACGGCGGGGGTTTCTACCTCGGATCGGCGGCCTGGGGCGACGACAGCAATGCTCGCCTGGCCGAGTCACTCGGGGTGGCCGTCGTGAGCGTCGACTACCGGTTGGCGCCCGAGCACCCGTGGCCCGCGGCTCCCGACGACTGCGAAACCGCCGCCCGATGGCTCGTGGAGCACGCCGAATCCCTGTTCGGCACGGGGAAACTGGCGATCGGCGGAGCGTCGGCGGGAGCCAATCTGACCGTGGCCACCCTGCTCCGCCTGCGAGCCCTGGGCCTGGCCGAGCGGTTCGCCGGTGCGGCCCTGCTGTACGGGGCCTACGACCTGAGCGGGCGATCTCCGGGTGGCCGGCTGATCGCCGATGAGTTCTTCATCCAGGCGTACGCGGGTCACGTCGCCGACCGGACCGACCCCGACGTCTCCCCGCTCTACGGTGATCTCGCCGGTCTGCCACCGGCCCTGCTTGTCGTGGGCGGACTGGACAAGGCCCTCGACGACAACCTGGCGATGGCGGCCCGGCTCTCCGCCGCGGGCGGCGACGTGGACGTCCGGGTGTACCCCGAGTCCGGGCCGGGCTTCATCTCCTTCCCGACGGCGATGGCCGCTGCCGCCGTTCGAGATGTCGAGTCGTGGCTCGGCGACCGGCTGGCCGAGGAGTAAGGCCGTACCTCAGGAAGAGGGCCGGGATTCGTCGAGCAAGCCCAGGTAGCGGCTGAGGTGGGTGGCCGCGTCGAGCATGGCGCGGCCCTGCGCCGTGAGCTTTCGCTGCCAGTCGGCCAGGGCGCGGGACAGCGCCTCGGTGCCGCCGGCGGTCCGGATCTGCTGGACCACGGTGGAGATGTGCTCCAGCGGGTAGCCACCGCGCCGGAGCAGGTGGGCGAGCTCGGCGTCGCGGATGTCGCCCGCGCGGTAGCGGCGGTACCCGGTGGCGGGGTCTCGCGCGGGGACGAGGATGCCGGCGTCCTCCCAGTTGCGCAGGGTCGCGGGCGTGACGCGGAGCCGGTGCGCGAGTTCGCCGATGTTCAGCGGCACGGTGGCTTCCGGCCGGTCTGGGGCGGCATCGGGCTCCGCCGTCAGGTGGTCCACCGCTTTCCGCACCGCATCGAGGGTTTCGCGGTCGCGGAGCAGCTGGCCGTGGCCGCGATCGATGATCAGCAGGGCGTTGTCGAGCGCGTCGTCGTGGAGCGCGTTCATGATCCGGCCGCCCGCCGCGTGGCCGTACGCCGAGACGAGGGCGAGGTAGGCGCGCAGGGCCGCCGCGTGCACCGCGGTGTAGACCCGGTAGCCGCTGTGCGTGCGCTCGGCAGGCGGGAGGCACCCGTCCCGCTCGTAGTTGCGCACCGCCTGGGTCGAGATGCCGTGCTCGCGCGCGAGGTCGGCCGGTCGCAAGTTTCTCACCGGTTTGAGACCTTACCGCACGAAGTCGTCACCGGTGCATTGGAAGTTTCAACAGAGCTTTCAAAGATACGATTTAGGCACATGAGTCAGGACAGCAACGACTTCGTGACCCCGCCGTGCGACCTGCTGGCCTTCGGCGAGCCGACGCACCTGGAACAGGGATTCGGACGGCTCCGCAACCGGCTGTTCGCCCAGCTGGCCGACCGGGGCTTCCGGTCGATCGCCCTCGAAACCGATCGCGTGGCCGCGCTCGTCGTGAACGACTACGTCCAGGGCGGAACGGGCACCCTCGACACGGTCATGAGCGAGGGTTTCTCCCACGGCTTCGGGGAATTGGACGCCAACCGGCGGCTGGTCGCCTGGATGCGCGAGTACAACGAGAGCCGCCCCGCGGATCAACGGCTCGTCTTCCACGGCTTCGACGCCGCCATGGAGATGATGAGCGCGCCCAGCCCGCGCGGCTACCTCGAATTCGCCCGCGACCACCTGGGAATCGACCTCGACGTCGCGGGTCTCGCCGGTGACGACGAGCGGTGGAGCCGCACGGAGGCGATCCTGGACCCGGCCATGTCGGTCGGCGCCACCGCCAGGGCGGAGAAGCTGCGATCGATCGCCGACGACATGCTCACCGCGTTCTACGTGCGCGCACCGGAACTGATCGCGGCGACATCGCGCGCCGAGTGGATCAGGGCCAAGACGCACCTCACCGCCGGTCTCGGACTGCTGCGCTACCACAAGCAGTCGGCGAAGCGCCTCGAACAGAGCGCGCGGGTCGCCGGCCTGTCCGCCACCCGGGATGCGCTCATGGCCCAGAACCTCCTGGAGATCCGGGACATCGAAGCCCGCCGCGGCGCGACGCTGGTCTTCGCGCACAACCTGCACCTGAAGCGGGGCCCGAGCTACATGCGCTTGGGAGACATGGACATCAACTGGTCCGGGGCCGGCGCCATCCTCGCTTCGCTGCTCGGCGAGCAGTACGCCTTCGTCGCGGGCAGCCTTGGCCGCAGCGCCGCCATCGGCCTCGGAGAGCCCGATCCGGACACCTACGAGGGCATCCTGCAGAGCCGCATCACCACCTGGGGGCTGACGAAGGCCGCCTCGGTCGCGGCGGCCCGCACGCGTACCGACATCACGCCGGAGCAGGGCTACTTCCCGCTCGACGAGGCGATCCTCGGCGCGGCTGACGCGATCTTGCACATCGCCGACGGCGCGATCCCGGAGTGACGTGACCGGAGCTGCGGGCGGCGGGCGGGGCCGCCACCCGCAGCCCAGTGCTGCCGTTCGCGGGATTGCCGTGCGATGATCCACGTCGTTACTATCCACCAAAACGGTTTTGATGGTTACGCCGAGGTGCGTTTGAGATGACCGACCGACTCGCCGGGCACGCGCCCGCGGAGCCCCGCGATCGCAGTGCGCGCAACACGCTGGTCCTGGTGGTGTTCACCGCGATCACCAACCTGGCCGACGGCGTGATCAAGATGGCGTTGCCGCTGATCGCGACGACGCTGACGGACTCGCCCGCCGCGGTGGCCGCGGTGTCGATGACGCTGACGCTCCCGTGGCTGCTGACGGCGCTGCACGTGGGCGTGCTGGTCGACCGGTTCGACCGCCGGAAACTGTTGTGGCTGGCCAACTCGCTGCGCCTGCTGACGCTCGCCGCGCTGCTGTTCGGCCAGTTCTCCGGCGCGATCGGCCTGCCGCTGCTGCTGGTCGGCGGGACGGTGCTGGGCATCGCGGAAGTGGTCGCGCTGACCTCGGCGATGGCATTGACGCCGACGGCGGTCGGCCCGCGCGGGCGGGAACGGGCCAACGCCTGGATCACCGGCGCGGAAACGGTCTGCAACGAGTTCTGCGGCCCGTTCGTCGGCGGCCTGCTGCTCGCCGCCGGAAGCGCCTTCGCGCTCGGCGCCACCGCTGCGGGGTACGTGCTGGGCACGGTCTTGCTGGTGTTCCTCGTCGGCCGGTTCCGCGTGCCGCGGACGGCCGGGCGGGAACCGGCGAGCGTGAGCCGCCAGATCGGCGGCGGCCTGCGGTACCTGTGGCGGCAGCGCCTCCTGCAGCTGATGGCCCTGGTCCTGACCGTGCTGTGCTCCTGCTGGGGAGCGTGGCTCGCGCTGATGCCGTTGATGGCGACCACGGTGCTGGGCCTGGACGCCCGCGAGTACGGGGTGCTGCTGAGCGCGCTCGGCATCGGCGGCCTGGTCGGCGCGCTGACGGTCACCGCGGTGAACCGGCTCATCGGCCGCCGGTGGGCCCTGTTCGCCGACCTCGTCGGCACCCTCGCGATGGTGGCGGCGCCGGTACTGACCACGGACCTGTGGATCTTGGCAGGGGGCGCGTTCCTGGGAGGCATGGGCGGCACGCTGTGGGCGGTCAACGCGCGCACCATCGCGCAATACCTGGTGGACCCGGAGATGATGGGTCGCTACAGCGCGGCGGCGCGGCTGTTCAGCTGGGGCGCGATGCCGGTCGGCGCCGGAGTGGGCGGGCTGCTCGCGGAGTTCGCCGGCATGCGCGCGGCCTTCGCCGTGTTCGCCTTGGCGGTCCTGATCACCATGCCCGTCTTCCTGCGGTCGGTGACCCCGCAGGTCCTGGCCGGCGTCGAAGAGGCCAAGCGGCGCCAGCTCGCGGAAGTCGTCGCCTGACGCCCGGAACGAGGCTTCCCGCCGCAATTTCCATTGAAATCGAACCTTCGATTTCAATGGAAATTGCGGACCGCTCTGTGCGGGGGAGGTTCGGTCAGATGGTGTAGGTGGTGCCCGCGTGGACGACCTCCACGGGGCCGTCGAAGGCGTCGCGGGCTTCCCGGGCCAGCGCGTCCTGGTCGGTCCACGGCGAGTAGTGGGTGAGCAGCAGCCGGCGGGCCCCGGCCGAGGCCGCCGCGGCGCCGGCCTGCTTGCCGGACAGGTGCATTCCGGTCGGCTGGTCGGGGAAGTCGAGCCAGGACGCCTCGGACAGCAGCACGTCGGCGCCCTCCGCGAGCTTGGTGATCCCGTCGCTGGGACCGGTGTCGCCGGTGAAGGCGAACACCCGGCCTTCCGCCTCGACGCGCAGGCCCCAGGTCGGGCACAGGTGGTCCACCGCGAACGCCCGGATCTCGAACGCCCCGATGCGGACCGGTTCGACCGGCGGCTCCAGGAACTCGAAGACGTCCGACAGGTCGGTCCCCGCGAGTTCCGCCGCGCTCGGCGCGTACAGGGCGGCCAGCCTGCTCGGTGCTTCCGGCGGCGCGTAGACGGGCATGCGGTGCTGCTTCGGGTCGTAGGGCTGGTTCGGCCGGTACCGCAGGTACACCGCCAGCGGGGCGAAGTCCGCGCAGTGGTCGGGATGCAGGTGCGTCAGGAACAGGGCGTTGATGTCGAACGGGTCGATCCACTTCTGCAGCGGCCCCAGCGTTCCGTTCCCCAGGTCGATCACGATCCGGCTGTCGCCGGAACTCAGCAGATATCCGGACGACTGCGATTCCGGCGACGGTGCGCTGCCGGAACAGCCGACGACGGTCAACTCCACGGGATCACCTCACGAGCGGTTCCGCGCCGGCGACCGGCGCATCGGTCGACTGGCCGCGGCACCCGGGCGAAGTGGCCGGTGCGGCCAGGAATTCACGGCGCCGAGTATCGGATTCGGCGCGGCCCGCCCCCCGCCGAGAACCCGAACGGTCGACGCTCGCGCGCACCCCGGTCGTGGCGACTGGGGCCCCGATCGGGTGCGGCGGCCGCCTGCGCGATGATCGGGAGGTGGATGCAAACGCCCCGGACGGCCGCGCCGGCATCGACGCCGCCCTGGTGGAACGCCTCATCGACGCGCAGTTCCCGCAGTGGAGCGGCTTGCCCGTGACGCCGGTGGAGGTCGATGGCTGGGACAACCGGACCTACCGGCTCGGCGCGGACATGACGGTGCGGCTGCCCACCGCCGCCGGCTACGTTCCCGCGATCGCCAAGGAAACCCGCTGGCTGCCGCGGCTCGCGCCGTCGCTGCCGGTCGCCGTGCCGCCGATCCTGGCGGAGGGGGCCCCTGGCGAGGGCTACCCGTTCCCGTGGTCGGTGCGCGGGTGGTTGCCCGGTGAAACAGCCGATCGGGGCCGCATCGACGACATGTCGCAGTTCGCCGCTTCGCTGGCGGAGTTCATCAAGGCCCTCCAGCGCTGCGACGCCACCGGAGGCCCGCTCGCCGGGGCCCACAGCTTCTACCGGGGCGCTCCGGTGCGCCACTACGACGAGGAAACCCGCCGCTGCCTGGCGATCCTCGGCGGGCGCGTCGACTCGGCCCGGGCCGCCGCCGTCTGGGACGCCGCCCTGGCGACCGAATGGCGCGACGAGCCGATCTGGTTCCACGGCGACCTCGCCCACGGGAACCTGCTGGTGGACAACGGGAATCTCGCGGCCGTGATCGACTTCGGGACCTCGGGCGTCGGCGACCCGGCCAGCGACCTGGTGATCGCGTGGACGTTCTTCTCCGGCGAGAGCCGCCGGACGTTCCGCGACGAGGTCGGCCACGACGAGGCGACCTGGGCGCGCGCCAGGGGCTGGGCCTTGTGGAAAGCCCTGCTGACGCTCACGGGGTGCATCGACGAGGACCTGGAAGGAGCCGCCGTCCAACGGCTCGTGATCGACGAAGTCCTCGCCGACCACGACCTCTTCGGCGGCTGACCGTCTCTTGTGGACTGAAGTGGGGAGCGCGCGAACAGCGGGCGTGATCTGCGGATCACCACCGCCGTGCCGTCCTAGCGGGTAGGTTGCGGTGTGCGGTGGGTGCGATCCAGGGGTTCGCCCGCCGCTGCACCCGGTGTTCGCCGAGCCGCGGAGGGAAAGGTGGCCGAAGACATGCGCCCGGCCGACGATGCCGTTCTCGCGGAAGAGGAACAGGACGTCGTCGACGTCGCGGCCGAGCACGACGAGAAGCCGCAGCCGGTCTTCCGCAACGTCGAGGAGTTCGTCGTCTACCGGTTCCTGCCGATGTACTGCCGACCACTGGGCGACTACCGGTGGTGCGCGCAGTGGTGGAGGCACTCCGAAGCCGTCTCGCGGTTCCACGCGTTGTGGCACGCCTGGGAGGTGCTGCGGTACGAACCGGGGACGGGCATGGCCGTGTGGTACCGCGATCACCTCGATCCGCACCTGGAGGTCCTGCTCTCCAGCAAGGGCCCGTTCAGCGCGTGCAGCCCGGAGCACCACCAGGATCCCGTGCCGCTGCCTTCCGTTCCGGCTCCCGAGGGCTGGTTCGAGGACGAGTGGTGAAGAACGAGTACCGCAACCAGGCGCGCGACGTGCACGGCAACGTCGTGCAGGTCGGCGTGCACTACGGCGACATCGTGATCAACGGTGGCAGCCGGCCGGTGTCCTCGCCCGCCGAGCTGCCGCTGACCGGGGAATGCGATCCGTTCCTCGCCGGGGTGCACCGCGCTCGCCCGGACCGGGACGGCGGCGTCCTGCCGCCCTACGTCGCCCGGGACGCCGACGAGGAGTTGCGGACGCGGGTCGGCGAGGCCGGCGAGAGCGGTGGGCTGGTGCTGGTCGTGGGCCCGTCCACGGTGGGGAAGACGCGGGCGGCGTTGGAGGCGGTCCAGGCGGTGCTGCCCCGGTACCGGATCCTCGCGCCGGACCCGGGATCCGACCTGCGACGACTTCCCGAGCTGGTGGACCGGAAAACGCCGCGGTGGGTGCTGTGGCTCGACGACCTCGAAGGACATCTGGGCGGCGCGGGGTTGAGCCCGGAGCTGCTCGACTGGCTCACCCGTTCCCGGATTCCCGTGGTCGCCACCATGCGGTCGCGCTTCTACCGCGAGCTCCGGTCCGGGCCGCGGCGGGGAGATCTGCGGCGCGGCGAGCACCTGCTGGGCATGCGGGTGCTGAACTCGGTGCAGCCCGTCCTGCTGGAGCGCGCCTGGTCCGATGGTGAGCTGGCCCGCGCGACCGCCACCGGCGACGACCGCCTGCGAGAGGCGCGCGCCCGGTTCGGCGACTTCGGCGTCACCGAGTACCTCGCGGCCGGCCCGGAGCTGCTGGCGGCGTGGCGCGAGGCGCGGATTCCCACCGCCGATGCGGGACATCCCCGCGGCCACGCCTTGGTCGCCGCGGCGGTCGACCTGGCCCGCACCGGGCTGACCTCGCCGGTTCCGCGGCAGCTGCTGGACGAGCTGCACGCCGGATACCTGCTCGGCGCCGCCCTGCTGCGCCCGGAAAGCCTGGCCGAGGCGTGGGAATGGGCGATCGAGCAGCGGCTCGGGGTCGCCGGCCTGCTCGTCCCGGGCGACGTCGAGCAGACGACGTGGCGGGCCTTCGACTACCTCGCCGATGCCGCGGACGCGGACGTCGCCGATGTGCCCGACGCCGTGTGGCGCGGTGCCCTCGACCACGCTTCCGACGACGAGCGGTGGATGATCGGGCGCGCGGCCTACGACGCGAATCGTTGGGACGTGGCCGAATTCGCGTGGTGGCCGCTGGCGGAGCGGGGCGAGAGCCGCGCGATGAACAACCTCGGCATCCTGCTCGAGAACCGCGGCGATCACGAGGCCGCGGCGAAGTGGATCGACCGGGCGGCCGACGCCGAGAGCGACGTGGCGATGTTCAAGGTGGCGATGCGGCTGCGGCGGGAGAGCCCGGGGCGGTTCAGCCTCGTCAGCGCCGAGTACTGGCTGCGCCGGGCGGCCGTGGCCGGGCACGTGCCCGCCATGTACGAGCTGGCGCGTGTCCTCGATTCCGGCGCCTCCACGTGGAAAGCCTTCGCCGTGCTCTCGCCGGGACGAGCGGAGGAGCGGCTGGCCGAGACCGAGATGTGGTTCCGGCGGGCGGCCGAGGCGGGCGATGCCCGGGCCGTCGCGGGCCTGGCGGAACTGCTGCTCGACGCGGGTCGGCTGGACGAGGCCGAGACGTGGTTCCAGCGGTTCGCGGGCGCGGGAAACCCGGGCGGCTTGTACCGGCTCGCGGTCGTGGCCATGCGCCGCGGCGATTCGCGCGCGGTGGAATCGGCGCTGCGCGACGCCGCCGGCGCGGGGCACGCGCGGGCCGGTTACGAACTCGCCGGGCTGCTCCGGCGACGCGGCGAGTTCGACGAAGCGGACCGCCTGACCACCCGGGCGATCCGTCACGAAACCCGCGCGGTGAGCGACTCGATCTCCGCGCACATCCGCTGAACCCGAGGAGTGGTGCTGGTGCGGTTCGAGGTGTTGGGGCCGGTGCGCCTGGCGCGTGGCGGCGGCGCTGCGGTCGCGGTGCCCGGCGAGTTGCGTCGTCGGCTGCTGGCGATGCTGTTGGCGCGAGCCAACGAGCCGGTCTCCGCGGACGCGCTGGTCCGGGCGTTGTGGCCGGACGGGGCCGCCGAGGACCGGCGCGCCCGGCTCCAGCTCCAGGTCCACCGGCTGCGGGGCCTGCTGGACGATCCGGGTCGGTTGGGGTTCGGCCCGGACGGTTACTGGCTGCGGGTGCTCCCCGGTGAGCTGGACGCCGACCGGTTCGGCGCGCTGCTGGGCGAAGCGGAGCGCTCCGACGACCCGCGGCGCGGCGCGGCGCTGATCCGCGAATCGTTGGCGCTGTGGCGCGGAGAGCCTTACCAGGGCGTGGACGTCGCGGATCTGCACGGCGAGGTGCAGCGGCTCGTCGAGCGCAGGCTGGCGGCGTTCGAGGAGCTGTACGCCGCCGAGATCCGTTGCGACCGGGATGCCGCGATCGTCGGTGAGCTCGCCGACCTCGCCGAACGGCATCCGCTGCGGGAACGGCTGCACGCGCTGCTGATGACAGCCCTGTACCGGGGAGGACGGCAGGCCGACGCCTTGGCGGTCTACCGGGACGCGCGAAAGATCCTGGTGTCGGAGCTCGGCATAGAGCCGGGGCCGCAGCTGCGATCGTTGGAAGCGACGATCCTGGCCGGACGGCCGCTGGAGCCGGACCCCGGGCCCGCCCGCGCCGACCCGGCGCCGGTGAGCGCGCACCGGCAACTTCCAGCTGATATCAGCGACTTCTGCGGTCGCCGGGAACAGCTGCGGGTTCTGCACGAGGAGTTGTCGTCGTCCGGAAGCCCGACGGCCGTGGTGATCCGGTCGATCGAGGGCATGGGCGGGGTGGGGAAGACGCGGCTGGCGCTGCACGCGGCGCACCGGTTGGTGGCCACCGGCCGGTACGCGGACATCCAGCTGTACGTAGACCTGCACGGGCATGCCGACCGGCTGCCCGCGTACCCGGCCGCGGTGCTGGCGTCGTTCCTGCGGCTGCTGGGCGTGCCGGGGGACCAGATCCCGGACGGGCTGGATGAGCGGGCGGCGCTGTACCGCGACCGGCTTTTCGGCAGGAAAGCGCTGGTGTTGCTGGACAACGCGGCGAGCGAGGACCAGGTGCTCCCGCTGCTGCCCGCGAGCCCGGAAAGCCTGGTGCTGATCACGAGCCGACGAGCGTTGGCGGTGGATGGATCCCGCGCGCTGGTGCTCGATGCGTTCACCCGCGCCGAAGCGGAAGAGCTGCTCGTGCGGATGGTCGGCGAAGACCGGGTGCTCGCCGAGCCGGCGGCGGTCGAACGGGTCGTCGAGCTGTGCGGTCGGCTGCCGCTGGCGATCGCGCTGGTCGCCCGCCGCATGCAGTCCCGGCCGCGGTGGTCGTTCGCGGAGCTGGCCGGCCGGCTGGCCGAGCCCGGCAACCGGCTGGCGGAGATCGCGGCCGGAACCCGAAGGCTCCGGCCGGTTTTCGAGCTGTCCTACCGCGCCCTCGCGGCCGACGAGCAGCGGGTTTTCCGGTTGCTGGGACTGCATCCGGGCGAGGACTTCACCGCCCACTCCGTCGCGGCGCTGGCGGATGTGACACCCGCGGCCGCCCGGCGGATGCTCGATGGCCTGGCGGACGAGCACCTGGTGATCGCCACTGGCGGCGACCGCTACCGCCTGCACGACCTGCTCGCCGACTACGCCCGCGCGGTCGTCGAGCAGGAGGACTCCGCCGATCAGCGGCGCGAGGCGACCGGGCGCCTCCTCGACTACTACCTCCACACCGCGGTCGCGGCGATCCAGACCATCCAGCCGCGAAAGGTGCGGTTCAGCCTCACCGGCAGCGAACCCGCGCACGGCCCCGTCCTGGAAACCCGCGAACAGGCCGAGACGTGGTTGCGAGCCGAACGTGCCTGCCTCATCGCCGCGGTCGCCTGCGCCGCGGACGAGGGCCGGTCGACGCATGCCTGGCAGCTCGCCAATGCGATGTGGAGCTTCTTCCTGCTCGACACCTATTACGAGGACTGGGCGGAGACCCATCGCATCGGGCTCGCGGCCGCCACCGCCGCCGGCGATCACGAAGGCCAGGCGGTGATGCTCACCTGGCTAGGCGGCGTGTACACGCTGCAGGGCGACTACGACGACGCCCGCGACCTGCTGGAGAAGTCGCTGGCGCTGCAGGAGGGCCACGACGACGATCTGAACATCATTGCCCACTTCTGGCTCGGCCTGCTCCACCACCGCACCGGCCGGTATCCCGAAGCCGTGCACCACACGCAGCGATCGATGCGAATCGCCGCCGCCCTGTTCCCGCACCGCGAGGCGCCGGCCGACCTCGGCGCCCAGTACGTGATCGACGCGAACCGCGACTTCGAACGGGCGGTGGCCGGTTACACGCAGGCCAGGCAGACCGGCGACCTTGCCGAGGAGGGGCGCTTCCTGGCCGATCTGTGCAACGCCTGCCGACGGCTCAACATGCTCACCGACGCGCTGGACTGGGGCGAGCGAGCCGTGGCGATAGCCGGGGAATGCGGATCGGCGACCCTCGAAGCCCACGCCAGGCGCATCCTCGGCGTCCTCTACGGGGAAATGGGACGCATCCGCGAGGCGCAGGCGGAACGAGCTCGCGCGCTCGCCCTGGAACAGCAGTCGACTTGATCACGGCCGCGCCGACCGTGATCTTGGGGATTCGGCCCAACTCGCCGCAGCCGCCGCGAAAGCGCGAGGAAAGCGCGGCTTGCGACGATCTTCGGATGCTGACGGCCGGCTCGGATGCAGGGGGAGTCCGAGACGGCCGAACCGAATCGACGAAGCGGGCAAGGCCGTCGCAGGGCGGGCGTTGGCCGTGACGTGATCGGTTTCAGCCACGTCGGCTCCGCCGGAGGCGCACCTGTTCGGAGAACGCTGGGGAACTAAGGGGGGTTCAGGTTCGAATCCGGCCGTGCCGACGCAATTGGAGGCCCGCCGATCAGCATGCGAATGCCGATCGGCGGGCCTTGCGCCGCTGTGCTCGTTCCGCCGGACCGCCGCAACGGCTCCGGTTCAGGTGGCGAGCCTCGCTTGCCACCACTCGACGGTCTTCGCGAGCGCTTCCCCGGCCGGGGTGGGCTCCTCCGCGAACGCTTCCGAGTAGGCGCGGGAGTCGATCACGAACGGTGAGTCGAACTGGTAGCGGATCTCGTGCAGCTCGCGGACCAGCGGGGACACCACGCCGACCGCTCGCAGCGCCCACCACGGCAGGGCGGACACGCGAGGCGTCGCGAGGCCGGCGATCCGGCACATCTCCTCGACGGCCTGACGCGCCGACATGGGCGGCGCGGTGGGCACGTGCCACGCGCGGCCCCATGCCCGCTCTTCCGCGGCCAGCCGCACCAGGGCGCGCGCGACGTCGGGCGCGTAGGTCCAGCTGTGCGCCGCGTCCGGATCGCCGAGGACCTGGACCGGCCGTCCCCGCAACAGCTTGGGCACGACGCGCTCGGCCAGGTGACCGCCCGCCGTCACGCCGGGGCCGATGAAGTCGGACGCGCGTGCTTCCGCCACGCGGACGCGCCCCTCCTGGTGGCGGGCCAGGGCGTCCCGCCAGACGCGGGCCCGCACCTCGCCCTTGCGGAATCGGGCGTTCAGCGGGAGGTCTTCGGTCATGGGAGCGTTCGTCGGGCCGTACGCGTAGAGGTTGCCGGTGAGGACCAGAACCGCGCCGGTGCGTTCGGCGGCATCGAGCAAGCCGGCCGACAACCGCGGCCAGTCCTGGACCCAGCGGTGGTAGGGCGGGGCGGAGCAGTTGTAGATGGCCACCGCTCCGGCACTGGCCGCGGCGAGCTGCTCAGCATCGCCGGCGTCCAGCGCGACGTGCTCGATCGAGCCTTCGGCGGGACCGCCGGACCGGCTGATCAGGCGAACTCGATGGCCCTGCTGCGCGAGCAGATTCGCCGTGGCGACGCCGATCGGCCCCTTGCCGACCACGATGTGGACGGACATCCGGTCACCTCCCCTTCGACGCCGACGACGCTACCGCCCGGCGACTCCCGGTGTTGCGCGGATCGGGGCTTTCGCCGTGCGTGGCGAAACTCCCGCCGCGCTGGTGCGAACGGGTGACTCGGCGTTGATCCGTTCTCGTGATCGAGTCTGCCTATTCGGCCGATGGCGTCCGGGATACGCTTTCGGCTCAGCGGGAGTGGTTCGGGGCGTTGGAGTGATGTGTGGTGGCCGTGCAGCGGGAAGATCTGGTCCAGGAGGCCAGTGACGCCGTCTTGATCGACGCCGTGCGCGGCGGGGACACCGATGCGTTCGGGGCGTTGTACGAGCGGCACGTCGGCGCGGCTTACACGATGGCGCGGCAGGTCACCAAGTCGCAGGCCGAGGCCGACGACGTGGTGTCCGAGGCGTTCGCGAAGGTGCTCGGGCTGCTGCGGGACGGGCGCGGGCCGACGGACGCCTTCCGGGCCTACCTGCTGACCGCCGTGCGGCACGGCGCATACGACCGGGCCAACAAGGCGAAGCGGACGCAGGCCGTCGACGACTTCGAGACGGTGCCGGACATCGACATCAGCCAGCCGTTCCGCGACCCGGCCGTGGAGAACGAGGAGCGCTCGCTGATCTCGCAGGCGTTCAACCGGTTGCCGGAGCGCTGGCAGATGGTGCTCTGGCACGTGGAGATCGAGGGCGAATCGCCGTCGAAGGTCGCGCCGATGCTGGGCATGACGGCCAACGGCGTTTCCGCGCTCGCCTACCGGGCCCGCGAGGGCCTGAAGCAGCAGTACCTCCAGGTGCACCTGATGCGCATGGACGCGGAGGCCGTCGAGTGCCGGTCGGCGATCGACCGGCTGGGGTCGTGGACCCGCGAGGGCCTGTCGAAGCGGGAGACGACTCAGGTCAACGAGCACCTGGGCAAGTGCGACCGGTGCGCGGCGCTGGCGGCCGAGCTGATGGAGATCAACGGCGTGCTCAAGGCGTTCATCGCCCCCGTGGTGCTGGGCGGGACCGCGTCGGCCACCGGATACCTCGCGGTCTCGGGCAGCGGGAGCCTGGTCGGCGCCGGGGTGGTCGGCGTGGTGCGGTCGAACCCGCGCAAGAGCACGGCGGTGGGTGGCGCGGTGCTGGCCGCGCTGGCGGCGCTGGGCATCGCGCTGGCGGCGAACCAGGCCGATCCGCCGCCGCTGGCCGCCGCACCGGTCGACCCGGAATCGCCGACCCAGCAGTCGCAGGGCCAGGCCGCAACCCCGCCGCCGGCGGCTCAGCCCAACCCGGCTCCGCCGCCCGCCCCGCCCGCGCCGCCGGCTCCCGGGCAGCAGCCGGTGCCGGGGACTCCGATGGAAGACGGCGTGCCGTTGCTCCCGCCGCTGCCGCTGGTGCCGCCGGGTCAGCAGCACATCGCCGACGTCGAAGCGAACCTCCCGCTGCCGTTGCTGAACCGGAGCGTGGCGGTCGATCTCGACGTCGACCGGGACCGGGTCCAGCTGGACGCCGGCGTGACCCCGGGCTAGTGCCGCACCGGGGAACGCCGGCGTCGCATTCCGCGTCCGCTTGATCGCTCACCTCGACAGTCGGTGGTGTTCGTTCGCGAGTTGGAGCCGGCGCAGTCGCAGCAGCTGGTCAAGATCGTCCGCATCCGCCACGACGAACAAGAGCGCGCCGCCCGCGCATGCGTGATCAACGACGAGCATCGCCGCGGCGACCTCATCGCGCGTCGGGGATCGCGGTCGCGCCTGTTCGAGCACGAGCAGCCGCGCGCGAGCGCCTCGCCGTTGCCGACCGGGAAGAACCCGTCGCGACGGCCGTGGCCGGGTCGTGAGTGTTTTGGATCGCCATAGCAGTCCAAAGTGCTCACGACCCAGCGGGCGTCACCCGCCACCCGGAGCTGCTGGAGGGGCTTGGCGGCACGTCGTCGCCGGGCGAGAGCTCCGCGTGCGGCGCCCTGAGCGCCATGATCGGGATTGTCGGGGGTCGCAAGTACGTTCGTCGCGTCGCGTCGTTGCGGCGTGGAATCCGCTTGGTGCATTGGAGATGGTGTTGGAAGCTTGGGAGACGTCGAGCACGGCGCGGGTGCTGCCACCCGCGCGGCCGCGCAAGCTCGCCAAGGTGCCGTTCGTCGAGCTGGCGGACGGGCGCTTGCAGGGCGTGGTGTCCAGCGGGTCGGACATCGAGCGGGTCTACGTCTCGTCGGTCGCGGCCGGTGACCACGCGTTCGCCTGCAGCACCAACAACAACCGGCCCTGCGGCGGTGCTCGCGGCTCGTTCTGCAACCACATCCGGGCCCTGATCAACGAGGCGGTCCTGCAGTACGGCGCCGGGCGCGTCGCGCGCTACCTGAAGGTCGAGATCGCGGACGAGGAGGCGGGCGCTCTCGCCATCGCCGACGGCATGAGCAGCGCGAATCCGCCGCAGGCAGACAGCAAGGCCGCCGCGACCGTCTTCAGCCGGTTCTTGCGCCACCTGGCCTACCTGGAGCTCGCCCCGTCCACCGCGCCGCTGCCGGAGATGCAGTGGTTCCCGCCGACCAGGGCGGTGGCGTGATGCGCGCCGATCTGCTCGCCGAAACCATCGCCGGGTTCGACGAAGCCCTGGCGGCCGTCGACGCCTTCGACCGCGCGCTCGTCGGCGGCCTGCTCCGGCCGCAGCCGGCCCAGGCCGCGGAACTGGCCGAACTCGCCGACGCGGTCGCGGGAACGCCGCTGGCCGCCGCGGTCGCCGAGGCGGCCGAGAAGGCGGCGGCCGGCGCCGCGGGAGAAGACCACTTCGTCGCCCTCGCCGCCGCCCGCACCGCGCTGCTCGGCTCCGTCCACGATGCACTGATGGCCCGGGTGGCGGAGGCGACCGGCCGGGCCGCAGGCGACGATCCGGCCCCGGCGACCGGCGGGCAGCACGGGGCGAACCTCCTCGCGGCCGCCCGTTCCTGGCTGTCCGACCTGGCGCGATCCGGGTGGCGGGGCATCGACCACGACGTGGTCTCCGCCTCGGCGCAGGTCGTCTCCGCGATACTGCCGGACCCGGCCCTGCGCCGGCTGGCGTCGCTCCTCGACGGCTTCGCCGCCGAACTCGCGGCGTCCTGTCCGGGCACGGCGCTGGCGCGCATCCCGGCGCGCCGCTGGGCAGACCTGTGGTCGCGCGCGATGCTGCTGACGCTGCCCGGGGCTGCCGACGTGCCGGAGACCGGCACCGCCACCGGCCGGCTCCTGCCCCTCGGCGTGGACGTGCACGAGCACGCGACCGCGGTGCAGGCCCAGGTCCACGCGGTGTTCGAGCCCGCCGACGGCGCCGCGCCCCGCCTGGTGCGGGCGAGCGTGTCGGCGCCCAAGCCCGACACCATCGTCGGAGCGGGCCTCTGGCAGCTGCTCCGCCCGCACATGGCGCTGCTGGCGGCGGTCAGCGAGGGCCGCTCGATGAACCTCGACGGCATGCCGATCACCGCCGAGGGCGACCTGATCTGGAGCGACGAGCACGCCCGCCCGGGCGAGCCCGCCGACGCCTTCGCCACCGCCCGCGTCGCCCTGGCCACCGCGACCGTTCCGGCGACCGCGCCGCTGGACCGGCACCCGGCGCGCATCGCCGTGCCCGTCTTCTTGGAGGGCTACGCCGCCGAAGTGGACGGCGACGCAATGGTTTTCGCCATCGCCGGGCACCGCTTGGCCGTCGACGCCGACCGCATTCCGGCCGCCGGGCCGCTCACCCCCGAAGCCGTCGCGGCGTCGAGCGCGTGCATCGGCCTGCTCCGCTGGGATTCCGGAGCTTTCGGCATCCAGCCGCTCGCCGTCGAAACCACCAAGCGGAAGAAGGCCGTCGCGGTCCACGCCGGGGCGTGGGCCGGCGGCACCACCGACAAGGCCGGCGTCAAGGCGGAGAAGGCCGCCACCGACGCCGCAGCGGTGCTGCGCGAGCGCGCCGGGAGGCTGTTGCGGAAATGACCGAAGAGACCATCTCCCACGACAACCGCCGCCAGGTCCTGTACTGGCGGCTGCTCGCCCGGCTCTTCGACGACGAGGAGCAGGCGACGCTGGAATCCGCGAGCGTCGCCGTGGTCGAGGACATCGGCCTGCCGCCCGCATTGCTGGACCCGCAGGTCTCCGTCGACTCGATCGTGCAGCGCCATCCGGACCTGGCCGCCGAGTTCGACGGCCTGATGACCCCGGAGTCCACATCGGACGATGACGAGCGCGACCGGGCCGCCGAGGTGCGGCGCGCGGCGCTGGTGTCGAAGGTGCTGCTCAACGTCTTCAACTCCGGCAGCGGCACGGTCACCGCGGGCCAGCTGTCGCGCTGGCAGTCGGACGCGGGCTGGCTGGAACGCGCGCTCGGCTGCAAGCCGGGGGAGCTGCGGGGCGGTCGATCCGGTGGCTCCGGCGGTGCGCACGGCCTCGGCCAGGAGCTCGGTGACATCGAGGCCGACCTGGTCAAGCGGATGCACCTCCGCGAGGTGCTGGCCGATCCCGCGCTCGCCGCGCAGCTGACCCCGAGCATGTCGCTGATCGAGCAGTTGTTGCGGGACAAGAGCAATCTGTCCGGCGTGGCGCTGGCCAACGCCAAGGCGCTGATCCGCCGCTTCGTCGACGAGGTCGCCGAAGTCCTGCGCACCCAGGTGGAGAAGGCCACCGTCGGCGCCGTGGACCGCTCGGTTCCGCCGAAGCGGGTGTACCGGAACCTGGACCTCGACCGCACGATCTGGAAGAACCTCACCAACTGGAGCCCGGAGGAGGAGCGGCTGTACGTCGACCGCCTCTTCTACCGGCACACCGCCCGCAAGACGACGCCGCAACGGCTGATCGTGGTCGTCGACCAGTCGGGCTCGATGGTCGACTCGATGGTGAACTGCACCATCCTGGCGTCGATCTTCGCCGGGCTGCCGAAGGTCGACGTGCACCTGATCGCCTACGACACGCAGGCGATCGACCTCACGCCCTGGGTGCACGACCCGTTCGACGTGCTGCTGCGCACCAACCTGGGCGGCGGGAACGACGGACCGGTGGCGATGGCCATGGCCCGGCCGAAGATCGCCGAGCCGCAGAACACCGTCATGGTCTGGATCTCGGACTTCTACGAGTTCGACCGCTCCCAGCCGCTGTTCGAGGGAATCGAGGCGGTCCACCGGTCGGGCGTGAAGTTCATCCCCGTCGGCTCGGTGACCAGCTCCGGCCGCCAGGAGGTCAACCCCTGGTTCCGCGAGCGCTTCAAGGCCCTCGGCACGCCGGTGATCTCCGGCCACATCCGCAAACTCGTCCAAGAACTCAAGACATTCCTCGGGTAGGAGACCGGTTTCCGGCCTCGCTCCTGCAGGTGCGGAGGCCGTGCGCGTTTCGGGGCGCTCAGGCACCCCAAAACAGTCACGGCCCCGTGGCCGGCGGAAGCGTCGAACCGCGAAGTCCAGCTCCAAGACAAGCACTGAGAAAGGCTCTCAACATGTCCGACCTGTTGCGCGCTCCGGCCGAGATCAAGTACGCCGAGGAGCTGGACTGGCTGGAGTCGATCGACGACGGCCCCAAACCGTTCGCCTGGCGGCTGTCCCCGAAGATGGTCCGCCTGTTCGTGCTCGGCTCCGAGCGCGCCGACGGCCTCGACCGGGAGATCGCGCCGAAGTGGTTCGGCGACCGCAGTTTCGTCGAGCGCTCCATCGTCACGCTGGCCTCCGACCGCGGCCTGCTGCTGATCGGCGACCCCGGCACCGGCAAGAGCTGGCTGGCGGAGCTGCTGGCCGCCGCGATCAGCCGGAACTCCACGCTCGTCGTGCAGGGCACCGCGGGTACCACCGAGGACCAGATCAAGTACTCGTGGAACGTGTCCATGGTCATCGCCAAGGGGCAGTCGCGGGAGTCGATGATCCCCTCGCCGATCATGACCGCCATGGAGACCGGCGCGATCGGCCGCTTCGAGGAGCTCACCCGCTCCACCAGCGACGTGCAGGACGCGCTGATCTCGATCCTGTCGGAGAAGTACATCTCGGTCCCCGAGCTCGACGGCGACAACATCGTCTTCGCCAAGCCGGGCTTCTCGATCATCGCCACCGCCAACAGCCGGGACCGGGGCGTCAACGACCTGTCCTCGGCGCTCAAGCGCCGCTTCAACTTCGTGCGAATCCCGGTGGTGACGAACAAGAAGAGCGAGGCGGAGATCGTCCGCTTCCGCACCGAGGAGCTGTTGCGCCGCCACCAGATCGAGCTCGACGTGCCGCCGACGCTGCTGGACGTGCTGCTGCGCAGCTTCGCCGATCTGCGCGCCTCCGCGGCCGCGGCCGGCAGCGACGACGAGAAGCTGGAGTCGGCGCTGTCCACCGCCGAGCAGATCGGCGTGCTCGAAGACGCGATCCTGCACGGCAACTTCTTCGGCGAGCACGCGCTGACCGCCCGCACCCTCGCCTCCTCGCTCGTCGGATCGCTGGCCAGGCGAGCGCCGGAGGACCTGGCGATCCTCAACAAGTACCTGCACGGCGTCGTCGAGCCGCGCAGCAAGGACGAGGGCGGATCGTGGCCGGACTTCCTGGAGGGCGGCCGCGACGCGATCGCCACCCTGTCATGAGCGGCGCCTTCGACGCGCTCCGCACGCAGCTGCGGGAAGCCGCCGCGGCGTTCGCCGACGGGCCCGATGCGCTGGAAGGCATCCTGCTCGGCATCGTCGACGACGTCGACCGCGCGCAGCGCGAACCGCTGGAGATCTTCCCGGTCTGCCACCACTCGCCGGCCTCGGCCATCGCGATGGCCCGGCGGCTGCGGGAGAAGCAGCCGAAGGTGGTCTACCTGGAGCTGTGCGAGGACATGGCGCCGCTGCTGACCGAACTGCGCAACTGCCGGCTCCCGGTCGCGGTGCAGGCGTTCGCGACCGAGGTCGAGGGCTTCCCGGTCGAATGGTCGCCGCTGTCGGTGGTCGCCCCGATCACCGAGGCGTCGGCCGAGTACCAGGCGATCGCCTACGCGCTGGAAACACCGGGCGTCGAACTGGTCCTCGTCGACCGCTCCTCCGACCACGTCTTCCAGTGGGAGGAGCCCGCCGACCCGGACGCGCCGCAGGCGGCGGAGGAGGCCGCGCTGCACGGCGACGCGCGCGGCGTGGAGATCGGCGACCTGCGGCCGCGCTTCGCGGAGCTGGAGGAGCACCTGCTGCGCCACGGCCGGGTGCGGCACTGGTCGGAGTGGTGGCACCAGTACGTCGAACTGCCGCTCGGCGACAGCGACCACGACGCCTACCGGCAGGTCATGCTCCTGATCGGCAGCCTGTTCCGCCGCCTCGCGCCCGGGGATCAGCAGCGGGTGCGCGTGGACGAGGACCGCGAGCGCTACATGTGGACCAGGATGCGCGAACACCTGGCCGCGACCGGCGCCGATCCGGCGGACTGCCTGTACGTCTGCGGCGCGTTCCACGCGGCCAGCCGCGTCGCGGAGTTCGGCGTGCACGGCACGGACACCTTCGAGATCAGCCCGCCCAGCGCCAGCAAGTGGCAGCACGGCCTGATCCCGTCGAGCAACGCGGCGATCGAGGCGCAGTTCGGCCTGGCCGCCGGTTCGGTGTCGATCGCCGCGACGGAGTGGGCGAAGAACCTCAAGCGCACCAAGGTGCAGCCGTTCCGGCTCGCCGGGCAGGCGGGTGCGAAGAAGAAGCCGGGGAAGACCGTGCCGCCGGTCGATCCCGCGCCGGCCGGCCCTTCGGACAAGCTCTCCGGTTTCCTCCAGCGGCCGCCCGTCCTCGACCGGCTGGACGAGGCCGAGCTGCTGGGCTGGTCGGTGGACATCGTGCGCGCCGCGCGCCGCAACGGCTACCTCGCGTCCACCGCGGACGCGATCGCCGTGTTCGAGACGTCGATCCTGCTGGCCGGGATGCGCGACCGGGCCAAGCCCACGCCGTACGACTTCCAGGACGCGGCGATCACCTGCATCGAGAAGGACGCCGTGCCGGGCAGGCGCGACGTGCGCCGCCTCGTCGAGATCATGATGGGCGGCGACCGGATCGGTCAGGTCGGCTACGACGCGCTGCCGCCGCTGGCGCGCGACGTGCACGACCGGCTCGCGCCGCTGGAGCTCAAGCTCCAGCAGCGCGGCGTGCAAAGAGCGTTGCTGGACATCGCTTCCCGGCCGAAGCTGGCGCAGTGCTCGGACGTGCTGTGGATGCTGCGCTACCTGCTGCCGCGCGGGGCGGCGCGGCCGATCATGGGCGAGCGGCGGCTCGGCGAGCGGCCGATCCAGGAGTCGTGGGACGTGGCGCTCGGCACCCACCAGCGGGCGCTGATCGAACTCGGCTACGAGGGCGTCAGCATCGAGCAGGTGCTGGAGCAGCGCCTGCGCAGCGCGGCGTACGGCCCGCGCGCGACCACGGCCACCGTCCTCGAAGCAGTCGAGGACGCGACGCTCTACCTGCGCAGCCGGCGCCTCGCCAACGAGTTGGGCACGCGTGCCCTGGAAGTCCTGGCGACCGAGCGCAGCGTTGATGGCGCGCCGGAAGTCCTGCGCCGGGTGCGCCGACTGCTGGCGTACTACCGGACCAGCGAGCCGGTGCTGCCGCCGTGGATCGAATCGTTCGTCAGGACCGGCTACGCGCACTACTGCACCCTGCTGCCGACGGCGTTCACCGACGAAGACGCGACCGTCGACCAGGTCGCCGCCATGCTGGGCTTCCTGTTCAGCATGGAGGGCCTGGCGCTGTCGCTGGGCTGCGACCGGGCGCAGCTGGAGCTGGCGTTCGCGCAGTCGCATCCGCAGGAGCCGGCGAAGCTGGCGCTGCTGTGGGCGGCTCAGGTGCAGCTCGGGCAGCTCTCCCGCGCGCAGCTGCGGGCGCGGTGCGACGAGTTGCTCGCCAACCCCATGGTGGTGCCTGTTTACCCGCGCTACCTCAGCGGATTCGTGCACGCGCTGGAGCCCGTGCCGGGCCTGACCGACTTCGTCGTGGAAGCGGTGTCGAACGCGTTCCGGCGGCTGCCGGACCCGATGCTGCTGCCGTGGTTGCCCAGCCTGATCAGCACTCTGCGCTCCGGCGGCGCGGAGCTGGCGCCGATGCTCATCCGCGAGGCCGGGCGGATCTTCCCCGACCGCCTCGCGGCGCTGGACGAATGGGTGCCGCCGTGGCTGGCCCAGCCGACGCCGGAAGCGGTGCCGCCCCGGCGAGCGCCGCGCGGGAGCGGGGTCGCGCTGCTGGCCGCACATCCTGCGACCTGCGACGCGGTGGCGGATCTGCTGGGCTGCGACGGGGCGTGGCAGCCGGCCGATTCCGGTGGGGCGGGCGCCGAGCTGCTCGGCCGCTATCCGGAAACGGCGGCAGCGCTGGCGGAACTGCTCGCCAAGCCGTGACGTCGGCGCGGTGGCCCGGGTCTGCGGGCCACCGCGCGAGGTCCATAGTGGATGGTTTGCCGTGGGCTGCGGGATCGTTCGCGGCGCGTCATCGGCAACGCGCTCATGGCGCTCCCCGTTACCGGATGTCGTGGTCCGGATGGGTCTGGTCGTACTGCTGCCGTGCCTCCGCGATGACGGCGCGATGGGTGAGGGACCAGTCGGCGAGCGCTTTGACCAGGTGGGTCAGGCTGGTCCCGGTCTCGGTCAGGCGGTAGTCGACCTGGGCCGGGACGGTCGGGTACACGGTGCGCAGGATGAGTCCGTCGCGTTCCAGCCTGCGCACGGTGAGCGTGAGCATGCGCTGGGAGATGCCGTCGATCGCGCGTTGCACCTCGCGGAAGCGGCGCGGCCCGCCGGCGAGTTCGACGATCACGAGCACCGACCACTTGTCCCCGATGCGGTCCAGGACATCGCGGATCCCGCAGTCCGGATGATCCGCGCGTCCGCAGGGATCCAGACCGGTGGTTACCCCGGTGTGCGTCAGTGACATCGAACTGCCTCCTTGTGGCCGGTGCGCGAGCTGATCAGGATCAAGCGTAGTTACCGAAGAGAACCACGACGGGAAGACCATGACTGACTTGATCTTGGTGACCGGAGCGAGCCGCTTCCGCTCTCGGTACGGTCCTGCCATGTCCCGATCAGCCGAGACCGGCCGCATCCCGTCCCCTGTCACCGCTGACGACCTCGACCTCGCCGTGCGACTTGCCGTGGCGAGTCTTCGCGGCGCGCCCCAAGCGGCGTGGGATCGCAAGGCGGGTTCCCTGGAGTGGGACTGCTGGGAGACCGTTGAGCACCTCAGCGACGACCTCTTCGCGTACGCGGTCCAACTGGGCCCCAGGACACCGCCTTTGGACGGCGAGGTGCCCTTCGCCTGGGAGAGCCGGCGGCCCGGTGGCCCCGCGAACGCCGTCCACGCGAATCGGGCTGCGGGGCCTGCCGGGCTGTTGCAGGTGCTTGAGGCAAGCGGCGCACTGCTGGTCGCCATGGTGCGCACCACGCCGCCGCAGACCCGCGCCTACCACGTCTACGGCGTCTCGGACGCCGAGGGCTTCGCCGCGATGGGGATCGTGGAAACCTTGGTGCACACCCACGATCTGGCCGAGGGCCTCGGGGTTGCCTGGACCTCGCCTGCCGATCTGTGCTCGCGGGTGCTCGCCCGGCTGTTCCCCAACGCCCCGAAGACCACGGATCCCTGGCCGACCCTGCTGTGGGCCACCGGACGCGCCGAATTGCCAGGGCACCCTCGTCTTTCCACCTGGCGCTGGGACGGGACACCTCGGGCGTAGACCGAGACTGCGCGGCGAAGGGCACGTAGCCGCCCGACGCGCAGATGCCCAGCACGCCGATGCGCCCGGCGTCGACGTCGTCGCGGACGGTCAGGTGCGACATGGCATTGCGGAAGTCGTCGGCGCGCTGGAAAGGGTCCTCCAAGCCGCGCGGTTCGCCTTCGCTCTCATCCGGTGGGCGGAGTCGAAGGCCAGCGCGATGAAGCCGGCTGGACCTTCTGCGCGTTGCGTCGCCGCGGACGGGAGGTGTCCTTGCCGGCGAGCTCGAACATGTACTCGCGCCCGTCGTCGTCGAGGTGCAGCACCCGGGCGATGGTATCCAGCACCGGCGCGGAGGACTGCATCCGACCCTGCTCCACGCGCGTGTAGTAGTCGGTGCTGATGGTGGCGAGCAGCGCGACCTCCTCGCGGCGCAAGCCCTTCACGCGCCGGGAACCGCCGGACCTGTGAGGGGGACAGATCCGTCCCTGGCTGCGCGGCGGGTCCGCGCGATCAGCCGGCGGCGGGGAAGCCGCGCTGCCGAGCGGCCTCGTACAGCACCACGGTCCCCGCCGAGGCCGCGTTGAGCGAGCTCGCGGCGCCTCCGATGGGAACCCGGACGATCTCGTCGCACAGGTCGCGCCAGGTCGCGCTCATCCCGGAGGTCTCGTTGCCGATCACCAGCAGGACGGGCCGGGTGAAGTCGAATTCGGTGATCTCGGCGGTGCCGCGCTCGTCGGTGCCCACGACCGCGATCGGCACGCCGCGCCGCCGGTGCCCGTCGACCCAGTCGAGCACGTCCTGCGGCGACGGCACCCGGACCGCGGGGACCGAGAAGAGCGAGCCCGTGCTGGCGCGCACCGACTTCGGGTCGTAGACGTCCGCGGCGTGCCCGCTGACGATCAGGCCGCCGGCGCCGAAGGCGTCCGCGGAGCGAGCCAGGGTGCCGATGTTCCCGGGGCTGGTGGGCCGGTCGAAGACCAGGCCCAGGAAGTCCTGCCCGACCGGCAGCCGGTCGAGGTCGTCGGCGGGCAGGGCGGCGACGGCGATCAGCTCCGGCGCCTCGGACTCGCGTTCGCCGAGTTCCCAGAGCAGATCCGGGTGCACCTCCACGGCGGGCGCATCGCATTCGTCGATCAGCCGCCGGGCCCAGGTGGACAGCTTCCGGCCCGACGGGTACAGGAGGTTGCGCAGCGGCCAGCCCTGCTCGACCGCCAGCGTGATCGGCCGGACGCCGTGGATCAGGAACTCGCCGGAACGCTGCCGCTTCGTGCGGTTCGACAACAATGCTTGCCACTGCTGGAAAAGCGCGTTCCGGGTGCTGACCCGGAGTCCTCGGGAACGGCCACCCCCGCGCTGCTCCTGGCCCTTTCGTCCCCGGTTACGTCCTGCGTCCGACACCGGAGAAGGCTAACAGGCGGCGGCGCCCGCGAGCGCTCGGCGGTCCAATGTCGACCGACGCCCGAGAACGCCGGACCGACGGCTCCGGCCTGCCGCCCGCGTCCCCGCCCGCACGGTTCCGCGCGATCTTGCGGCGCGGGGCCCAGGTGCGCAGTTCGCATTCTGGGCCGCACCCGCCGTAGGCTGGCGGTGGAGAAGGCGGGCGCTGCGCGCCCGGTGCCGCTACTTCGTTGTGGGGCCGAAATGGCCAGTCGAACGTCGCGCAGGCTGGTGGGAAATCTCCCCGCCGAGCGAACGAGTTTCGTGGGTCGTCGGCAGGAGTGCGCCGATGTGCGAGAACTCCTGTCCCGCTCCCGGTTGGTGACGCTGACCGGCGTCGGTGGGGTCGGGAAGACCCGGCTGGTACTGCGGGTCGCCGCGCAGCTGGGCCGCGCCTACCGGGACGGCGTGTGGCTGGTCGAGCTGGCCGAGGTGCGCGACGACGACCTGGTGGTGCACACCATCGCTCAGACGCTCGGCATCCAGGACTGGTCGTCCCGGGGCGTGGACTCCGTGCTCGCCGAGTACGTCCGGGACAAGGACGTCCTGATCGTGCTGGACAACTGCGAGCAGGTGCTGGACGGGTGCGTCAAGGCCAGCGCCGTGCTGCTCGACGCCGCGCCCGGGCTGCGGATCCTGGCCACGAGCCGGCAGCCGCTGGACGTCTACGGCGAACACGTCCTCGTCGTGCCGACGTTGCCGGTGCCCGGCCCGGCGGAGGTCGACGGGGGCGCGGGCACGTCCAATTCGGTTCGGTTGTTCATCGACCGGGCTTCGGCCGCGGGCTTCCGGTGCCCCGGGGGCCGGGAGAGCACCATCGTCGAGTTGTGCCGGGCGCTCGACGGGATCCCGCTGGCGATCGAACTGGCGGCGGCCCGCACCCGGTTCCTGTCGCTGGACGAACTGCTGTTGCGGATCGGCGACCGCTTCCGGCTGCTCTCCAGCGGGAACCGCACGTCCCTGCCGCGGCACCAGACGCTGCAGGCGACCATGGACTGGAGCTACGAGCTGTGCTCGGCCGAGGAACGCATGCTGTGGGCGCGGTTGTCGGTCTTCGCCGGCGGCCTGGACCTGGCGGCCGCCGAGCACGTCTGCAGCGGCGACGGCCTCACCCCGGACCGCGTGCTGGACCTGATCGCGTCGCTGATCGACAAGTCGATCCTGATCCGCACCGCGAACCCGACCGGCGATCTTCCCGCCGGCACCCGCTACCAGCTGCTGTCGACCGTCCGCGAGTACGGCCAGAGCCTGCAGGACGAGGAGGAGCGGGCCCGGCTCCGCCTGCGGCACCGGGACTGGTACCTCGGCCTGGCCGAACGCGCCGCCCGCGAATGGTTCGGCCCGCGCCAGCTCGAATGGCGCGCCCGGATCACCACCGAGCACGACAACCTGCGGGCGGCCATGGAGTTCTGCGCGTCGAAGCCTGAGCACGTGCAGGCCGGGCTCCGCCTGGCCGGGGATCTGTGGTTCTACTGGACGGCCTGCGGGCTCATCGCAGAGGGACGGCAGTGGCTCGACCGCCTGCTGGCGCTGGATGCGAGTCCGACCGCGGCCCGGGGCACCGATCTGTGGGTCTGCAGCTGGCTGGCTTCGCACCAGGGCGACGTGGCCTGGGGCCGGTCCACGGCCGAACGGTGCATCGCGATCGCCGAGGAGCTCGGCGACCCCAGCCTGGCGTCGTTCGGCATGCACTTGCGCGGCGTCGCCGCGTTGGCCGAAGGCGAGCTGGAGCAGGCCCACGACCTGTGCATGCAGGCGTGGTCACGGCACCGCACGCGCGAGGAGATCACCAGCCCGATGGTCATGTCGCTGGTTCAGGCGGGCCTGGTGGCGTGCCTGCAGGGCGATGATGAGAACGCGATCGAGCACGCCGAGGAATGCCTGCGGATCACGTCGAAGGCCGGCGAGCTGTGGACCCGCTCGTGGTCGCTCGTCGTGCGCGGCCTCGCGCGCTGGATGCGGGGCGACGCGAAGGCCGCGATCGCGGATCTTCGCGAGGGCATCGGCATCAAATGCCGCTTCAACGACCTGTTCGGCCTCGGGGTGGCGGTGGAGGTCCTGGCGTGGTCGCACGTGTCGCTGGGCGAACACGACCAGGCCGCCAGGCTGTTCGGCGTCCTTGGGCGCATCTGGCCGCTGGTCGGGATCCCGCTGCTGGGTTCGCAGCAGCTGATCGACTACCGGAGCCGGGCCGAAGCCGAAGCGCGCGCGGAGCTGGGGGACAGCGTCTTCGACAAGCTCGCCGCGGAAACCGCCAAGCTACCGCTGGCGCAGAGCCTCCCGATGATGGTGCGGGGCCAGGCCCGGTCGGTTCCGGTGCAGAGCGCGGCCCCGCCGGCCGGGGACCGGCGGGGCGGGCCGCTGACCCGGCGCGAACTCCAGGTCGCCGAGGCCGTCGCCCGGGGTATGTCCAACAAGGAGATCGCGGCGAACCTGGTGATCAGCCAGCGCACCGCGGAGGCGCACGTCGAGCACATCCTGACCAAGCTCAACTTCGGCTCGCGCACCCAGATCGCGGCGTGGGTCGCGGCACAGCGCAAACACGAGGGGGCCACCTACTAGCGGGCAACCGCCCGGGGCGGGGCCACAGCCGCCACTGGTCGTGAGTGGTTATGGCCGTTCCAGCGGCCATAACCACTCACGACCACCGACCTGCCGAAGCGGATCAGCTCGGTGTCAGGCCGATGCCGATCGGCGCGTTCTCCTCGCCGCGCATCTGGCGCAGCACGGTCTCGTTGTCGAAGTAGATCCGCTCCGCGAGCAGCTTCGCGGCGTCGTCCGAGCGGAACAGGTAGAACGCCGCCAGCTCGAACGAGACCCGTTGGCCGGTCGGCGGGACGCCGCAGTACTCGCCCTGGTGCGTGCCGCTGACCGTCACCTCGCGCACGGACGATCCGGGCATGTCGTACTCGGCGTTCACGGTGACGCGGAAGTCCGGAACGGCGGTCTCCAAGATCTGGTAGAAGTCCTGGACGCCCTCGAACCCCGCGTACCGCGTGCTCAGCGGGACGACGTCGTAGTAGGCGTGCTCGTCCTGGGTGAAGGTGCCGTACACCCGCGACCAGTCGTGGGCGTTCTCCGCGTCGATGTGCTCGGCGATCGTGCGGCGCTGCAGTTCGATCCGTTGTCCGTCGCTGGTCGCCATGTCGGCCCCCGATTGCTCAGCCATGGCAGTACTTCCGCGTTCGAGCCTACCCGTCAGGTATCCGGAGCCCGTGCGCTTCCGCCGTGCGCGCTCACCGGCCGGGGAAGCGGTGACCCGTACAGAGGCGAAGGTCCCGGATTTAGGTAGTCACTACGTAGAACTCCCGTGTTCCCCCGGGGGCCTCGCGGGCCAAGCTGGGTTCCGTACCGAACAGATACCCCTCAGGAAAGAACACCATGCACACCCCCCGGTCCA
Source organism: Saccharopolyspora sp. NPDC045941 (assembly GCF_056431445.1). Lineage (NCBI taxonomy): Bacteria > Bacillati > Actinomycetota > Actinomycetes > Pseudonocardiales > Pseudonocardiaceae > Saccharopolyspora > Saccharopolyspora sp. NPDC045941. The sequence goes on from NZ_JBWKKU010000019.1 coordinate 70,891, forward strand.
CCACCGAACACCCGGCAGTCCGCACGCTCGAGCTACGTACCCCGTCCCGCCAGCGGCCCCACGTCTACCGAAACCTGTTCATGGGCACCTGGATCTGCGATCAAGAAGGCACCCGAGCCAACCCCGGTCCGGAACACGCCCGCACCGTCTACCGCACGCACCTCGACGCGGTGCAGGCCGCCGTCTACATCGAATCCGCGCAGCAGCCGGTCGCCGCGTGAACGGCGAAGACGACGATTTCCCGGGCAACGAGATGATTTTGCACAAGTGCACCGAGGCGGAGCTCGACGACCGGGCCCGCCGCGCCGAGCACCACATGAACATCGCCCTCGAATCCCGCCGCTGGAACCTCGCCCAGCGCTACCGCGAAGAGATGCGCGCCGTGGCGGCGGAATCCGCCCGGCGAGACCGGCGGGGCTGAACGCGGTGACCTGGTGGTCCCGTCACTGGCAATTCCACCAGCGTGCCCGCCGTGTGCCCGGAGGCCATCATGGCCTGGCTGGACGCCGGACGTCCCGAGCCGAACGAGATCGCGGACCGGATCGACCGGGCGGTCGAGGGCGTGATCCGGGCGGCCGGAAGTCCCTGAATCCAGGGGAAAACCGACTGCGTCGCGACGCAGGTCTTAAGTAGACGATTTCTTGGTGGGCGTCGGTCCGGTTACGCCTGAGCCCAGCGGTGCGTCAGCTGGATCAGCGCCCGGGCGGCCGCGCTGAGGTAGGCGTTCTCGCGGCGCAGGACGCTGACGGTGCGGCTCGGGAGCCCGGGATCGAGCGGGATCGGGTGGAGGCGGGGGTGCTCCCGCGTGATGGCGTCCGGCAGCACGGTGGCCAGCGCGGTGCGCTGGATGATCTCGGTCAGCGCGGTGATCGTGTTGGTCTCGACCGCGATCGGCATCTGCGCCCGGTGCTGCGCGAAGTAGGCATCGATGTGGCCCCTGGTGGCGAAGTTCTGGCTGAGCAGGGCCAGCTGGTGCTGCGCCGCTTCGGCGATCGGCAGCGGCCGGGTCCGCCCGGCGTGCGGATGGCCGGGCCCCACGACGAGGCTGAGGGATTCGGCGAACAGCGCGGTGCTCTCGATGCCCGGCAGGTGCGCGCCTTCGAAGGCGATGCCGAGGTCGAGTTCGTCGGCGAGCAGGGCGGATTCGATCCGGTCCTGGGTCATCTCCCGGACGTCCAGGCGGATTCCCGGGTGCCGGTCGTGGAATTCGCCGGCGAGCGGCCCGATCAGGTAGGCCGTGAAGGTCGGCGTCATCGCCAGGCGCAGGTGGCCGCGGGTGAGGTCCTGGACCTCCAGCACCGCGCGCCGGCCTGCGGCCAGGTCGCGCAGCGCCCGCCGGGCGTGGTCGGCGTAGGTCGCGCCCGCGTCGGTCAGCCGCACGGTGCGGCCGGTGCGGTCCAGCAGTTGCACGCCCAGCGACTTCTCCAGCTGCTTGATCTGCTGCGACAGCGTCGGCTGGGAGATGTGCAGGTCCTCGGCGGCGCGGGTGAAGTTCGCGTGCTCGGCGACCGCGAGCAGGTAGCGCAGATGGCGCAGCTCAAGGGGCATGCCACGACTATAGATGAGATCAATCGTGATCATGCGAAGTGCGACTTGGACACTATCGCCCCTGCTGGTGCACGGTTGAGTGGTCGGTCCACGCAGAAGTCCGGAAGGAGAGTGGGCATGCACCACCTCGCCGAGGGAATCCACCGCTTCCAGGAAGAGGTCTTCCCGGCCAAGGCGGACCTGTTCGCCGGCCTCGGCGCCGTCCATCGGCCGAGCACGCTGTTCATCGGCTGCTCGGACGCGCGAGTCGTCCCAGAGCTGATCACCCAGCAGGAGCCGGGCGAGCTGTTCGTCATCAGGACCGCGGGCAACCTGGTGCCCGCCTACGCCCCGGGTGCGGACGGCGTCACCGCGAGCATCGAGTACGCCGTCGCGGTCCTGGGCGTGTCGGACATCGTCGTGTGCGGTCACTCCGCCTGCGGCGCGATGACCGCCATCGCCGAGGGCCACGACCTGACCGGCATGCCCGCCATCGCCGACTGGTTGCGCCACGCGGACTCCGCTCCCGGCCGCACCGCGCCCGGCGATCGCGATGCCGTGGGCGCGCTGGTCCGCGACAACGTCGCCGCGCAACTGGCGAACCTCGCCACGCACCCGTCGGTGGCGCGGGCCCTCGCGAAGGGCACCGTGCGAATGCACGGCTGGATCTTCGACATCCCGACCGGCGCCGTCGACGAGCTCGACGCCGGCGACCTCCGCCCCCAGGTCGCCTGACCTCGGCTCGTGCGCGTTGTGGAGCGCCATGGCACTCCACAACGCGCACGAGGCAGAACGCAACCGCCCCGACACCGCGGGCGGACCCGCTCAAGCCCCGCCGCAGCGCGCGGCGGCCACCCGAGAGGAAGCAAGTCCCATGCCGCACGCCCAGTTCGACCCCACCGCCCGCCAGTCCGTTGCCGCGGCCGCCGTGGAGGCCAAGACCCGCAAGAACCTGACCTGGCAGCAGATCGCCGAGGCCGCCGGCTTGTCGCCGGCCTTCGTCACCGCCGCGGTCCTCGGCCAGCACGCCCTGCCGGAGGCGTCGGCCAAGGCCGTCACCGAACTGCTGGGCCTCGACGACGACGCCGAGATGCTGCTGCAGACCATCCCGACCCGCGGCTCCATCGACGGCGCTGTCCCGACCGACCCGACCATCTACCGCTTCTACGAGATGCTCCAGGTCTACGGCACCACCCTGAAGGCCCTGGTCCACGAGCAGTTCGGCGACGGCATCATCAGCGCCATCAACTTCCGGCTGGACGTCAAGAAGGTCGCCGACCCCGAGGGTGGCGAGCGCGCCGTGATCACCCTCGACGGCAAGTACCTGCCGACCAAGCCCTTCTGAGGCGGAACCCGAACCAGCGCAACCGGAGGAAGGAATCCCGTGGACTTCGCACAACGCACCATCGACCTCGCCCGGCAGAACGTCGCCGAGGGCGGCCGCCCGTTCGCGACGGTGATCGTCAAGGACGGCCAGATCGTCGCGGAAAGCCCCAACAAGGTGGCCCAGACCGGCGACCCCACCGCCCACGCCGAGATCCTCGCCATCCGCGAGGCCTGCACGAAGCTCGGCACCGAGCACCTCACCGGCGCCACCGTCTACGTCCTGGCGCACCCGTGCCCGATGTGCCTGGGCTCGCTGTACTACTGCAGCCCCGACGAGGTGGTCTTCCTCACCGCCCGTGACGACTACGAGCCGCACTACGTGGACGACCGGAAGTACTTCGAGCTCGCCACCTTCTACGGCGAGTTCGCCAAGGACTGGGACGAGCGCCGCCTGCCGATGACCTACGACCCCCGCGACGCCGCCGTTGACGTCTACCGGGAATGGCAGGCGCGCAACGGCGGGGAGCGCCGCGTCGCCGGAGCCCCGACCGCGTGATCGCGTCGGCTCGGCCGGTCAGCCGGCGGATTCGCGTGTCGGTCGAGTGCGGTCTGGTGCGGCGAACTCCGGGAGGCGATCGCGATCCGCGCCGTTCGTCCTACGCCCGCCCACGCTCGGCTTTCCCGTTGCCGGCGAGCAGAAATGAGACGCACGTGGCGCAGCACGTTCCGGTTTGCGCAGACGCTCCGCAGCGTCGGATCCCGAAGCACGGGCTCGGGGAGAAGGAAATGCTCCAGGCCTGGCTGGAGTTCGGCCGCAACACCATCCTGGCCAAGGTGACCGGGCTCTCCGAGGACGGCGCCCGGTACAACCCGACGCGTTCGAACACCTCGCTGGCGGGCATCGTCAAGCACCTGACCACCGTGGAACAGCACTGGTTCCAGCTGACTACACGCTCAGCTGGGCGCTTTGCCACGTCGCCCTGGACACCGCCCGCCACGGGCCACGCGGACCTCCTGCGCGAGCAGTGGGACGGTGCCCGCGGCTGGTGAGACCGCGGCGGCGCCGCCCGACCCCGCCGGCGGCGCCGGTGGTCGGCGTCAGGGACGCCGTTGGCGGTGTTCGGCCGCCTTCTCCTTGATGCGCGCCGTCTCCTTGCGGACATCCGCCTGGGTGGCGCGCTCCTGCTGGAGCCACTCGGGGTTGTCCGACTTCAACTCCTCGATCTGCTCCGTGGTGAGCGCCTCGGTGACCCCGCCGCGCGCGAGGCCGCCGATGGAGACGCCCAGTTTCGCCGCGACGACCTGCCGCGGGTGGGGGCCGTTGCGGCGCAGCTCGCGCAGCCACTCCGGCGGGCTGGTCTGCAGGGCGTTCAACTCGTCGCGCGAGACGACACCCTCCTGGAACTCCGCGGGGGTGGCCTGGAGGTACACGTTCAGCTTCTTCGCCGCGGTCGCGGGCTTCATCGTCTGGGGGGTCTTCTGCGACGTCATGCCCTCAAGGGTATCGACCGGGTGCGCACTACCTGCGATGACGCCCGGTAGCCTGGCCACGTGACAGGCTCGGACGGACAACCCTCGTTCACGCTCGCTTACGTACCGGGGGTGACGCCCGGCAAGTGGGCGCGGACCTGGCACGAGCGGTCGCCCGAGGTCCCGCTGCACCTCGTGCAGGTGACCGCCGCCGAGGCCGCGGGCCTGGTGCGGGCCGGTGACGCCGACGCGGTCCTCCTCCGGTTGCCGACGGACCGGGAGGGCCTGCACGCGATCCCGCTCTACACCGAGACGACGGTGGTCGTGGTTCCGAAGGACCACGTCGTGACCACGGCCGAGGAGGTGTCCGTCGACGACCTCGCCGACGAGCTCGTGCTGCACCCGCTCGACGACACCCTCGACTGGGAGCGGCCGCCCGGCCGCCCGGCGATGGAGCGCCCGGCCACGACCGCGGACGCGATCCAGCTGGTAGCCGCCGGCGTGGGCCTGCTCGTCGTCCCGCAGTCGCTCGCCCGGCTGCACCACCGCCGGGACCTCACCTACCGGCCGATCGTCGACGTGCCGCAGTCGCGGGTCGCGCTGTCATGGTTGGAGGACGAGACCACCGACCGGATGGAGCAGTTCATCGGGATCGTCCGCGGGCGGACCGTCAACAGCACGCGCGGACGCCCGCCGGCTCCGGCGCAGGCGAAGAGCAAGCGTCCCGAGGGCGACGCCAAGAAGGCCGCCGCCCGCAAGCCGGCCGGTGGCGCCCGGCAGTCGCGTTCCGGCGCCCCCAAGGGCGGCAAGCGCGGGAAGCCCCGCCGCCGTTCGTAAGCGCCTGCTTGATCCGCAATTTCCATTGAAATCGAACCTTCGATTTCAATGGAAATTGCGGGGCTCCGAGGCGGTGGAGGTTCCGTCTACTGAGGACTCGACGGGCGGGTCTGGGTGACGCACCACAGCCTGCGGGGCAGTTCGCCCTCTTCGAATGCGTGCACCTCGTCGAGGCGTCGGTGGCGAGGTCGTCCACGAGGGCCCGGCCGAAGAAGTGCACCGCGAAACCGCCGTGCTCGTAGATGTCGTCGCCGTGCGAGATTCCGGCGCCCCAGTGCGCGTCGCCGGTGTGGCGGACGGACGATCCCAGATTCGAGGACATCGCTGCTTCGCCTTCTGCGACTACCGTTGCCCTCGGGTTCTACGAGTCCAGGGAGTTCGCCGGACCCGCGGCGGGGCGGGGCAAGCCCTGCCGCGGGCCCGGCGAGGCCGCCGTCAGCGCGATGCCGGGAGGCGGCCGGCGATGGCGTCGTCGAGCAGCGCGTCGACCGTTTCCCGGGCGCACGTCCGGTTGGCGCCGATGCCGCCGGTGGGGCCGCGCTTGATCCAGCCCACGACGTAGGTCCCCGGCCGTCCGTCCACCCGGCCGTCCGCGTGCGGGATGGTGCCGGTGCTCTCGTCGAAGGGCAGGCCGGGCAGTTCCGTGCCCCGGTAACCGATCGCCCGCACCACCTGGCCGGCGGTGACTTCCACTTCGCCGGCGTGGCCGGTGACGCGCAGCGCGCGCACCTGCGTGTCGCCGCTGATCTCCACCGGCGCGGAGTGGAAGCGGAGCACAATGCGGCGGCGCCCGTGCAGGGGCGGCGCGGACCAGTCGACGGCCTCGCGCGGGAGGCCCCGGAGCAGGTTCGCCTTGCCGCCGGCGGGTGCGGTCTCGATGGCCGCCTCGATCTGCGCGTCGTGGCCGTCCACGACGAGTTCGACGTCGTCGAGCTGGGTGAGCGCGAGCAGCTCCGGCGTCGTGTACGCGGCGGATTCGGGGCCGCGGCGGCCGAGGAGCACGACCTCGCGGACCTTGCTCGACCGGAGCTGCGCCAGCGCGGCGGGGGAGATGCTGGTGCTTTCCAAGGCCGCCGGATCCGCGGTCAGGATCCTGGCCACGTCGAGCGCGACGTTGCCGTTGCCCACCACGACCACCCGCTCCGCCGAGAGGTCGATCGCATCGGCCGGGACGTCCGGGTGCCCGTTGTACCAGCCCACGAGGGTGGTGGCGGCGACGCTGCCGGGCAGGTCCTCGCCGGGAATGCCGAGACGGCGCGCCGAGGAGGCGCCGACGGCGTAGATCACCGCGTCGTGCCGGGCGGCGAGCTCGTCGGCGGTGACGTCGCTGCCGACCTCGACGCCCAGGCGCAGCCGCAGCCGCGGGTGGGTGTGGAAGCGGCTGAAGGTCTCGCCGATCTTCTTCGTCGACGGGTGGTCGGGCGCGACGCCGTAGCGCACGAGCCCGCCCGTGACGGGCAGCCGGTCGATCAGCGTGACCCGGGAGTTGGTGCGCAGGAGCAGGTCCTCCACCGCGTACATGCCCGCGGGGCCGGTGCCCACGACCGCGACGTCCAGCGGCGCGAAGTCACTGGGGATGGCGCGGCCGAACACCGGAGGACCCCAGCGGTGGAAGTTCGGCGCCGGATCGGCCGTCTCCGCCGCGGGCTCCGCGCCCGCGTAGTAGGCGGCGTTGACCTCGGCGTACGCCTGCAGCGGCGCGGTCAGGTGCTCCACCGGGAAGATCGCCTCGACCGGGCAGGCATCGGCGCAGGCGCCGCAGTCGATGCAGGAGGCGGGGTCGATGTAGAGCATCTCGGTGGTGCCGAAGTCCGGCTCGTCCGGCGTCGGGTGGATGCAGTTGACCGGGCAGACCTTCACGCAGGTCGCGTCGTTGCAGCAGGTCTGGGTGATCGCGTACGCCATGGGCTCAGATCAGGTTCGCGCGCTTGTAGAACCACTGCGATGCCTTGGTGAGCAGGCCGGCGGAGCTGAGGAACTCCATCAGGCCGGCGCAGCTGGAGCGCAGCATCGACCTGTGGTGCTCGTTCGCCTTCGCCTCGCGGATGGCCCGCTTCGGGTCGAGCCCGGCGTTCTCGTACACCTTGCGGTTCCACATGCTGGTGACGATGAAGTACGACGCGCCGGCCACCACGACCGCGGTGATCTGCCGACGCAGCCGGCCCGCGCCCTCCAGCCGTGTTTTGGTCTCCTCGCGGGCGAACTTCATGTGCCGCGATTCCTCGACGACGTGGATGTTGTTCACCGTCCGGACGAACGGCACGACCCGCTCGTCGCGCATCCAGTCCCGCTGCATGACGTCCAGGACCTCCTCGGCGACCAGGATCGCCGCGTAGGCGGCCTCGCCGAACGCGACGGTCTTGAACACGCGGCCGAGCTCCACCACCAACCGGGTCGGCCGGTACGCCGGGGCGCGCAGCTTCGCGGCGCCGCGCGCGAACATGATCGAGTGCCGGCACTCGTCGGCGATCTCGGTCAGCGCCCACTGGAAGGCGGGATCGGTCGGGTCCTTCGCGTAGAAGTCCCGCAGCACCATCTGCTGCAGGATCATCTCGAACCAGATGCCGGTGCTCGCCACCGACGCGGCCTCCTGGCGCGTCAGCTCGCGCTGCTGCTCCGGCGTCATCTCCTGCCAGTAGGAGGTGCCGTACAGCGTGCTCCACTCGGGGCTCGTGCCGTGGTAGCTCGTGTCCAGCGGCGTCTCCCAGTCCACCTTCTGGACCGGGTCGTAGGAGAGGATCTCCGAGGAGCGCAGCAGCCGGTCCGCGAAATCGGCGCGGTCGGACTGCGGCGGCGTTCCGTGGTCCCGGGCGATGCTGCCGGTCATGGGCGCTCCCTGCGACGGTGACGGCGGTGTCTCGCGTTACCCGGCGATACCTGCTAACGCGAGTAACAGGTATCAGGATCGATGACATCGACGACTGTGTCAATGACTATTGCAATGAGTTGGCGGCCCTGCCCGTCCCGGGTCCCGGTCGCGGCGGGCTGATTGGATGTCCCCGTGGACATCCTGTTGCTTCATTCCGCGTTCGGTCTGCGGCCCGCCGTGCAAGCCGCCGCCGAACGGCTGCGCGTGGCCGGTCACGAGGTGCACGTCCCCGACCTCTTCGACGGCCGGACCGCGGAGACGGTCGAGGACGGCATGCGCATCACGGAGGAGATCGGCCGGGACGAGCTGCTGCGCCGCGCCGTGCAGGCGGCGGCCCCTCACAGCGACAAGGGGCTGGTGTACGCCGGGTTGTCGTTGGGCGCGGCCATCGCGCAGAACCTCGCGCTGGCCGACGAGAAGGCCCGCGGCCTGCTGCTCCTGCACGGCACCTCGGACATCGCCGAGAACGCGGCCGTCGACGACCTGCCCGTGCAGCTGCACGTCGCCGATCCCGATCCGTTCGAGACGGCCGACTGGCTGAACTCCTGGTACCTGCAGATGCGGCGGGCCGGGGCGGACGTCGAGATCTTCCAGTACCCGGGCGCCGGGCACCTGTTCACAGACCCGGACCTGCCGGACTACGACGCGGAGGCCACCACGGAGGCGTGGTCGGTCGCGCTCGCGTTCCTCGAATCGCTCTGAACCGGGCTGCTATACACAGCGGCTGTTTGTGAACCCGTTGGCGCAGTGGTGAGTCGTCGGTGGCTGGTGTGGAGTCAACGACCTGTTCGCCTCGGTAGGTGAGGTGAACGGTCCGTTCGCTGCAGCCGCCCGGCGTCGACGGGCATCGGCCGGTGTGGAGTGAACGGACCGTTCATCCCAATAGGCGAGGTGAACAGGCCGTTCACCTCACCATTTCGAAGCCACCACCCGACCTGGCCATTCATGATGCCGGGGATCCCACAGCGAGAAGGCGACCGTAATTCCCATAGGGGGCCGCCACTCGCACCGCTACGCAGAACGAGCCTGGAAACAAGCTCTACCCCCGGCCCCAGGCCTCGTTGACGGCGTCGACGATGTGCTGGTAGCCCGTGCAGCGGCAGATGTTCCCGGACAGCAGCTCGCGGATGGCCTCGTCGTCGGGGTGCTCTTCGGGATCGGCGGCGGACAGCGTCGTGATGAACCCCGGCGTGCAGAAACCGCACTGGAGTCCGTGGCAGTCCTTGAACGCCTGCTGCATCGGGCTCAAGCCCCCGTCGGGGGTGAGGCCTTCCACCGTGGTCACCTCGGCTCCGTCGGCCTGCACGGTGAGCGTGATGCAGGAACGCGCGGGCTCGCCGTCGATGAGGACCGTGCACGCGCCGCAGACACCGTGCTCGCAGCCGGCGTGGGTGCCGGTGTGGCCGAGGTCGTCGCGCAGGAAGTCCACCAGCAGGCGGCGCACCGGCACGAGGCGGCGGACCTCGCGACCGTTGACGGTGAGCGCGATCTCGCGGTTCGCGGCCGGGACGTCAGTCATGCGCCACCTGCTCCAGGGCTCGCTGTGCCGCCGCGCGCAGTGCGGCGCGGCGGGTTTCCGGATCGGCGTGGAGGTCGTCGGGCGGCGTGGCGGAGTCGGCGGCGGCGTCTGCCGCGGCACCGATCGCATCGGCGTCGAGCGCCCGCCCGAGCAGGACCTCTTCGGCCTCCGGCAGCCGCCGCACCGTGCCGCCGATGCCGAGACCGGCAAGTCGTGCGCGGGTCACGGTGCCGCCGTCGAACTCCAGGGCCGCGGCCACGCCGGCGAGGGCGAAATCCCCGGCCCGCCGGGCGATCTCGGCGAAGCCGTGGCGGGCGCCGCGGATCGGCAGCCGCACCTCGGCGAGGATCTCGTCGGCGGCCAGCGAGGTCTGGTAGGGGGCGACGAACAGCTCGTCGGCGGGCACGGTGCGCCGGCCGCCGGTGCCCGTCACCACGACCTCGGCGTCGAGGGCGCACGCGGCCGCGCACAGCTCCGCCGCCGGGTCCGCGTGCGCCAGGGAGCCGCCGATGGTGCCGCGCGAGCGGACCTGGTGGTGGCCGACATGGCGCAGCGCCTGACCGAGCAGCGGGCAGGCCTGCCGCACCAGCGGCGAGGTCTCGGCGGCCCGCTGCCGCACGCCCGCTCCGATGACCAGGACGCCGTCTTCGCGGCGCAGTTCGGTCAGCTCGGGCAGGCGGCCGATGTCGACCAGGACGCTCGGGCGGGCAAGCCGGAAGTTCATCATCGGCAGCAGGCTCTGCCCACCGGCGAGGGCCTTCGCGTCCTCGTCGACGGCGAGCAGCCGCACCGCTTCGCCGAGGCTGCCGGGGCGGACGTAGTCGAACGGCGGCGGCTTCACGACGCGGCCTCCTCGATCAGCCGCCGCACCACCGACGGCGTCAGCGGCGTGGTGTTGATGTCGGCCACCCCCAGCGGTTCCAGGGCGTGCTCGACGGCGCGCACGATCGCGGCCGGCGGGCCGATGATGCCCGCCTCGCCGACGCCCTTGATCCCGAACGGGGTTTCGGGTGCCGGGCTGCACAACTCCTCGGTCGCGATGTCCGGGATCTCGCAGGCGGTGGGCAGCAGGTACTCCATGAACGTGGTGGCCAGCGGCTGGCCGTCCTCGTAGGGCAGCTGCTCGTAGAGCGTGCCGCCGATGCCCTGCGCGACGCCGCCGTGGATCTGCCCGGCGACGGTCAGCGGGTTGATCACCTGCCCGCAGTCGTGCACGACCGCGTACCGCACCACCCGCACCTCGCCGGTGGCGGGATCGACCGCGACGACCGCGGCGTGCGCGGCGTTGGTGTAGGTGGTCGAGGCGTTCATCTTCCCGTCGGGACGCGGCACGTGGTCCATCCCGGGCGGCTCGTAGCTCGCGCGCGCGTCGAGCCCGGGCGCCATGCCCGGCGGCAGCTCGAAGGTGCGGGTCAGCGCCACCCGCGCCACCCGCTCCCAGGGCACCGAGCTGCCGGGGCTGCCGCGCACCTGGAATCCGCCGTCGGCGAGCTCCAGGTCTTCCGGCGCGGCTTCCAGCAGGTGCGCGGCGATCTCGGTTCCCTTGCGCCGCAACACTTCCGCGGCCTGCGCGATCGCGCCGCCGGCGACGACGGCGCCGCGGCTGGCCCAGCTGCCCAGGCCGAACGGGGCGGTGTCGGTGTCGCCCATCACGACCCGCACCTGCTCGATCGGCAGGGCGAGCTCCTCGGCGACGAGGGTGGCGACCGTGGTGTGCGCGCCCTGGCCCATGGCCGAGACGCCCACCGCCGCGGTGACGCCGCCGTCGGCGTCGAAGCGCACGTCCGCGGAATCCTGCCCGCTCCAGGTGCCGGTGATCGAGAACGCGCTGGCGGCAACGCCTTCGATGTAGGTGGCGTAGCCGACGCCGAGGCGCGTGCCGGGCTCGGCGCGTTCCTGTTCGGCGGCCAGCAGCCGCTCGCCGATCTCGACGGCGCGGTCGAAGGCCGCGCGGTGGCTGCCGGAGTCCAGCCGGGCACCGGCGGCGGTCTCGTAGGGGAGCTCGTGCGGATCGAGGATCATCCGGCGGCGCAGCTCGACCGGATCGATGCCCAGCTCGCGCCCGATCTTGTCCACCAGCCGCTCGATGGCGAAGGTGCCCTCCGGCATGCCGAAACCGCGGTAGGCGCCGAGCGGCGTCTTGTTGGTGACCACGCCCTGCACCGCCACGCACTGGTGCGGAATCCGGTACGGCCCGCACAGCGAACCGACGGCGACCAGGCTGGGGCCGAACCCGCCGGGGAACACCTCGCCGGAACCCAGATCGGTGCGCACCCGCCCGCGCAGCGCCGCGATGGTGCCGTCGTCGCGGACCGCGGCGGACAGCTCGATGCGCATGTCGCGGGCGTGGCAGGCGGTGATCAGGTGCTCGTGGCGGTCTTCGAGCCAGCGCACCGGGCGGCGCAGCCGCATCGCCAGCCACGGGACCACGTAGTCCTCGGGGTAGACCTCGTTCTTCTGCCCGAATCCGCCGCCGACGTCGGGCGTGATCACCCGGATGTCGCGTTCCGGCAGGCCCAGCACCTGGGAGAGCATCGATCGCACGATGAAGGCGGCCTGGGTGGAGGTCCACACCGTCAGCCGGTCGTCGCGGTACTCGGCCACGACGCCGCGGGGTTCCATGGGCACGGCCGCGTGGCGGTGCGTGGTGTAGGTGCCGCTGATCGTGCGCAGCCGCTCGAACGCCTCGTTCACGGCGGGGTTCTCCGGGGCGGGCATCGACAGCAGGAGGTTGTCGCCCCACTCCGGGTAGAGCAGCGGTGCGTCCTCGGCGAGGGCGTCCTCGGCTGTGTCGACGGCGGGCAGCGGTTCGAGGTCGGCGTCGACCAGTTCGGCGGCGTCCTCGGCGAGGTAGCGGTCGTCGGCGACGACCACCGCCAGTGGGCAGCCGACGAAGCGAACCCGGTCGCGCGCCAGCGGGAAGTGCTGCACGCCGCGCACCCAGGGCATCAGGTCCGGAACGGCGCGAACGTCGAGGTCCGCACCGGAGAACGCCGCGTGCACCCCGGGGGAATCCAGCGCGGCCGCCGTCTCGACACCGCGCACCCGCGCGTGCGGCACGTCGCTGCGGACGAACGCGGCCTCGACCATGCCGGGCAGGACGACGTCGGCGATGTACCGGCCGCGCCCGGTGACCAAGCGGTCGTCCTCGATGCGGGGCACCCGGACGCCGAGCAGCGTCGGGCGCATGCTCTGCTCCGGTTGCACCATCGGGCCTCCCGACCGCCGTGTGCGCCGCAGCCGGGCGCGGTGGCGGCGGCGATCCCTCGGGTAGCGTGCGGCAGCCCCGGCGCGCGCGCAATCCTCCGGAAGTTGGCTCTGCAGACGAAGTTGGCCCTGAACGGGCAATTCTGCGTGCCTAGCCCTTCAAGGTGCCGAGGAACCGCGCGAAGGAGCCGGAGTCGAAGACGAGCACCGGGCCATCGGGATCCTTCGAGTCCCGAACACCGACGACAGTCGGCTGAACAGCAACCTCGACGCACACGCCGCCGTTGCCCTGGCTGTAGCTGGACTTGCGCCAAGCGGCATTCTCAAGAGCTAAGGCCGACATCGTTGTTCCTCCCGGTGGTCACCGGTACTTCTTGAGCACGCGAGCAATGAGTTGTCGGGTCTTCGGGACAGGCAGTGCAGCGTTGCTCAGTCGCTCGAAGATGACGCTGTACCGAGTGTATTCCTCCGGCTCCCACAGATAGGTGGCGCCGAGGAAGTCCTCCAGGTACACCGTCGAAAGTTGCTGGTCGGAGAGATGCATCAATGCTGCCGATGAAGTGACAGCGATGCGATTGGCGTCGAACGGCAGGACCTGGAGTCGGACGTTCGGCAGCTCTGAGACTTCAAGCAGGTGGCCGAGTTGTCGCGCCATCACGTCTTGGCTGCCCTGCACCCGGTGCAATGCTGACTCGCTGAGCACGACATGCAGATCGAGCGCCGGGTCAGTCCGCGTGAGTACGGCTTGACGTTCCATCCGGGTTTTGACGTGGCTTTCCACGAGCCGTGGGTCGGCCGCAGGCTCCCATGCGAGCAGCGTGGCCCGGGCGTAGTCCTCGATCTGGAAGAGCCCGGTGATGATCTCTACTTCGTAGATCTTCATCTCGGTGGCTTCGGATTCCAGGGCGAAGAATCGTTGAACCCAGTCCGGTACGGCGTCGCGGTACATGGTTCGGCGACGGCTGCGTTTCGGGACCTGTGCTGCGAGTCCCACCAGGTACTTCCGGCGTTTCGCCGGTGTGCCGTAGAGGTGGGCCAGCTTCTCGACTTCTTCTGGTGTGGCGGCCTGTTTGCCGTTCTCGATCTTGCTGATCTTGGGTACCGCGCCGCCCAGGACCTCTGCTGCTTCGGCTGCTGTGTGGCCTGCGTTCTCGCGCAAGCGGCGCAACTCGATCCCGATCTGGATCTTGAGCACCTTCGGGTCCGGGGACATCGCCATGCCGCTCATCTTGGCACCCCGCTGCACCCAAATCGGCTACCGGAAGATCGATCACCTGGATCAGCGACTGTTAAGGAGCAAGTTTCTCGATAACCTTCTTGCAGGTTGATCGGCAGATGGGAGTCGGGATGTTGGAGCCGCGTTTTTCGCTGGGGCCTTGGGGTGAGGACGAGCTTCCGGCGGTGCTGGAGGACTTGGCCGGGGCTTACCAGCCGAGGAAGTTCGCGTTGTGCGAAGTCGCGCGCGATGGTGATGGGGTCACCGACGCGCGGATCTACCTGTGGGGCTTGGACTTCTGCCGCGCTCCCGACGCCGACGGTCCGGGCGCGGTGTTCGTCAGCCCGCACGGCTGGACCGGCAACTCCGACTCCGCCGAAGGCGCGCTGGAATGCTTCTCGTTGATCCGCGACCTCCGCCTCGTCTGGCTCTGAAAGGGCGGGCGTGGGCCGTGAGTCTTTTGTGCTGCCGCAGCGACACAAAGGACTCACGGCCCTGCTCGCCGGTCAGCGGCCTGCCGGGTGGAAGTGCTGCACGTCGCGCACCCACGGCATTAGGTCTGGAGTGGCGCCAACGTCGAGGCCCGCGCCGTTGCGGGGTTCAGCGTTCCGCTGCAGTCGCCGCACCGCTAGGCGTTTTCTTCGCGGCGGCGATGGCGAGTGCCAGCAGCGCCAATGCGCTCAGTCCGAGGACTGCCGCGACGGCCGGCAGCAGTCCGGCCCCCAGGCTGCTCAGGGTCAGCCCTCCGATGGCTCCGCCCAGCGAGACTCCGAGGTATGTGCCCGACGTGTTGAGCGCCAATGCCTGCGGTGCGGTCGGTCCGGCGAGCAGGTGGAGGCGCGCTTGAATCGCCGGGGAATTCCAGAAGGCCATGCCGCCCCAGACCGTTCCCACCACGAGGAGGGCGGAAAACGGTACGGGGCGGGCGAACCAGAGCACGCCCAAGAGCACCATGATGCCGGTGAAGGTGCTGATCCCGGCGACCAGTGTGCGGTCCGAACCCCACCGGTCGGTGGCCTTCCCGCCTGCCCAGATGCAGACGATGCCGGCCACCCCGGAGGAGCTGAACGCGAGTGCGCGCTGATCGACGTCGGCCTCGCTCACCGCGTCGAGGTAGGGGGCCGTGTAGGTGAGCATCATCATCGATCCGGTCATGAGCGCGCAGTTCGCCATGAGCCCGAGCGATACCGGCGCGCTGGCGAGAGCGCGCAACTGTTCGGGGATGCTCGGCACGTCGCCGGCCTCGCCGCGCTCGCGAGGCAGGGTTGCGAGCAAGAATGCCAGCGCCGCGGCTCCGGCCACCGCCATCGAGACGAATGTCGTTCGCCAGCCCCAATGGCCGCCGATCCAGGTGCCGATCGGGACGCCGGCCGCGATCGAGCCCGTGACGCCGAGCGCCACTACTGCGACGTACCTGCCGATGTGGCTTTCCGGAGCTCGCTCGGCGGCGTAGGCGAACACCGCCGGGGTGGACGCCGCCGCCGCGATCGCCGCCACGACCCGCAGGGCCACCAGGAGGCCGAAGCTGGTTGCGGTAGCCGCCAAGAGGTTCGCCACGACGAAGATCACGAACGAGGCGGTGAACAGGTACCGGCGGGACACCCGCGCCAGGGTGACTCCGGCGATCGGCGCGGCGAGAGCGACGGTGAGGGAGAAGACGGTCACCAGCTGTCCGGCGTGCGCCTCGCTGACACCCAGATCTCGCGCGATCTCCGGCAGAACACCCGCGATCACGTAATCATCGGTGTAGAAGACGAAAGCCGCTGCGAGCAGTGCGAACAGCCACGCGGGCACAACTGATCTCCCTTTGCAGTGCAACAATGCCTGACAGTGCGCGTACCAGGTCACTGGATGGTCGGCTCGGCGTCGGCGCGTCGAGAACGCCCCTGGGCACGAGCGATCGCACACCGGTCTTGTTCGGCCACCGGGCGGAAGACCGGCATTCGTCGTGCGGAAACGACGAATCCCGATCGACGCTCAAGCAACTCCGCGGCCAGGCCCTGCAGGGCGTCGATGGCAGATCCACCCGCGAGTCCGGTCAACGTGCGAATCGAACACCAGGTGAGCCCTTTCCCGTGCGATCACGCCTTGGTCGCAGCCGCCCCGAATGGGTTCGGAGCGCGCGTCAACCGCCGAGTCCTTCGGCGCCAAGAGGCGGAAAGCCGCCTCGATGACGTCCTCGCTGCGCTGTCCCAGGTCGATCCGAGCTGGCATTGCCGCACGTTATCACAGGTGTGATAGAAATCGGCGCCGCTGTCGGCCGGCAGGCTCGCCGGTCAGCGTCCTGCCGGGTAGAGGTACTGGTCAGGCGGGATCGTCGTGCTGTGCGCCCAGGCTTCGAAGAAGCCGTCGAGATCCTTTCCGGATACTTCCGCCGCCAGCTCCTCGAACTGCGGCCAGGAGGCGTTGCCGCCCGCGTACCTGGTCTGCCACTGCCGGAGGGTGCCGAAGAACGCCTCGTCGCCGATGCTCCGGCGCAGCGCGTGCACCATCAGCGAACCCTTGTCGTACAAGGCTTGGTGCAGCGGGTTCTCCGGGCCCGGGTCGTACAGCTTCACCGACCAGAACGCCGGATCGTTCCGCGCCTCCTCCACAGTGGATTCGTAGAACGACTTGTCGATGTCGACGCCGTTGTGCTCCTCCCACAGCTGGACGGAGTACTGGGCGAAGCACTCGGCTATGCAGCCGTCGCGCCAGTCGGTGAACGACACGTTGTCGCCGAACCACTGGTGGGCGTTCTCGTGCAGCAGCGAGAAGTCGAAGACGGCGCCGAAGTACGTCGGCCGGGTCTGGGTTTCCAGTGCGCCCGGGTTCTCCCCGGAGCTCTGGCCGAGCACGATGCTGCCCGCCGAGGAGAACGGGTACTTCCCGAATTTCTCGGCCAGCACGTCCATGATCTCGACGTATTGCTCCTCGGTGGCCGGGTCGATCTGCGTGCCGGGGGAGTAGGCGTTGATGACCGGCGTGCCGTCGGAGAGCTCGGACGTGCGCACGGTGAACTCGTCGATCGCGACCGTCGTCAGGTAGGTCGCGATCGGCTGGTCTTCGTGCCACCGGAAGGTCGCCTTGCCATCGGCGGTGGTGGTCTCGCCGGGCAGCCCGTTGCCGATCACCGTCCAGCCCTCGGGGACGGTGGCCGTCAGGTGGAACGCGGCCTTGTCGGACGGGTGGTCGTTTGCCGGGTACCACGACGTGGCCGACTGCGGCTCGCCCAACGCGTTGGCGCCGCCGTTGGGGAACGTGTGCCAGCCGCCACCGCCAGGCCGCCCGGAATACCGGACGCGCACGGCGAACAACGCGCCCGCGGCGATGGGGCGGGCGGGCGTGATCACCAGCTCGTGCTCGCCCGCGCGGCCGAACGACTTCGCGGCGACGCCGTCGACGGACACCTCGGTGACCTGAAATCCGGACAGGTCGAGGTGAAAGCCGTCCAGCTCCGCGCTCGCAGTCGCGGTCACCGTGGTGTCGCCTTCCAGGTAGCCCGGCCTGGCCGGGTCGTAGCTGATGCCGACGTCGTAGCGGGTCACGTCGTAGCCGGAGTTCCCGTCGTCCGGGAAGTACGGGTCGCCGAGGCCGCCGCCGCCGGGCTGGGCCGACGCGGTCGCGATGCCCAGCACCATGACGCCGGCGACCGCGCCCGTCACGAGGAGTCGGTTACGCACCGGCCACGCTCCAGACCGCCTGGATGATGGCGTTCGTGCTGATGACCTCGGCTTCCGGATCGACGTTGTCGATCGTGTCGCAGGCGTCGTGGATGCACGCGCCGATGCCGTTGGTGAACCCGGACACCGGCACCCCGGCCGCGTCGAAGGACTCGTGGTCCGAGCCGCCTACGCCGATGTCGAATGTCGGGATGCCCTGGTCGGCGAAGTGGCGTTCGAACACGTCCGTCGCGGGCGCGCCCGCGTGGATCACCAGCCACTGCCGGTCGCCCTTGGAGCCGGTCATGTCGAAGTTGAGGTACACCGCGATCTTCGCCAACTCCTCGGGCGTGCGCGCCGCCACGTACTTCGCGGAGCCGATCAGCCCGGGTTCCTCCGCGCCCCACCAGGCGAATCGGAGGTGCTTGGCCGGGGCCAGGTGCGTCTCGCTCACGGCCAGCGCGGTGGCCAGGATCGCGGCCGAACCCGTGGCGTTGTCGCTGATCCCCGGGCCGGCGGGCACGCTGTCGAGGTGGGCGCCCAGGAGCACCACCTGGTCCTCGTCGCCGCCGGGCCAGTCCGCGATCAGGTTGTTGCCCTTGGCCCCGTCGTGCTCGAACTCCTCGACGGAGGTCCGGAAACCCGCTTCGTCGAGCCGTTCCTTCACATAGTCCAGGGATTCCTGGTACCCGCGGGTGCCGTGCGCCCGGTTGCCGCCGTTGCGGTCCGCGATCCGCTGGAACTCCTGCAGGTGCGGCAGGACGTCGGCAGTGGAAACGACGGGGGTTTCGGCGGAGTGCGCGGCGGGTGCCCAGGTCAGCGCGGCACTTGCGGCGAGCACGGCCGCCAGGGTGCGTGATCTCATGTGCCGGAACGGTAGGGATGAGCTGTCAAGAACCTGTTGAGATCGAATGAGATTCCCTTTCGGGACACCATTTCCGGGGCCTGCCTGCCCACCGGCCGGCCCCGGAGGCGTCGATCAGATCAGGATCTGCAGGGGATTTTCGACGGTCTTGGTGAACGCGTCGAGCCACTTGGCCGCCAGGGCGCCGTCGGCGGGCCGGTGGTCGACCGACAGCACCACGTCGATCACCTCGGCGGGCACCACCTGGCCGTCGCGGACCACCGCCTCTTCCCGGGCCGCTCCGACGGCCAGGATCGCCGCCTGCGGCGGGTTGATGATGGCATCGAACTCCGCCACCCCGAACATGCCCAGGTTGGAGATCGTGATCGAACCGCCCTGCAACTCCTCGGGGCGGAGCCCGCCGTTCTTGGCCCTGTCGACGTACTCGCGCATCCGCCCGGCGATCGCCGTGACCGACATGTCCTCGACGCCGCGCAGCACGGGCGTCACCAGCCCGCCGCCGGTCGCGACGGCGACGGAGACGTCGACGTGGTGGAACCGGCGGACGGCGTCGGGTAGCCAGATCGCGTTCATCTCCGGCACCCCGGCATGCGCCTTGGCGACCGCCTTGATCAGCAGGTCGTTGACCGAGACCCGCACCGGTCCGGTCGAGTTGACCTGCTCGCGCAGCGCCAGCAGCGCTTCGACCTGGATCCGGGCCCGCAGGTAGAAGTGCGGGGTGGTCTGCTTGCTCTCGGTGAGCCGGGCCGCGATCACCCTGCGCATCCGGCTGTGCGGAACGTCCTCGTAAGCATCGGAAGGCGGTGCGGGCTGCGGGGATTCGGCCTGCTGCGGCGAGGTTTCCGGCGACTCCTGCTGTCGTGCGGCGATGGCGGCCTCGATGTCGCGGCGCACGATCCGGCCGCCCGGGCCGGTGCCGGTCAGCTCGGCCAGGTCCAGGCCCGCGTCCCTGGCCTGCCGCCGGGCCAGCGGGCTCGCGAAGATCCGGCCGCCGCGGTCGGCGGATTGTGCCGGTGCAGGCCGGGATTCCGGGATCTCCCGGCGAACCGCCTGCTTGGTCTCCGCCGGCCGCGCGACCGCGACGCCCAGCTCCGCCAGCAGGGCATCGACGTCTGCGACGTGCTCGCCGTCGGCGCCGAGCACCGCGATCGCGGCCCCGACGGCGACCTCGGAACCCGGCTCGTACAGTGTTTTCAGTAGCACTCCCGCGGAATCGGCGCTGATCTCGACCTCGGCCTTGTCGGTCTCGACCGCGACGAGCGCGTCGCCCTCGGCGAACGCGGTGCCCTCGGTGAGCTGCCAGGTCGACAGCACGACTTCCGCGGTGTCGGCGGCCACCTCGGGCACGCGGAGAAGCTCGGCCATGTTTTACCTCCTGGGTGCCTCGGGTCAGCGGCCGGTGATGTTCTTGAGCCGGTCGACGATTTCGTCGGTCTGCGCGATCGCTGCGCGTTCGAGCACCTTGCTGATGCTCGGCGAGGCCTCAGCGCCGTGCACCCGTTGCACCGGCTGGTCCAGCCAGTCGAAGAACCGGCGCTGGATCTCGTCGGCGAGCCACGAGCCGTAGGAGGTGCCGGGCGGGCCCTGCTCGGCGATGAGCACGTTGTTCGTCTTGCGGATGCTGGCGCCGATGGTCTCCCAGTCGATGCTGGCCCGGTCCAGCCAGCGCAGGTCGATGACCTCGGCGTCGACGGTGCCCAGCCGCTCGACCGCGTCCAGCGCGTACCCGGTCATCGCCAGGTAGGTCAGCACGGTGATGTCCGAGCCGGTGCGGCGGACCGCTGCCTTGCCGACCGGCAGGCAGTAATCGAAGTCGTCTACCGGGGCCTCGCCGACCGAGCCGTAGAGGTCGACGTGCTCGATCACCACCACCGGGTCCTTGCACCGCAGGGCGCTGTTCATCAGGCCCACGTAGTCGAACGGTGTGGAGGGGGCGACGATGCGCCAGCCGGGCGCGGTGGCGAAGATCCCGGCGGGATCCATCGAGTGCTGCGAGCCGTAGCCGGTGCCCATCGCGACCTTGCTGCGCAGCACGAGCGGAACGTCGCTGTCGCCGCCGAACATGTGCCGCGCCTTGCCGATCTGGTTGAAGATCTGGTCGGCCGCCACCCACATGAAGTCGGCGTACATCAGCTCGACGACCGGCGTGTAACGCCCGTCGAGGGCGATGCCGCCGGCCAGGCCGGTGAAGGCGTTCTCGCTGATCGGCGTGCCGAGCACCCGGTCCGGGTGCGCCTCGGCCAGGCCTCGGGTGGCCCCGTTGGTGCCGCCCTTGAGCCGGTGCACGTCCTCGCCGAGGACCACCACCGGGTCGACGTCCATGCGCCGGCGCATCACCTCGGAGACCACGTCGATGAACTTGCGCCGGTCGGTGCGGCCGGTGAAGGTGTCGCGGTCGGCGATGCGGGCGTCGGTGAACTCGCCGAGGTCACCGCGCACCCCGACGTCCCGGAACGCCGGGTCCGGCCATTCGCCGGGCTTGATCCGCCGCCGGCCGGGCTTGCCCTGCGGATCGGCTTCGAGGATCTCGTCACCGATCGACGCCATCAGCCGCTTGGCCCGCTCGGTGGCGGCCTCGACGTCGTCGGCGCCGAGGATGCCGCGCGCCACCAGCCGCTCGGCGAGCCGGGCCAGCGGGTCGCGGGCCCGCCACTCCTGCTCCTCCGTCTTGGTGCGGTAGCCGAACGCGCTGCCCGGGAACGGCCCGTTCTGGTGGAAGTAGCGGTAGACGTCGGCCTCGACGATGGTGGGGCCCGCGCCGGAGCGCATGTGCGCGACGGCTTCGGTCATGGCGAGGTGCACGGCCAGCGGATCCATCCCGTCGACCCGCCAGCTCGGGATGTTGAACCCGAGGCCGCGCGCCGACAGCCGGGGCTCGGCGGTCACCTCGTCGACGTGGGTGGACACCGCGTAGCGGTTGTTCTCGATGAAGAAGCACACCGGCAGCCGCCACGCCGCGGCGAGGTTCATGGTCTCCAGCACCGAGCCGATGTTGACCGCCCCGTCGCCGAAGTAGGTCACCGACACCGCGTCGGTTCCGGCCTGCTTGGCCGCCCAGGCGAACCCGGCCGCCTGCGGGACTCCGCCGCCGACGATGGCGTTGGTGCCCATCGCCCCGGCTTCCTTCCACTGCAGGTGCATCGAGCCGCCGCGGCCGCGGCAGAAGCCGCGCGACAGGCCGCAGATCTCCGCCAGGCTGCGGGACAGCACCTCGGCGACCGCCGGGTCGGCCGGTTGCCGCGGGTCGATGCCCTCCGGCGCGACGTGGCCGAGCGCCTTGGCCAGGAACTGGTGGTGCCCGCGGTGCGATCCGTTGACGAAGTCGCTGCTGGTCAGCGGCAGGATCGAGCCGACGGCCCCGCCTTCCTGCCCGATGCTCGAGTGCGCCGGGCCGTGGATCAGGCCCTGGCCGGCGAGTTCGAGGACGTACTCCTCGAAGGCCCGGATCAGCAGCGTCTGGGCGAACATCGACCGCAGCAGCCGCGGGTCGGCGGCCGCCCAGTCCGGCTCGGTGGTGGTCACCTCGATCCACGGCGATGACGCGGTCAGCTTGCGGTGTTCAGGCATGGCACTCTCCTGTGCGACCCGGCGGGGCCGGGCGTCCTTCAGGGATGGCGGAGCGCCGGCCGCGGCTATCGGCGCGGCGGGCGGAAGATGGATCCAACGGTGACATCGATTGGATCCATTTTCAAGTCCCAAGCCGGCGAGGGCGTGGTTCAAGATCCACTCAAGGGGCCGTTTCGGAAGGGCTCCGCGCAAGGCCACCCCAAGGGGCGTCCGAGCCCTGGCGCCGGTGGCGATTTCGCGCGAATTCGCCACCTCGTCCCCACGTGGAGCGCCGATTTCACGCGAAATCGGCGCCCTGTGTTCCAGGTGGGCGTGGCTCGCGCGTGCCCGCGCCTCGCTCCGGAACGCCCCTTGAAAACTGCGTATTGACAGGTCGGTGGAGCTGGCTGAAACTTGTCGCAACTTCGCCATTGGATCCAATGGTCGTTCCCTTTGATGTGGAGGTGATGGTCGCGATGCCCGGACCGCGCCCCGGCGGGCTGCCCGGCCTGGCCGGTGTCGAGCACGTCGGATTCACGGTGCCCGACCTGGACGAGGCCACCAGGTTCTTCGTGGACGTGATCGGCTGCGAGCTGGTGTACTCCCTGGGCCCGTTCCGCTCCGACGGCGAATGGATGGCCGAGCACCTGGACGTGCATCCCCGCACGGTGATGCGGGAACTGCGGTTCTTCCGGTGCGCCAACGGCCCCAACTTCGAGATCTTCGAATACGAAGCGCCGGACCAGCGCACGGCCCAGCCGCGCAACGGCGACGTCGGCGGCCACCACCTTGCCTTCTACGTCACCGACCTCGATGCGGCCGTCGAGCACCTGCGCGGCCACGGCGTCCGCGTGCTGGGCGAGCCCACGACCAGCTCCGGCGCCAGCGCGGGCCAGCGGTGGGTGTACTTCCTGACGCCGTGGGGCATGCAGCTGGAGCTGGTGTCCTACCCGGACGGAAAGGCCTACGAGGAAAACGCCCCGGTCCTGCTATGGCAACCTCAGCAGGAAGAAACGGGCTAGAGAGGCTGTTTGGATGTCGTGGTGTGGCAGGGAGGGCTTTTGCCTTTGAAGCGGCGCAGCCGCTCAGCCCACCCTCGCAGCTTGCACCGCTGCGGGTTCTCAGATGTTTTCTCGCGAGGACAGCCCCGACGTGGTGAATTGGCTCGGGGATCCCACAGCGAGAAGACGCCCGTAATTCCCGCAGGGGGGCCGCCACCCGCACCGCCACGCAAAACGAGCCTGGAAACAGAGCATTGGGGAGAGATGGTGTCCGAGAAGGCAACGGCGTCGACGGTGGCGAGCCAGCGGGTCGCCGAGCACCTGCGGAGCATGATCCTCAACGGGGAACTCGCGCCCGGCACGCGGATCCGGCAGGAGAACGTGGCCGCCCGGCTCGGCGCCAGCCGGTTGCCGGTCCGCGAGGCGCTGCGGATCCTGGCCGCCGAAGGCCTCGCGGTGCTGAAGTCCAACACCGGCGCCTGGGTGTCCAAACTGGACATGAACGAGTGCGAGGGGATCTACAAGATCCGCGAACGCATCGAACCGCTCGCGCTCAGCGAGAGCGTCCCGAACCTCACCGCCGGCGACATCGCCCGCATGGAGCGGATCCAGGACGAGATCGAGGAGAACACCGACGTCGACCGGTTCCTGCTGCTGGACCGCGAGCTGCACCTGGCGACCTACGGCGGATGCGAAAACCGCGAGCTCACCTCGATGGTGCACCGCTTCTGGAACACCACGCAGCACTACCGGCGCGCCTACGCGCGGGTCATCGCCCCGGCGGGGCACCAGCTCATCAACTTCGAGCACCGGCTCATCATCGAAGCGATCAAGCGCGCCGACACCGTCGACGCCGAGCGCTTCCTCACCGGCCACATCCGGCGCACGCGCCTGGAACTGGCCAAGCACCCAGAACTCTTCGCCGAGGACGAACATGACTGATTTCCAAGGAAAAACGCTGGTGCTCTCCGGTGCGGGCGGCTCCATCGCCCGCGAGATCGCCCGGCAGTTCTTCGACGCGGGCGCGAACCTCGTACTCGGCGATCTCGATGGGAACGCCCTGCACGAACTGGCGACGACGCTGGATCCAACCGGCGCCCGGACCGCCACCTTCGTGCTCGACGCCGCTTCCTCCGCCGCCAACGACGAGTTCGTGCGGCTCGCGGTCGAGCGGTTCGGCGGCATCGACCACCTGGTTCCCGCCGCCGGGATCTACCCCGAGCAGCCGGTCGCCGAGATGACCGACGAGCAGTGGCACCGCGTCGTGTCGATCAACCTCGACGGCGTCTTCTTCCTCGTCCGCGCGGCCCTGCCGCACCTCAACCGCGGTGGCTCGATCGTGCCCATCGCCTCCGTCGCCGGGCACCGCGGCAGCGCGCGGCACGCCCACTACGCCGCCACCAAGGGCGCGCTGCTGTCCTTCTCCCGGAGCCTGGCCTGGGAACTGGGCGACCGCGCGCGGATCAACGTGGTTTCGCCCGGGATCATCGAAACGCCGATGACGGACGACCTCGTCGCCGCCAAGGGCGGGGACCTGATCGCGGCCACCCCGATGGGCCGGCTCGGCAAGCCCGGCGAGGTCGCCTCCGTGGTGGCCTTCCTGTGCGGTTCCGCCGCCGCTTTCGTGCAGGGCGAGGTCATCCACGTCAACGGCGGCCTGCACATGGCCTGATCCGGCCACGACTCACCTGACGACGCCGCGCCGATCGGACGCGGTGCTACCGACGCGCTCCGAAGCCGTTCTTCCCCAGAGGTTCTTGGAGGACGCGGCGTCAGCCGCATGCGGTGGGGGACTCGGCTTGCAACGCCGCGGGTTCCCAGGCGGTGCCCACCCCACTGGGGTTCTTGGCGAGGACAGCCGCCACGCAAGCCCATTGAAGAAATCATTTCTTGACTCACAACGAGGTGACCGACCATGGCGCAGAACGCCGCAACGACCGAGGCGCCCGATCGCAGAGCCACCCGCAGGCTCATGGCCGCCGGCCTGATCGCCAGCTCGATCGAGTGGTACGACTTCTTCATCTACGCCACCGCGGCAGCGCTGGTGTTCGGACCGCTGTTCTTCCCCGGCGCCTCGCCGCTGGTGGGAGTGCTGCTGTCGTTCGCGACGTTCTGGGCCGGATTCGTCGCGCGCCCGATCGGCGGGCTGATCTTCGGCAACCTGGGCGACAAGGTGGGCCGGAAACGCGCCGTCGTCATCTGCCTGATGATGATGGGATCGGCGACGTTCCTCATCGGCCTGCTGCCCACCAGTAGCGCCATCGGCGTGCTGGCGCCGATCGTGCTGGTGGTGCTGCGGTTCCTGCAGGGCATCGCGGTCGGCGGCCAGTGGGGCGGAATCGTGTTGCTGCTGACGGAAAACGCCGACCCCAAGCGCCGCGGCTTCGCCGGCACGTTCGGGCAGATGGGCGTGCCGCTGGGCGTGATCCTGGGCAACGTGGTGTTCCTGGCCGTCACCGCGGTCACCAGCACCGAGTCGTTCACCTCGTGGGGCTGGCGCATCCCGTTCCTGGCCAGCGCCGTGCTCGCCCCGGTGGTGCTCTACATCCAGCTCAAGGTCGAGGACGGTCCCGTCTACCGGCAGCTGGAGCAGCAGCGCAAGGCCGATCCCGGCAAGGTCGAGCAGGCGCCGCTGTCGGAGGTTCTGCGCAACCACAAGCGGATCGTGCTGCTCGGCACCGGTCTGCTGTTCGCCACCAACGCCATCTTCTACGCGTGCATCTCGGGGCTGCTGGACTACGCGACGCGAACCCTCGGGGTGGCCCGAACCCCGCTGCTGATGATCTCGCTGGTGGCGACCGGGGTGATGGTGTTCGCGATCCTGATCAGCGGTGCGCTGTCGGACCGGTTCGGCCGACGGCCGCTGATCCTCGCCGGTTCCGGGTTGATCGCGGTCTGGGGATTCCCGTTCTTCTGGCTGGTCGACACCGCATCGCTGCCGCTGATCGCGATCGCCACCACGGTCGGCCTGATCGGCTCCGCCTTGACCTACGGCCCGCTCGCCGCATACCTCGCGGAGCTGTTCGCGCCGCGGATCCGCTACTCCGGCGCGTCCCTGGCCTACCAGCTGGGCGCGATCGTGGTCAGCGGTGGCACGCCGCTGCTCATGACGACGCTGTTCGCCACGACCGGCACCTCCGCCTCGGTCTCGGTGTTCCTGGTGGTGATGGGCCTGGTGACGTTCCTGTCCGCGTGGCGGCTGCACGAGACCGCCGGCGTCCGCGCCGGCGAGTCGCAAACCGAACGCGCCGCGGCCGCCTGAACACTCGTGAGTGCCTGCGCCGGTTTTTACCGGAATCAACACCCACGAGGCCCGAAGAGGAGGAGCGAGAACATGGATCCAGCGCGAAAGGAACTCCTGCCGCCGAGCCTGCGGTCCCGGCCGGTCGCGCAGGTGGGCATCCTGGTACCCGACCTGCGCGCCGGGATGCGAACCTGGAGCCCGCTGCTCGGCGAGGACGACTGGCTCGTCTACACCTACGGGCCCGAGACGGTGCAAGACCTCACCTACCGGGGCGCCGCAGCCGGGTTCGCGATGCGGGTCGCGCTGGCCGGCACCGGGCCGCAGGTGGAACTGATCGAGCCCCTGCGCGGGCCGAGCATCTACCACGAGTGGCTCCGGGAGCGCGGCCACGGGCTGCACCACCTCGGTTTCCACGTCGACTCGATCGCCGAAGCGATCGAGGACTTCCAGGACAGCGGGATTCCGCTGCTGCAGTCCGGGCGCGGTTACGGCCTCGACGGCGACGGCGGATTCGCCTACTTCGACACCCAGGACACCGTCGGCGTGATCATCGAAGCGATCGAGGTCCCGAAGCGGCGGCGGCCGAGCGAAGGCCCGGCCGACTGACCGGTGCGGCTGTGGCGATGCTCACCGGGTGTTAGGCCATCCGGTCCATATCCTGTAGTCCTGACCAGTCGCGCCGCCAAGCATGGGGAGAGGACCGCGTTGACCGAGGCATCCGAGAGCACGCCCAGCTACTTCGAGCGGCTCGACGCGCATCGCTTCAAGCCGACCGCCCACGCCAGCGGCGCGTGGCGCAACGACGAGCAGCACTTCAGCCCGCTGGGCGGGCTCCTCGTCCACTCGATCGAGCGCGCGCGGACCGGCCGCCCCGAGCTGCTGCTCAGCCGCGTCAGCTTCGACATCCTGGGCAAGATCGCGCTCGACGAGTTCGAGATCCAGGTGGAGACGACCCGGCCGGGCCGCACCATCGAGCTGGTGGAAGCCACCGCGATCATCGCCGGGCGGCCCGTGGTCCGGGCCCGGGCGTGGTTCCTGGCGGAGCTGGACACCAGCGCGGTCGCCGGGGGCGAACCCGATCCGCTGCCGGACCCCGAGTCGCTGGCGCCCTGGCCGATGAACTCCCTGTGGCCGGGCGGCTTCATCGCGTCGCTGGACACCCGGCCCGTCGGCACGCGCCGGCCCGGGCGCAACACGGCGTGGGTGTCCACCCGGACCGACCTCGTGGCAGGCGAGCCGGTCAGCCCGGTGGCGTCCTACGTGGCGCTCGTCGACACGGCCAACGGCATCGCCGTGCGGCAGGAGCCGACCAAGTGGATGTTCCCCAACGTCGACCTGTCGATCCACCTCTACCGCAAGCCGGAAGGCCGCTGGACCGGGCTCGACACCACCGTCGTCTTCGGCGGCCGCGGTCAGGGCCTCACCAGCACCGTCCTGCACGACGCCCGGGGCCCGATCGGGACCGCGCAGCAGAGCCTCACCGTCCGTCCCCTGGAGCAGTAGCCGGCGCTCACTTGCGCCCGAAGAACTCGAGCTCGCCCAGCGCGATGTGCTTGCCCTCGGTCAGGCCGGTCACCGTCTTGATGTGCACCCGGATCCTGACCACGTCGCTGGTCTTGATGCGGACCTCGTACGGGGCCGGGCTGTCGGGCACGTCGACCGTCTCGGTGCGGGTCCGGCCGTCGGAGCTGGTGGCGGTGATCTCCAGCCGGGCGGGCCGGGCCTGGCTGCGGAACTCCTCGTCCTTCCGCGACGGCCCGGTGCTCACCAGCACGCCCACCAGCCGGAACGGGTGATCGAAGTTGAACTCGGCCCATTCCCCGGGCCGCTCGGTTCCCCAGTACACGTCCCTGAGCCCGTCCACGGCCTTGCCGCGCGGGTGGTCGGGCATCTCGCCGCTGGCGCTGGAGCTCACCGGTCCGATCGGCGCCGCCCCGAAGGTCTTGTCGAGCACGTCCTCGACGATCTCCCGGCCGGTCGGGTAGAACAGGACGCCGCCGATCACCAGGGCGATCAGCACGGCGAGGACGACGAGCCGCCGCCACACCTTGCTGCGATCGATCCGGCGCCGCCGGCGGCGCGCGCGATTCGATTGCGGCGCTTCGGAATCCGGGGTGAGCGGCGCGGCGCAGCGGATGCAGAACCGCCGTTCGGGCGGGTTGGGGGCGCCGCACGCGCCGCACGGCGGTCCCTCGGGAGCCTGCTCCGCGACCGGCGCGTTCGGCTCGGGCCGTGGTGCGACGGGCTTCGCCGGTTGCACGGCGGCCGGTTGCTCCGGCTCGGCGACCGGTTTCGCAGGTGGTCCGGGTGCCGCCGGGACCGGGATGCGTGCCGTCGGCGCTGATGGGTCCGGGGCGGGTGGTTCGGGTTCGGTGCCCTTGTCCCAGCCCAGGTAGGCGCCGCAGGTGGTGCAGAAGTCCTCGCCGCGGGCGACTTGGGCGCCGCACGTCGAACAGGAGCGCATCGGGTCATCCCCCTTCCCGTTGTGGCGGCCCCGGCAGGACCTCGACGGTGCAGGTGAGGTGGATCGGGCAGGCCGCCTCGACCACCGCGTCGACCTGCTTGCGGTCCACCGCCGAGCGGCCCGGCCAGACCTGGACCACGGCCCGGGTGATCGCGTTGCCGGGCAGCGCGGTGCCCGGCCGGGTCGACCAGACCGCGCCCGGGCCGTCGAGCACCCGCGCGTGCACCCCGGCGCACAGCCAGAGCCGGTCCACGAGCCCCCGCACGGTGCCGTTGCGGCGGTGCAGTTCGATGGCGCGCATCACGACCGCCCGCCGCAGCGGCGGCGGCCACGCCGGGTCGAGCTCCACCGCGACCCAGCCGGCCAGCCAGGACACGAAGTCCTCCGGCGTCACGCGCGGGTCGAAGTAGCCCGCGATGTTGTCCATGGTGGACAGGATCGGGGCGAGGACCGAGTCCAGGCCGGCGGTGAACCGCTGGGCGAAGTCGTCCCCGGCGTACAGCGCGGGCAGCAGGTCGCCGAGCGGGTAGCGGCTGGGCAGGTCGGGTACCGCGCGGCGGCTCATCGCGGCCCCTGGCCTTCCGCCGGATCCCCGGAACCCACCAGCACCTGGTGCTGGTGGGAGAAGACCAGCGCGTGGTCAGCCAGCTCGACGCGGTCCACCGGCGTACCCCGCTGCCCGGTGATCGGATCGGCCGGGAACAGCCGGATCTCGTCGATCAGCTCGACGCCCTCGACCTGCTGGAGCACGGCGAAGACCTCGCCGACCTGCACCGGTCGCCCGAACGGCCAGCCGGTGCCGTCGGCGCCACCGCGCAGCGGGTTGAGGTACCGGTAGAGCGCGGCGACGGCGTCCCGGTTCACCCGGTTCGCGTCGGCTTCCGCGGAACGCATCCGCGCCACGACGGTGATGCCCTGGTAGAACGGCGGCTCCACGACCAGGCGGGTGCCCAGCAGCCGGTGCTCGTCGAGCCGGGCGGCGATCGCGGAGAGCAGCTGCGGCGAGGGGATCAGCTGCTCGAAGCGCAGCTGATCGCCCGCGTCGGCCACGGCGTTCGGCACGACCAGCACGCGGGCCGCGCCAGGCTCGTGCTCCGCGCCCGCGGGCAGGCAGCGGATCCGGGCCGCGGCCGGCGCCGCCTGCCACGCGATCTGCTCGTAATCCGCGGCGGTGACGGCCCGTTCCTGCACCCGAAGTTGGTGCGGCGCGCGCACTTTCGCCTCCGAGACGGTCTCCCCGTCGACGCCGCCACCGGCGGCCTCGCGGTTCTCGACGTCGGCCACGTAGGGCACCGAGCTGCGCAGCACCGAGATCGCGCCGCGCGCCACGTTGCCCGACCGGCCGCCGCCGGTGCGGTACTTCGGCACCCTGATGTGCGAGCCCTTGGGCGGCACCGCCCCGAACCGGCGCAAGGTGCCGTCCGGCGCGCGCACGGCGGGCGGGAAGAGGAACTCGCCGTTCGTCGCGTCGAGCGTGACGTGCCGGTCGGCGGGGCCGGAGTTGCCGAAGTGCTCCACGACGTGCCAGTCCTGCCAGCCGTCGTCCGCGGCGACCTGCACCACGACCGGCTCCGCGTCGGTGAGCACCGGCGCCCGGTCGAGCCGGAACCGTTGGCCCGGCACGCCTTCGGAGAGGCCCAGCGCGACGTCGGTGACGGTCTCGGCGTGCTCGACGGTCGTGGTGCCGCCGATGGTGAACGCCTCCGCCACCCGGACGGTCGGCGACTCGGAGTAGAACGGCTGGTTCTGTTCCGGGGCCACGACGCGGCAGCGCAACCAGCCCGCCCGGACGCCCGCCACCGACGACAGGGCGTGCCCGGCGGGTACCTGCAGCACCACCTCGCCGGGCCGGTTGAGGCCGCCGGTGGTGTCGTCGAAGACCGCGCACTCCGTCCAGCGCACTCCGTCCCACGACTCCCACACCAGCGGCGGCTGCCGGGGATCGACGCCGATGCCTTCGACCTGGCTGTCCAGCCGCACCGCGACCACGCAGCGCGGGACGGCGTTGCTGAGGCCGAACAGCATGGCGTCGTCGACGGCCGGTTCCGCCTGGAAGCACGGCACGTCCTTGCCCGCGTCGAGGTCGCCGGTGTGGTTCTGCTGCGCCCCGGCTGCCGAGATCGTCACGAGCGTCGTCAGCTCGCAGGGCACGATGGGCAGTTCGCCGGTGGTGGCGAAGACGACCGCCTCCTCGGTCTCCGAACGCGCGGTGGCGACCTCGGTGCCCAGCGGGAGGAGCACCGTCTCCGGCTGCGCGGCCGACAGCCAGAAGGTCACGTCGGCCCGCGCCGCCGCCGGCGGGAACAGGCGGACGCCCAGCAGGTCGAGGAACGCCAGGTAGTTCTTCTCCGGCACCCTGTTGAGCCGGTAGATGAGCTGGTCCACCATGTGCGCGAACGTCTCGATGAGGGTCACGCCCGGATCGGAGACGTTGTGGTCGGTCCACTCCGGGGCGCGCTGCTGCACGTAGCGCTTCGCCTCGTCGACGAGTTC
This sequence comes from Saccharopolyspora sp. NPDC045941, assembly GCF_056431445.1. Lineage (NCBI taxonomy): Bacteria > Bacillati > Actinomycetota > Actinomycetes > Pseudonocardiales > Pseudonocardiaceae > Saccharopolyspora > Saccharopolyspora sp. NPDC045941. The sequence goes on from NZ_JBWKKU010000019.1 coordinate 102,116, forward strand.
CTGGAAGCGGCGGTCGTCCAGGTTCGGCAGGGGCAGGGCCATCAGTCCGCGTCCTCCTCCGCCGCGCTGTGCGGGATCGTGTAGAAGGGGAAGACGAGGTTCCTGCGGTCGTTGGTGGCGCGCAGCGTGTAGTGCACGTCGATGTACAGCACGCCTTCCTCGGCGGTGTCGAACGCGACGACCACGTCGGTCACGTCGATCCGGGGTTCCCAGCGCCGCAGCGCGCTGCGCACCTCCTGGGCGATGCGCCCGGCGGTGGCGCCGTCGCTCGGGGCGAACACGTACTCGTGGATGCCGCAGCCGAATTCCGGGCGCATCGGGCGCTCGCCCGGCGCGGTGCCCAGCACGAGGCGGATCGCCTCCTCAATCTCCTGCTCCCGCTCGACCATCGCGATCCCGCCGGTCGCCCCGACCCGCATCGGGAAGGCCCAGCCGCGGCCGATGAAGCGCTCGCTCACAGCGGGCCTCCGATCAGCACGTTCGGCGCCCCGATGACCACGGTCGCGCCGCAGGTGGTCTTGTCGTTCATCCGCGCGGCGGGCAGGCCGCCGATGAGCACCACGCCGGAGCGAGGTGGGCTCGGCATGAGCACGTTCCCCGCGCTCAGCACGGTGTGCGGCAGCAGCGGGCACACGTGCTGACTTCCCGTCACCGCGGCGGGTTTGCCGCCGATGAGCACGGTGGCCACCTTGAGGGCGGCGGCCGCGGGAGGCTGGCCGATGGTGCCTCCGTGGGAGGTGGGATCGCCCATCCGGGCTGCGGGTGGCATCGCGGGAACTCCTCGTCGGCTTGCGGAATCGGGCTGATCAGTTGATGTGGACCATGCGGCCGCGCAACGTGGCCATCGCGCCGCCGTCGATTCCCACGTTGGTCCCGCCGTTGATCGAGACCGACGTCTTCGCGTCGATCGACACCGACTTGCCGGTCAGGGTGAGGTCGCCGGTACCGGCGTCGAGCGTGATCCCGCGGTCGGTCAGCGACACCGTGCTCAGCGTCCGCCGGCCGCCCACGGCCGACACCGTGATGTCGATCGTCCGCCGCTTCTCGTCCATCCGGATGTCCAGCCGCTTGTTGCCGCTGGTGAGCCGGATCCCCGGCGTTCTGGTGGTGGAGTCGATGAGTTCGAGCCGATGTCCCTTGCGGGACACCAGGGAACGCCGGTTGACCTTGCCAGTGGTGCGGTCGACCAGCGGCAGGTCGTGCGGCGACGGGTTGTCCCGGCCGTTGTAGAGCCCGCCGAGCACGTAGGGCTTGTCGAGGCAACCTTGCTCGAAGCCGACCAGCACCTCGTCGTTGACATCGGGGCTGAACACGCCGCCCCCGCCCTGCCCGCCGAGCTGCACGGTGCGGACCCAGTCGGTCACGTAGGCGTCGTCGAGCCACGGGAACTTCAGCTTCACCCAGCCTCGCTGGGCGCCGCCCGCCTCCTTGATGTCGGTGACGATCCCGGTGGCCAGGCCCGGGATGCGCGGGCCCCGGTCCGGCGCGTTGGCGCCGGTGACCAGCCCGGTCAGCGACCGGTCGGGGGAGGTGCTGACCAGCACCGTGGTGCGGTAGCCGTTCCCGGGCTCCAGCACGTGGTGCACCGCCGTCGCGGTGAACCGCCCGGAGAACTTGGGCCCGACGTTGCCGAGCGCGATCGGCACTCCCGCGCGCAGTTCCGGGTTGCCTTCCGCGACCGCTTCGATCTCGCTGAGCCCCGCGCTCATCGACGCCGCCAGCGCGCGTGCCGCCGCCGTGGCCTCGGCCTGCGTGCCGTAGGGGGTGTCGGTGACGCGCATCCGGGCGCCCTTGCCGAACTTGCCGGTCGCCTCCGCCGCGGTGAGCCCCGGCCGCACGGTCTTGCTCCGGGTGGCGTCCTCCTCTGCTATCAAAGGACGTTTGGTGGCCACGTTCCAGCCGCGCACCTCGACCTTGTCGACCTGGTCCACGGCCGTGAGCACCGCGCGCAGCGCCATCAGGTTCCGGCCGTACTCCAGGACGAACGGGCTCTTGGTCGCCGGGGTGTCGGGCGAGGGAGCGCTCGCGGCGGGTTTGAGCGCGGCGAAGTCCAGCCGCCCTTTCTCATCGATCCGCACGGTGACGCCGTGTTCCTGCGCCAGGTCCTGGAGGAACTCCCAGTCCGACACGTTCGCCTGGGAGAGCTGGGTGTAGGTGATCGGCTTGGCGTCGATGAGGCCGGCCCGCAGACCCGCGCCCGTCGCGACCTTCCGCACGATCGCGGCGGCGGTCATGTTGCGGAACGCCGTGACCTTCCGGCCCCGCATCAGCCGGTGCGCCTTGCTCATCGCCCGCACCACGGTGAACGAGCCGGTGCCGTCGGTGTCCAGCTCCAGGCCGGTGACCTCGCCGGTGAACAGGCGCTTCGGCGCCTGGCTGCCGGTGGTGGCGACCGACACCGTCAGCGGCGAGCCGATGGTGATGCCGGTCGCGGTCAGCAGCTCGTGGTTCGGATCCCGGAAGGTCAGCAGGGCCGCGTCGGGCAGCCCGACGTTCTCGTCGACCACGCAGCTGGTGAGCTGTTCCTGCCAGGCCGCGGGCAACGGGCCGGGCGCGGCCACGATCGGATCGGCGGCGACGGAACGCCCGCCCTCTTTCGCGCCCATCACGCACCGTCCTGTCCGTCGTCGAAGGCGGGCACCAGCAGTTCGGTCCCGGGCGCCAGGATCATGGGGTCGTCGATCTCGTTGGCCTCGGCGATGATCCGCCACGCCGTGGCGTCGCCGTACTCGTGCCAGGCGAGCTGCGGCAGGCTGTCGCCGGCGACGACCCGGTGCGTGCGGCGGGTGTTCTCGGAGCCCGATGTCGGGTTCTGGCCCGGGGTGTCGACGCTGGCCTCTTCGATGCCGAGCGAACAGGTCGCCCGCAGCGGCTTCCCGTCGACGTCGAACAGCGAGTAGTCGACCGAGAAGCTCGACAGCACGCCGTTGAACGAGGTCGTCCTGGCGGTGCCCCATTCGAACCGGACCCACGGGCTGGCGGGCTTCTTGCTGGCCAGGCTCTTCGGGGTGGGCACGCAGGCCACCATCAGGTCCTCGATCTTCTTCTCCACCGAGCCGTCGTGCTTGTCGGTGGCGTCCAGGAACACTTCGAGGGAGAGGGAACGCGGGCCGCTGCCGACGAATTCGGGCAACGCCGCGTCGGGCGCCATCCGGGACGGCTTGCGCCGCCACTCGGTGCTCTTGGTCAGCGAGAGCTTGTTCGGGTTGAACTGGAACCGGACCCGCTTGATCGTCGCCCCCGGTTTCGCGCCGACCTTCGCGGGCGGCTCCATGATCAGCAGTTGGGCGCGGGCGAGGTTGTTGCCCGGTGCGGCGGCCATCCGGCCCCTCCTCTCACGACGGTTGCACGCCCAGGTGGGCGATTTCCAGCGTCTCCACCGCGGCCTGCGCGTTGGACGGGTCGAAGGACGGGCCCTGCCAGCTGACCGGGATGATGCCGAGCACCTGCCATCGGGCGATGGGCGTGAGATCCGGCTTCAGCGCGACGATCTCGCCGTTCTTGCGCTCGGCGCGCCGGATGATCTGCGTGAGCCACCGCGAGATCTTGGCGGTGTCGCTGGTGACCGGGCGGGTCAGCGTGATGTTGGTCCAGGTGATCCGGGTGGGCAGCTGCCAGGTGAAGCCGTTGTTGCCGCCCTCGGCGAACTGCTCCACCTCGACCTGGGCGCCGAGCCCGGAGCAGGTGTTGAACCTGCCCAGGTCGTTGCCCCCGATGACCAGCCGGAAGAACACGCTGGACGCGAAGATCTCCTGAGGCACCGGCAACACTCCTTCCGAACGTGCTAGCGGCGGCGATCGTGCGGCCGCCCGATTCGTTCCCTGCCGTGGCGGAACTCGGCGCGCAGCAGCCGTCCCACCGGCTCGATCAGGCGACGAGCGAGCTCGTCGATGTCCTGCCCGCCGGAGCCGCCCGCCCCGGCCGGGGTGGCGTCCTGCTCCCCGGTGGCGGCCGGCTCGGGCTTGCGCTGGACCACCGTGACCGGAACTCCCGCCGGGACACCGGGAATCGGGCTCGGCGCGGCGACCGGTTTCGGGGCAGCGGCCTTCTGCCGTTCTGCGGGCTGCTCCACCGGGGCTGCGCTCGAACGCTGCACGGCTGGAGCCGCTGAGCGGGACACCGGGAGGACTTCCGGCGCGGCGTGCGGAGTTTCGGCTGCCTGCTGTGTCAGCGCAGCGCTCGGCAGGGCTTCACCGCTGGGTGGTGCCGGGAGCGGGGCGAGCTGCACCGGAGCGCTGGATGCCGGGGGAGCGGCGGAGACCCGGGCTCGCTGCACCGGCGTGCTTGGCGCTGGGCGCGGCGGCGTGATCCCGGAAGGAGGTGCCGGATCGGCGTGGTTCCAGCGCACCGGTGCCACCGGTCGCGCGGGTTGCTGAGGGCTGCGCGCCGCGCCGACGCCCGGGTCTTGCCCGATTCGTGCGGTCAACGGCCGCGCCGACAGCAGCGGCAGGATGCGCTGGACGGGTTCGTGAAGGCGAGCCCCGGCCCGCGTCGTCGCACGGTTCGGTGGTGCGGATCCGGGTGCCCGAACCTGGCGCTGGACGTCGGCGGCGGAGCTCTGAGCGGGGGAAGCCCCGGTCAGCGGGAGCGCGGTCGGCGCATCGCTTTCCGGCGGGTGAAGGCCTGCCGTCGGACCCTCGGTCTCTGGTGTGGTTGTGGAAGACCCTTGGTGCTGGCTCCGGGCCGTGCGCTGGACCACTGGCACCAGGTCCGGCCCGGGTACTGCCTCGACCTCCCCGACCGGAAGGCCCGGGTTCGTAGCCGTCCGATTTCGCCTGAAATCGGGAACCTCCGGATCTTGCCCGAAATCGGGGGCTTCCTGGTGCCGGACCGCTTCGGTGCCGTCCTGTTCGGGTTCCGACACCCCGTGTGCCGCCGGGAGGGGATGGCCGGGCGGTGCGCTCAGCGGGTTCTCGATCCGTGGCACGGCAGCGGATTCATGGATCAGGGGTGCTACCGGCGCATCCCCGCCGCGTCCTCGTTCGGGGTTGGCCGGGGTGGTCGCATCTTGCGTTGAGCGCGGGACGACGAGTTCGGCCGGCAGCGAATGCACGTCGGCGGGTTCGGGCCCTTCTGGCGCTTCGCCGGAGGAATCATCGTGCGCAAGCCGCTGCACCACCATGGATTCCGCGGAATCGTGGATCAGCGGTGCGATGGGGGAGTCTGCCGACGCGCTTAGCGGCCGGGTTCCGGCTGGCTCGTGCGGTATCTCGCTTGGGGCGTCCGGCTCGGCAAGGCCGGGTGACGGCAAGGCCTCCGAGACGCTCGTAGGCGAGTGCGAGTGCGAGTGCGAGTGCGAGTTGCGGGCTTCGGGCTCCGGCGGCGCGGCGAGCTGCTGAACCACCACCGGGTCCGTGATTCGTTGCGGCTCAACCGGGTCTGCGGAGTCGGGGCGAACCGTCGCGGGAGAGCCGCTCACCGGGCTTGCGGGAGCCTCCGCTCCGGTCGCCGAAGCGGCCGGTTTCCGCTGCACAACGGGAGAATCGGCCGGAGGTGGGGCCGACTCGGCGGGCGTCGGGCGGTCTTCGGCGCTGGTCGTCGCGGACGGCGGGATCTGGGCGATCGGCGCCCCGATGCCCAACCGGGGGCGAACCCGGGGCGGGGCCTGGCTTCCTGGAGCATCACGTGCGGAGGTCTTCGTGACCCGCTGGACCGCCCGGTGCTCACCGGTGCGGGACGGCGCCGGATCGGTGCTCGCCAGCGGCAACGCCGACCCGTCATCCGGAGCCTGGTCCGCCGAGCGGTCCGCGTCGGGGAAGACCACGGCACTGGGCGGAAGGACGCGCAACGGCTCGCCGGGGCCTGATCGCACGGCGGCGCCGGGCTTGACCGGGCGGGAAACCTGGCGCTGCACGACCGGCTCCGGCGCACCATCCCTTCCGTCGACCGAATGTTGATCGACCACTATGGATGATGGATTGGATGCGACATTCGGGCGCGGCCCCACCGCGCGCAAGGGCCGTGGCGCGAGCGGCGTCGCCGGCCGGGCCACGGTCAGCGGCGGAGAGAGCCGCCGTGGCCGCACCGGAGCAACATTCCCTTCGGCGACAGGGGGTTCCACCGGGACAACGGATGCCGGTGAGTGGTCCAGCGGCACCGGATCGCCGTCGTACGCGGGAACGACCACGGGCAGCGCCCCGGTCGCCGAGCGCTGCACGGGAAGCCCGGCAGCCGGGCGGAGCAGCCCGTGCACGAGGCCGGACGGCGCACCTGCCTGGAGGCTGTGCCCGAGCCCGGTCAGCACGCCGTGGTCCTGGAACGAGGTCACGGATTCCCGGAACCGCATGGCCGCGGTCACGCCGATCCCGGCGCGCTGGATCACGCCGGGATCCGCGGCGGCCCGCCGCCACCCGCCGTCCCAGCCGGGGGTTGCGGTGGCAGGTCGCGCCGAGCCGTCCTCGCGCCGACGGCGGAAGAGGTCCCACAGGCTCACCCGGTCACCCGCCTTCGTTCACCCTGGTGTTGATGCGCGCGATCTCGTGGACCCAACGCCGTCGTTCGTGGTGGTCGAGTTCGAGGATCTCCTCGCGCGGCCAGTGGAAGTGGTAGGCGACGTACGCGACCTCCTCGTGCAGCCGGTCGACCGCGTACGTCACGATTCCCCCAGGCGCCCACCGGCGAGGTCGACCTCGAACGCCGTGCCGCAGGACGGGCAGGTGACCCCCGCCCTGGTGTGCCCCTCGCTGTTGATCCGCCGGTAGAAGTCCTGCAGGAACGCGATGTCGGTGGCGTACATGTTCTCCACCAGGCCCGTGTGCACCTCGGTGAGGCCGCCGAGCCGGGTGATCACCTGGCTGAGCAGCACCACGCTGAGGTAGGCGGGGTTCTCCTTGACCCGCACGTCGATCAGCGGCCGGAGCTCGTCCTTCGCGGTGGCCAGCCGCATCCGGCCGTGCTTGTGCACGGTGCCGTCGGAGTGCACGTAGCCGCGGGGGAGTTCGAAGTCGAACTCGTCGCGCTGCGTCGCCTGCTCGGCCGGGGCCGGGCGGGTGTCCGCCGCCTGGCCCTTGCCCGCGACCTCGTCGAGCTCGCCGAGCGACGCGATGCGTCGCCTCATTCGACCTCGATCCGCTCGAACGTGATGGTGGCCTTCTCCGTCGCGGCCTGGGACTCGCCCGCGGTGAGCGACGGGCCCTCCCACTTGCTGACCCAGGCGTCGAAGAGCTGCATCCGCCGCACCGTGTCGCCCTTGGAGTCCTGGATCTCGATCGTCAGGTTCTCCCGAGCGACCTCGACGTTGCCGTCCAGCAGCGTCTTCTTGATCCAGTCGGTGAACTCGGCGCTCTGGTCCATGCCGCGGGTGATCGTCACCTCGCCGCCCTTCTGACCGCCGGGCTGCTTCTTGTTGATCCGCTCGCCGGTCGGCGTGACCTGCTGGGTCTCGATCACGTCCTGTTCGACGGTCAGGCCGCTGATCTCCTTGACCGATTCCACCGTGATGCCACCGAGTTGCACACCGAACCGGTGCGTGGCGAGACTGTCGCCCTGTGCCATGGCTTATCCGCCGCCTTCCGTGCTGTTGGGCTATTCGCTGAGCAGGCTGGTGCTGTCGGAGAACTGAGAGAGCCGGAAGATGACGAACTCGGCGGGCTTGACCGGGGCGACACCGATGTCGCACACGACCTGCCCCAGGTCGATCGACTCCTGCGGGTTGTTCTCCCGGTCGCACTTGACGAAGAACGCCTCCTCGGCGGTGCGGCCGAACAACGCGCCGTCGCGCCAGGCCTCGTGCAGGAACGCGGAGATGTTGCGCCGGATGCTCGACCACAACCGGTCGTCGTTCGGCTCGAAGACCACCCACTGGGTGCCGATCAGGATCGACTCCTCCAGGTAGTTGAACAGCCGGCGGACGTTGAGGTAGCGCCAGGCGGGGTCCGAGGACAGCGTCCGGGCGCCCCAGATCCGGATGCCGCGACCGGGGAACGCGCGGACGCAGTTCACGCCGATCGGGTTGAGCAGGTCCTGCTCGCCCTTGCTCAGGTTGATCTCCAGGTCCACCGCGCCGCGGATGACCTCGTTCGCCGGGGCCTTGTGCACGCCGCGCTCGGCGTCGCTGCGCGCCCACACGCCGGCGATGTGGCCGCTCGGCGGGACCAGGGTGTTGCGCCCGCTGGCCGGGTCGAAGACCTTGATCCACGGGTAGTACAGCGTCGCGTACCGCGAGTCGTAGCCCGCCTGGTCCATCCGCCAGTTCCGAACCTGCTGGGCGTTGAGGCCCGGGGGAGCGTCGAGCACCGCGACGCGGTCGCCCATCTGCTCGCAGTGCGAGATCGCGGCGAGCTGCACGGTCTTCACGCCTTCGGCGTCGATGAGGCCGCGCTGGTGGGCGCTCATCAGGTCGGGGACGGCGACCATGGTGATCTCGTCGATGGTCTCCAGCCCGCCGAAGCCGGTGCGGGCCGCGAGGTCCCCGACGTACTCCTGGGCATCCACAGCGGCCGGTCTGGATTCGCGCGGCGGCGGCGCGGCGATCGTGACCGACTGGTTCTCCGGCCTGGTCAGGGCCGCGCTGGACCGCTCGGTGACCTCGATGAGCTTGGACCGCTCGCGGACCTGGGTGACCACGTAGCTCTTGACGTTCTTCTTGGTCGAGACGTCGTAGATCTCGGCGACCTTGCCGCCCTGGCCGACCAGCAGCCGGAACCGGTCCTCCGGCGGGTTCTCGCCCTCGGCGTCGGCGACCTCGACGGTGATGTCGCCGCCGGCACCCGGCAGCGCCGAGATCCGCAAGCCACCGAGCTCGACGGGCGTCGCCGGGGCTGCGTCGGGCGCCGCGGCGGGCCCGCCGATGCGGACGACGTAGGCGGTGCCGCCGCCGTTGGCGAAGTAGCCGTAGACGGCGTGTGCGAGATAGCCGTCGTCGAAGCCGCCGAAGGTCTGCACGTACTGGCTCCAGTTCGTCACCAGCGTCGGCTGGTGGAACGGGCCCTGAGGTGCGAAGCCGACGAAAGCGGCGACGGCGGTCCCGACCCCCTCGATCGGTCTGGCCCCGTTCTGGACCTCCTCGACGTACACGCCAGGGGACAGGTACGACGGCATGTTCGCTCCTTCGTCTGAGGTGTGGCGTGCCCAGAGCCTCGCGCCCGGCGACGCGCGCGAACAGGTCCGCCCGACCCCCACCGAGGGCAACACGACTGCCTTCCCGGGCAACCAGGCCCTGCCTTCCCGGGACATGCCGGTCGGCTCTGCCCCGAGGTGTGCCCTTCCGGGCATGCCCCGGTCGCGCCGAGCGCGGTACCAGTGGTGCACGGGCGTTGTGAGGAGACCTGATGCACGACCGCCACAGCAGCGAAGCGGAGTCGTCCGAGCGGGAACGGCGCGCACGAGGACCGGAAGCCGGAGAGCGGCCTGGCGCACCGGGCTCCGCGGAACACATCCTGCACCTGCAACGAACGCTGGGGAATGCCGCCGTAGCAAGGGCGATCGCCGACGCCCGCGGTGGCGACGTGGAGGAGGTGCAACGTTCGGCCGTGCACGACGTGCTGCGGTCGTCCGGAGAGCCGTTGGACGAGCCCGTGCGCACGGACATGGAGAGCCGCCTCGGCGCGGACTTCTCCGACGTCCGCCTGCACACCGGACCCGCCGCGCAACGCTCGGCGGCGGAAATCGGCGCCCGCGCCTACACCACCGGAAACCACGTCGTCATCGGCGAAGGCGGAACCGACGAGCACACCCTCGCCCACGAACTCACCCACGTCATCCAGCAACGCTCCGGCCCCGTCGCGGGCACCGACAACGGCGACGGCCTGAAGGTGTCAGATCCATCGGACCGCTTCGAGCGAGAGGCGGAGCAGAACGCGAAGCGCGTGATGGCGCAGCCGCACCGGAATCAGGTCGCGAGCGAGATCGACTCCCCCGTGGCGGAGGGGGCTTTGCAGAGAGCACCGGCATCCAATCCTGGACCCCGTTCTGGTCTGATGACGAACGAGGAGTGGTTCGGCACCACTGCGCAGGGGGAGGTGGACAAGGAGAAGAGGTTCCAGACCCACGCATCGTTGATCTACACCGACGATTCCGGGCAAGACGAGAACCTGCTGACGGCGACGAACGTTCCTGGTTCCGCCGACGAGGAAGCCATGCATGCCGAGGACATTCTGATCGCCGGGTTGCGGAGCAACCTGGACAAGTTCAAGCCGGGCCCACATCGCTATCACAAGGTCATTTTCTCGGTCACCAAGTCGCCTTGCACTTCCGAGTCGCGCGACGGCCTTCCATCGACGTCGAACAAGAGCAGGGGGTGCACCGAGGCGATCCTCGACCTGGCGACGAATGGCATCCAAGACGGCGATCGAGTCTACAAGTTCAAGATCGTCCTCGTTGTGCGAGGCCTGTACCACGCCAAGGTGCAAGGCGGTAAGAAGGCATCCGACAAGGCATTGGACGCCTTGGGAGCGCATCCGCAGATCGAGGTCAGCAAGGATCTTTCCCAGCAGGACATAGATGCGCTGAATCAGGATGTCTGACGCTGTTCTTGGTTTCGGTCGATGTGGGACATCATCGGGAGATCAGGACCCTGCCGCCCAATGCCCGAACTCCGATTCCAGCACCAGGCGTCCGAGCTTGCCGTACTCCTGGCGGACCGCCGTGACCAGCTCGTCCATGCCCACCGGCCTACCGGCCTCCGCCGCCAGGTAGGCGGCCGTGATGGCGCAGGAGCGGATGGAGCCGCCCGCGAGCTCGAAGCGCTCCGCGCAGAACGCCAGGTCCAGGTCTTCCGCTCGGGGGATCGCGCTGCCGAGGCAGCGGTCCCAGAGGGCTTGGCGCTGCTCCGGGCCTGGCATCGGGAAGTCGGCGATCACGTCCAGGCGGCGGGTGAACGCATCGTCCAGGTTCGCCCGCAGGTTCGTCGTCAGGATCGCGATGCCGTCGAAGGTTTCCATGCGCTGCAACAGGAATGCCGACTCGACGTTGGCGTAGCGGTCGTGGGCGTCCTTGACCTGGGAGCGCTTGCCGAAGATGGCGTCCGCTTCGTCGAACAGCAGCACCCCGTTCACGCCGACCGCCTCGGTGAAGATCCGCTCCAGGTTCTTCTCCGTCTCGCCGACGTACTTGTCGACCACTGTGGACAGATCCACCACGTACAGGTCCATCCCGAGGCCGGCCGCGACCACTTCCGCCGACATGGTCTTGCCGGTGCCGGATTCGCCCGCGAACAACGCGATCACGCCGCGCCCGCGGCCGCCGCCGGGGCGCATCCGCCAGTCACCGAGGACGAGGTCCCGGTGCCGGGCGCGCATCGACAGCTCGTTCAGGTGGCGGTGGGTCGGCTCGGGCAGCACCAGGTCGTCCCAGTGCACCGCCGGCGTGATGCGCCGGGCGAGGCGTTCCAGGCCCGCGCCGTTCTGGGCGCGCACGCCCGCCCGCAGATCCTCAAGACCCACCGGGCGGGCGTCGAGCGCGGCGAGCTGGGTCGCCACCGATGCCGCCCGGCCGACCTGGTCGGCGTCCAACCGGTAGCCGGTGAGGGCATCGACGAGCGCGCTTTCGGGCACCGCTGCGGCGTCACCGGTCGCCGCTAGGGCCTGCCGCCAGGTCCGCGCCCGCTGCTCCGGTTTCGGTGCCGCGACGCGGATCGACACCGGAGCCTGCCGCGACCAGGCCGGATCCCAGCCGCGGGAACCGTGCAGGAAAAGCGGGATGCCCGCCGCCGACGCGACGATCGCCCGCAGCAACCGTGCCTGCTCGCGCTCCAACGCCTCCAGCGGCCCGAACACGATCCCGGCGCGGTGCAGCCGCGCTTCGCGCACCAGCGCGGGCAGGACGGGCAGCGGCTCCGGCTCACCGGCCAGCTCCCCGGCGTCCAGGACCAGCGCGCGACGACCGCTGACCGCCAGGGCGTCCGTCGCGACCTGCAACACGCCCTCCGCCCCGGTGAGGTGGACGAGCCGGATCCCGGAGTCCAGCGCTGCGCCGATCCGCTTGGCCAGCGCGTCGGGCGAGCGCGGATCGGCATGGGCGAAGTGGGCAAGGCGCGCGACGTGGGGGTCGATGTCGTCGTTGCCGAGCAGGTGCGCCGCGACCCGGTCGGGAACCCGCAGCGTCCGCGACAGCGCCGGTCGCTCCGGCTCCTGCACCTCCAGCAGGCCGCCGGCGACCAGTGGCGCGCCCGCGGCGAACCGGAACCGCCCGTCGCCCGCCGCGGGCACCCCGCACAGTTCCAGCGCCAGCCCGGTGGTCGGCCGACGCCGGGTCACGTCGTCGTTGAGGTAGCCGTAGAGCGGTTCGAAGCGGACGTCGACGTCGGGCGCCATCGCCACCAGCAGCAGCTCCAGATCCAGCGCCGAGAGGCCGAAATCCTCGGCGAGGCGCAGCAACCTCGGCCCGGGGTCGGGCACGGCCGCCGCGAGCGGGTCGAGCTCGGCGGCCGCGGGATCGTCGTCGCGGGTCGCGGCCCAGGACTTCGCCGGGGAGGCGAGGATGCGGTCGACGTCGTCCGGGGTGACGTAGAGCCCGCGGTAGGGATCGTCCGGTTGCGGGTCGGCGGCCCGCCGCGTCGCCACGACCTCGCGGACGCGCCGCTCGATCAGCCCGAGGCGGGCCCAGAGGTAGTTCAGGTCCGGCCCGGTCACGAGATCGTGCCCCGCCGTCGTCGCTTCGGCTCCGGGCGCGGGCGCGTCGGGGCGAAGCCGGTGCCTTCCGCCGTGGTCGGCCCGTCGTAGCGCAACCGCCGGGCGGACTCGTTCACCGGACCACCCGAGCTTTCCGCATGCAGGACAACGCCTTCGGTGACCGGCGGCCCGGCCGGGATCCGCTCGCCCGCCAGCGGCGCCCTCACGCGCAGGTTGATCGACGGCTTGAGCTGCCCGCCGAGCGCGGACCACACGTCGGAGGCCGACCGGCCCTCCGCCATCGTCCCGCCCGCCTCGAACGACACCGTCAGCCCGAGCTCGGCCAGCGTCCCGGTCAGCCACTGCGGCGCCAGCGCGTCGTGGCGCACCAGGCAGCGCAGCACGTCGGAGAGCAGCCGGTGCTCGTCCTGCGGGCGGTTCGTCCACGCCGTCACCAGGTAGGAGAGCTGGAACCAGTGCGGCGGGCTCTGCCAGCCGATCATCTTCCCGTCGTCGTCGTACTGCTCGAACGCGCCCGCGCGCCGGAGGTCCGGCTCTTCCCTGATGTCGTAGAGGAAGACGCTGACCGTGGGCGAGTTGCGCTTCGCCGCCCAGTCCGTCGTGGGCGGGTCGAAGGCGAGTTCCACGCCCGAGCCCGGCACGCCCCCATCGGCCAGCAGCAGGCGCAGGCCCTCGTCGACCTCGTGGATCACCGGATCACCTCCGTCCGACCATGTCCGGCGGCGCGATCGTGGGCGCCACCACCAGGAACTGCGTCGTGACGGGGCCGAATCCGGGGCCGGACGCGGTGATGGTGCGCGGCCCGGTCTGGTCCTTGGGCAGGATCAGCAGCTGCGCGGCGAACCTGCCGTCCGGGCCGGGCAGCGTCGGCGCCGCGGCGGCGGTGATGCCGGGCGTCCACAGCAGCCGCACCGGGGCTCCCGGCGGGAAGTCGATGCCCCGGACGGACGTCACGAAGCCGGGTTCGCCGATGTTCGGCACCGCGACGATCCGGGGCTGCAGCACGCGGTACGGGGTGGTCGCGGCGTTGTCGGCCGGGTTGGCGTCCGTCCCGGTGGTCCGCAGCGTTGCGCCGATCACCGACTCCAGCGCCGCGTTCGGCGCCAGCACCACCTGCTTGGTGACGACTCCGCCGGGAGGCAGGTCCGGCAGGGCGCACCGCACGGCCGAGCAGTCCGGCGGCAGGCTGATCACCGGGACGCCGGGCGGTAGCGCGATCTCCAGGGTCAGGCCCGTCGCCGTGCCGTCAGCGGTGTTGCGCACGGTGTAGGTCACGTCGGTCCGACCGCCCACATAGGACGGATTCGGCTGGGCTCCGACCGCCACGGCGGGATTGGCGTCCGGAGGCGGCGGGGGATCCGGCGGCACCGGTACCACCGGCACGACCGTCGTCGCGGTGTTGTCGCCGGGGCGGGCGTCCTGCATCGAGCTGCCCGCCGCCCAGCGGAGCCGGTGGTTCCCGGTGGTCACGCCGACGAGTTCCGCGGTGACCTGGATGGACTTCCCCGGCTGCACCACGTCGAGATCACATCGCGCCTGCTCGGCGTCGCAGCTGGCCCCTTGCGCCCGGAGCCGTTGCAGCCGCAGCCCGTCCGGCACGTCGAGGGTCACCTTCGTGCCCGGTGAGGAGGCCGGGCCGTTGTTGCGCACGGTGGCCGTGACCGGCACCGACGACCCGACCTCGACGGTGGCCGACGACGGGGGAGCGGTCAGCGCCAGGTCGATGGTCGCCTGCCAGGTCGGTTCCTTCTGCCGCCCGGGGAGCCGACTGGTGATCGGGTCCAGCCGCCCCTTCGCCGCGTCCAGGACCGCCAGGTACTCCGGCGGGTTGAAGTCCTTGACCGGGCGCTTGGACACCACGATCTGCTCGCCGTCCGGCGACAGGCTTGCGTCCCGGGGCTGGAACGGCCCGGTGTCCCCGCCGTCGGGCCGGTCCGCGCAGCTCGACAGCCCCTTCGGCAGCAGCACCTCGCAGCGGTCGTCGGCCAGGTACATCCGGTACAACCCGTCGGGCTCGCGGTTGAACACGATGCTGCGCCCGTCCGGAGAGAACGCCGGGCTGTCGTCGACCACGTCGCACAGGCAGACGAGCTCGCTCAGGTCGCGTTGCCGGTCGAGGCCTTCGGCGCGGGCGATCCAGATGTGGTTCTCCCGCCTGTCCGTGTCGGCGACCCTGCCGCGGCTGAACGCGAACTTCGTGCCGTCCGGCGAGAACGCGGGCTGGGTGTCGTCCTCTTCCGCGTTCGCGCCCTGCAGGCGCCCGGTGACCTCGCCGGTGGCGACGTCCACGACGACGATCCGGCTCCGGCCCCGCCCTTCTTCCATCGCCCCGGGCGACCTGCGGGCCACGGCCATCTTCGTGCCGTCCGGCGACCACGCGGCGTCGGTCTCCCAGTCGCCCGACTTGCGGTCGGCGATGGGCAGCAGCCGGGGATCGGAACCGTCGGAGCCGACGATCCAGATCCGCTGGACGCGCTGCCCGCCGACCGTCTCGAACCGGCTGACCGCGATCTTGCTGCCGTCCGGGGAATAGCTCTGCCGCTGCGTCCACGGGTCGAAGCCCGGGTCGGGTTCGAAGAGCTTGCTGGAGTCGGCCAGCGCCTTGGGGTCCTCGGTGAGCACGTCGACCCCCAGGCTTCGCGGATCCGACCCGTCCTGCCGGATGTCCTGCAGCATCGCGGTGTTCCGGAGCTCCGCGGTCGTGCGGGCCACCACGAGGCGCCCGGTGATCCCGTTGGTGAGCCAGGTGGGGGAGTCGACCAGCCGGTCCTCCTCCAGCATCTGCCGGGGCGCGGGCGCGGGCAGCGTCGTGGTGTCGGCCCGGTAGACCCGGTCGATGCCGTCGGCCGCGGCGGCGTTGCCGCCCCCGACCCGCTGGAGGTTGGGGCTGACGAACAGCAATCCGTCGCCGTTCGGCAGCCAGCTGGGCTCCCGGCTCTGCCAGCCGTCTTGCAGCAGCGGCGTGCCGGTGCCGGTGCCGCGGAGCACGCGCACGCTCTGATCGGAGGCGCCGCCGATGTTGCCGTCGGAGTCGAAGGTGTAGGCGATCCGGTCCCGGTGCCCGGCGTCGTCGACCGGGTTCCACGAGGGCTGAAACGCGCCGCCGGACGGCTCGTCGGTCAGCCGCCGCAGGGAGCCCCCGCCGGCGGCCTGGTCGTAGATCTGCCACCGGCCGCCGGCATCGCAGGCGTAGGCGATGCGGGAGCCGTCCGGCGAGAAGGTGGGATGCGTGTCGTTGTCGGCGGTCTCGGCGAGCCGGTGGGCATCGGTGCCGTCGACGCGCACCAGCCAGATGTCGCGCTGCGTCTGCTGCCCCGACGTCTCGGCCGAGTCGAACGCCACCCACTGCAGATCCGGCGAGAGCTGCGGATTCGCGGCATCGCGGCCCCGGGTGAGCCGCCGCACCTCGCCGTCGGCGCCCCGCAGGTACACCTGCGGCTTGGACTCGTCGCGCAGGCTGGTGAACACCAGCAGCCCGCCGCGCGAGGACACGTCCCGGTCGAAGTGCTGCGGCGATTCGGCCAGCAGCGGCTGCGTCGACGTCTGCCCGGGCAGCCCGGTGGTGGTGACGCCCAGGCTGCGGTGCTCGGTGCCCGAGTAGGCGATGCGGGCCGGCGGCTGCTCGGCGGCCGGCCGGGGCGGCGCCTGCGCCGCAGTGGTCGGAACGCTGATCAGTCCGTCCAGCAACAGCACGACGCCGACCAGGGCGATCCCGAAACGCGTTGAGCCGCGCCGGAATCCTGGCACGCTGCCGATCACGATTGACCTCCACCCCAGGCGACCGATACCCGGGCATCCTGTCCCGGCACCCGGTCTCGCTCCCAGATCCCGACAGGCAGGCGAGCGGGCAGGGCTCCGGCACTTTCGGGCAACGCCCGGCGGGCGGCGGGTCAGATCAGGCCGTGCCGCATGACGTAGCCGACGGCGTGCGCCCGGTTGCGCAGCTGCAGGCGCGTGGTGACCTCCTGGAGGATGTTCTTCACGGTGCGCTCGGAGTAGGACATCTTGACGGCGATCTCCCTGGTGTCGAAGCCGTCGGCGATCAGGCGGAGAACTTCCACTTCGCGCGTGTTCAGCGTCGACAGGATCGGCCGGACCGCGGCGGCGGCGCTGCGCTGGAGCTTCCCGACGTGGTCGAGCAGCCGGCCGAGCATGTCGCCGGGCAGCATGCCCTCGCCGCGGACCAGCGCCGTGATCAGCCCGACCATGCGGTCCTGGTCCGCTTCGCGGCGGCGCAGGACGGCCGCCACCCCGCATTCGATGGTGGTTTGCAGCGCGTCCTGCTCGAACTCGCTGACGATGAGGCCGGTGCGCACCGACGACGTCCGCTGCAGCCGGCGGAGCAGCTGCCCGGCCGCGTCGTCCAGCCGGTCGATCACGACCAGCGACACCTCGGCCCGGGCTTCTTCGCTCGGTTTCAGCACTTCCACCTCGGGGCGCGGGCGCAACTGCTGGGTGACGCCGAACTCCAGAATGGGATCCCCTGCGTAGACCGCCACCGGGACTCTCGTCATCGTGTCCTCTCCCTAGAACCGGGTCCTGTCGCTGCGTGTTCTCGGTGAGACCTGCTCGATGCCCGCCGCCGGGCGAACTTCGGGTGGTGCCGGATCTCAGGCCTGCGGCGCGGGATCGCCGCTCGCGAGGGCAGCGCGGCGCCGTTGCCGCGGGCAGCCGCCTTGCCCCCGCGCTGCCCTCACCGCCCTGCTCGAAACCGCTCGGGCCGCCTAGCTTTTCGGAGGTGAGCCCTTTTGCCGAACTTGAAAGCGCCACGGTGGTGGTGAATCCGGGCGGGGAGGCGACCACGACCCTCACCGTGCGCAACGACACCGAGATCGTCGAGGCGTACGAGTTCGAGGTGGTCGGCGAATGCGCCGCCTGGACGACGGTGGAACCGACCCGGCTGTCGCTCTACCCGGGAACCCAGGACGTGGTGACCCTGCACCTGCGCCCGCCCCGGTCGCCGGAGGTGCGGGCCGGCGAGGTGCCGCTGGCCGTGCGGGTCGTGCCCGTGGAGCGGCCCGACCTGGTGACCGTGCCCGAGACGACGGTGATCATCACCCCGTTCCACCGGCTCAAGGCCGCGCTCGTCCCGCAGCGGCGCCGCGCCTGGCGGACCGGCCGGTACGAGGTGGAACTGCACAACCGGGGCAACACGCCCGCGGCGATACCGCTGTCGGCGACCGATCCGGCCGAGCAGCTGAACTTCCGGTTCGAGTCGGGCCGCCCCGCGCTCGAACCCGGTGAGCGGACCGAGGTCCGGCTGCGCGCGCGGTCGAGCGGACTCATCTGGTTCGGCAAGCCGACCAGCCACCGGTTCCTGATCACGGCCGCCACCGAAGCGGAGGTGCTGGAGGGGGAGCCGCCGCAGCCGGAGGAGCTGGACGGCGAGCTGGTCCAGCTCCCGCTGCTGCCCCGGTGGCTGCTCGCCCTGCTGGCGCTGTTGCTGGCCCTGCTGCTGGCCTGGCTCTTCATGGTGGGCCCGGCGCTGCTGAGCGCGGCGCGGGAGGCCGCCAGGGAGGAGGCGAAGCAGATGGCGCAGAACGGCGAACTCGTGCCGCCGCCACCCGCCGAACCGCCCAAGCCCCCGGACGCCGGGCAGCAACCGCCGCCCCCGCCCCCGCCGCCGGACGTTCCGGGAGTTCCGCCGGGCAACGGCGGGCAGCATTCGATGACCATCGAGGTGGTCACCAACCCCGGCGCCAACCTCTCGCGTTCCGCGCAGGTACCGGACGGCAAGGTCTTCTTCGTGACCGACCTCGTGTTGGCCAACTACCAGGGCGACGAGGGCCTGCTCACCATCCGCTTCGGCGACCGGACGATCACCACGATCGCGCTGGAGACCTTCCGGAACCAGGACTACCACTGGGTGACGCCGATCGAGATCCCGGCCGACGAGGACGTCACCGCGACCGTGCGCTGCGCCCGGCCGGGCACGCCGCCGTCCGGTCAGCAGGCAGGGCGGTGCGTGGAACTGCTCAACGTCAGCGGTGTGCTCCGCGCCGCGCCTCGATGATCCGCCCCAGTAATCGCTATTCGGCATCTGCTCCCCTAGCATGCCCCTTCGCCCATCAACTCATAGCGCCGTTCCGCCAGGAAACCACGAAACTGTGCGGAAAACCACGAAGATCGATATGCGGGAAAACACCGCAACCTTTCCGGTTTCGGCGGGAGGAGTGGTTTCCGGGGTGCGGCTGATCGGCCATCCGGGGGTGACGAGGTGGGCCGTTCAGTAGTAGCCGGGAGCCATGTTCCGAGTTCGGTTCGCGCGGATCGCCCGCCCGGTATTCCCACGTCGGATGCCGGGCAGGGCGGTTCGGTGAAGTCCTGGACGATCCCGGAAGCGCGAACGCAATGCGGCATCTGTGTGATGGTCCACAATGGACCATGGGCGAACGGAGCAAGAGTTCGTACCCCGTCCGCCGCAATTGCTCATATGAGCACGAAATCGCGATGATAAGCGTGAATTTCGTCGCCTGTGAAAATCGCGAACACGCTCGGTCCAGGAGCGGAATTCCGCGATAGGCCCCCCGGGGCGCGCTTTCGCGAAGTGATTTCATTAATACTTAACACATTTCACACTTCGCTTCCGCGTCATCCGATGGTTGTGAATCCGCGGGAGAAACGCCCGATCGGCGGCATCGGTGCACCAAGATCGGCGAGGGCCTGCGATCGGTGGGCTCGCTCTCGGAGTTCCGGCGGCGCTTGCGCCGCGAAGGTGACTTTCGTTCGGTGGTGCGGTCTTGGCCTGATCGGCGGTTCCTGCTGCGTCGGCGGCGAAGTACCTACCGGCGGTCGCGCGTTGCCGGCCGACGTGATGGGAAGGCTCATGCGTGTGCGGCGTCCGTCAGCGACGGTGACGCGGACTGGTCGTTGGGCTGACCTGGGCGGTCACTCGGGGCGGCACCGCACCGGGTTCGCCAGTTCCGCGCACGGGCGGTTGCCGTAGGAGCGGATGATGTCGCTGCCCACCTGGTTCGTCAGGTAGCGCCGGAAGCTGGCGGCCAGGGAGGTCGGCGCGGGTTCGCCGAAGGTGTAGGCGTATTCCGTCTGCCAGAACGGATAGGCGCCGTGGTCGGCCGCTTCCAGGCTGGCTTCGTGGCCGTCGATGCGGACCTCGCGCAGCTCCGCTCGGCGGTTCTCGGCGGCCCGGAGCTCGCTGTAGCCGATGGCTCCGGGGGTGTTGGCCACGGTGTCCAGCAGGCTGCGGGTCTCGGTGCGACGGCAGCGGAGGACGCTGCCGCGCAGCCTCTCGTTCCTGGGCTCCACGCAGTCGTCGGAGTTCTCGCCGGGCTCCACGTCCCCGCCGAGGAGCCGCTCCTCCAAGGTGGCGCGGGTGCCCGAGAGGGCTTCCCGGTCGACGATGCGCACCGGCACGTCGTTGCCGCCCACGGCCCGCCAATTCGCAACCCGGCCGCTGAAGACGTCCCGGATCTGCTCCGGCTTGAGGTCCTGGACGCCGGCATCCGGGTTGATGACGATCGTGAACAGCAGGAACGCCACGGGTTGCGGCAGCAGCTCCGGCAGCCGGTCGCCCTTGGGACCGTCGGAGAACGCCAGCACCTCGGGCGATCGCGTGCTGTTGAGCAGCTCGAGGCCCTGGGCGCTGCTGCGCATCTCCCACTTGAAGTTGGCCCCCGGGCAGGACTTCGCGTACTCGGCGGCGGCTTCCCGCAGCACGGGTTCGAAGGCCGTGGAGCCCGTGATGGTGAGATCCCCGGCGGCGCAGTCCAGCCGGGCCTCGTTCTTGGTGAGGTCGATGATGAACGGCTCGACGAGGCTGACCATCAGCAGGAAGCACACCAGCGCCACCACCCAGCGGGGCGTGCCGGTCTGGCTCTTGGTCTCGTGCACCTTCCCGCTGCCCACACCTCCGCTGATGGTGCCGACGACCTCGGGTTCCGGGATCCCGCCGTCGTCGTCCCCCGCGCGTTCCAGGACGACCAGGACCTTGTAGTGCGCGGAGCTGTTCAGCTTGACCTTGGGCAGCTCGACGAGCCCGACCGTCCGGTCGGCCTCCTCGACGTCCGACATGCCCAGCCCCGGCGCCTTGGCGTCGAAGTACGTCGCCAGCGACGGGTCGCTGAGCTCGGTGACGACGACGCCGGCGACCCGGCGGCCGGGGAACCTGACGCGGATGCCCACGGAGGTGTCCTCGGGGAAGCCGTAGTCGCCCTCGGCGATGTTGGTGGTGCCGGTGTTCTCGATGCGCAGCAAGACGAACGACGGGTCGACCAACCGCCCGCCGTCGGCCCGCTCCAGCCGCCGCCACGCGCCCGCGTAGAGGGCGCTGACATCGGTGGGCGTGGTGTCCATCTGCACCCGGTAGCCGAGCCGCTTGCGGCCGACGAACGCGAATTCCCACAGGAAGGCCATGATGGGAACCAGCGCACCGACGATCGCGAGCGCCAGCTCCCAGGGAAATCCGTCCACGACCGCCTCCGCAGGCACGAGCAACGAACCGAGATCGTCAACGTAGTGAGCCCGCGGCGGCGGCCGGTCTCACTTACCGACCAATTTCCCCGTAATTCACCGACCGTTCCTCATCGTGATCGACCTCCGATCGCACGCACCCCAGGGCGCGCGATCGGCAGGGTCAGTACCGCCAGTCGATGGCGCTGCCGCAGCTCGCGAACCCGTGCCGGTCGGCGGCGGCGTTCTTAGCGTCGTCGACAGGCACGGTCGGCGGTCTGGAAGAGCGAGCAGTCCGACAGCAGCAGGGCTCCCGCCAGGAATGCCGTGCCGAAGCACGTCTTCCGCGCGCTCCCGGTCCGGGCGCCCGCTCCCGGTGATTCGTGACGTGCCCGCTCCCCGGATTCCGCCGGCACTCGCGGCTGGATCTGCGGAACCCTCGCACGGCGGTTCCGGGAGACGTCCCCACCGGGATCCGAGTTCGTCGTGTGCCGTTGGGCAAAGTCCGCTCGGTCGGGTGGCTGGACCTTGGCACGCTGGGGGAATGCGTTCTGCGGGTGCCTCCGGAGCACCGGTGGCGGGCTGCGGGCGCGCTGCCCGGGCATGGCTGATGCGGTAGTACTCGGCCTGACACCGAACATCAGGGAGAGAGCGCATGACAGCAGCGGACGTGCCCTTCTCGATGTATCCGCGGACAACCGCAGTGCCCATGCGGGATCTGCTGCGGCGCTGCGCTATCACCCACGACCACGCCGAACGGGCGGCCCTGCTGGAGCGGCTGGCGGACGAGCTGGACCGGGCCACCCGGGACGTCCTCGCGGGCCGGCCGACCGAGGAGTGCGACCGGCGCGAGCTGGCCGCCAGCCTGCGCGGGCAGGCCGGCATGGTCCGGTTCTTCGCCGACCTGGAACGCCGCGACCGGGCCAGGCAGGCGTTCGACTCCGCGCGGCCGCGGGTGCGATGACCGCGGCGCGGGGTCAGCGGAGGTCGAGCGACGGCCAGAACGGCCCGGACTGGAGGACCCGGTGCGGGGCGCCGGGCTCGCCGGGCGCCGGGAGGCTGCGCAGGGCCTCGACGGTGGCGGCCAACGTGCCCGAATGCCGCCAGACGACCCCACCGCGCCGGTCCGGCGAGTCGACGA
Organism: Saccharopolyspora sp. NPDC045941; assembly: GCF_056431445.1. NCBI lineage: Bacteria > Bacillati > Actinomycetota > Actinomycetes > Pseudonocardiales > Pseudonocardiaceae > Saccharopolyspora > Saccharopolyspora sp. NPDC045941. Next base: position 124,235 of record NZ_JBWKKU010000019.1, read on the forward strand.
GCAGCCGGACCGCGAGGGCCTCGTGGCGATCGGCGATCCACAGCGCGTCGCTGTGCTCCGGCCAGTTCAGCACCCCGAACAGCCACTCCCGGCGCCCGGCCGCGCCGGTCAGGCTCCAGAAGGACCACAGGGACAGCCCGAGCAGGACCGCCAGCTCCGGGTAGAGCTGCAGGGCTTCGTCGATTCCGGTCACGAACCGGCATCCTTCGCGAAGTTCGCGCGGCAGCGTGGCAGGCCGGATGGCGCGTCGGCCGCTGCCGCCCTTCTGGGGGATGCACAGAGGTCGCGGATCGTGCGTGGCCGGACGTCTCCGGCGAGCGGACCTTACATTGGTGGGCAGCCCGCCGGACGACCTCCGTGCCCGCTCGAACCGCCCGGCGGGGCCCACCTGGGTGGCGAGGAGGCCGCGATGGACTACGAAGTGTTCGACCTCGGCGACGTCCGGCTGCAGCGCGGTGCCACGCTGCGCGACGCGAAGCTGGCGTACAAGACCTACGGCGAGCTCAACGCCGCCAAGGACAACGCGATCGTCTACCCGACCTGGTACTCGGGGCAGCACTACGACAACGAATGGCTCATCGGCGAAGGCATGGCCCTCGACCCGTCGCGGTACTTCGTGATCATCCCGAACATGCTGGGCAACGGCCTGTCGTCATCGCCCAGCAACACCCCTGAACCGCACGACCGGGCGCGGTTCCCGGAGGTGACGATGCACGACAACGTCCGCCTCCAGCACCGCCTGGTGACCGAGCGGTTCGGCATCGAACGGCTGGAGCTGGTCACCGGGTGGTCCATGGGCGCCGGCCAGACCTACCAGTGGGCGCTGAGCTACCCGGAGATGGTGCGGCGCATCCTGCCGTTCTGCGGCTCCGCGAAGACCAGCCGGCACAACTTCGTGTTCCTCGAAGGCGTCAAGGCCGCGCTCACCGCGGACGCGCAGTGGCACCACGGCTGGTACCGGGAGCAGCCGGTGACCGGGCTGCGGGCGATGGCCCGGGTCTACGCGGGATGGGGTTTCTGCCAGCAGTTCTACCGCGAGCAGATCTACCTGCGGGAGCCGCTGGGCTACGGCTCGCTGGAGGACTTCCTGGTCGGGTTCTGGGAAGGCCTGTTCCTCAAGCGGGACGCGAACAACCTGCTGACCATGTTGTGGACCTGGCAGCACGCCGACCTCGGCGGCACCCCCGGATACGCCGGTGTCGAGGACGCGCTCGCCGGCATCCGGGCGACGACGATCATCATGCCCGGCGAGCAGGACCTGTACTTCCCGCCGGAGGACAACGAATGGGAGCAGGCCCGCATCCCCGGGGCGGAGCTGCGGGTCATCCCCGGTGCCTGGGGGCACTTCGCCGGCGGCGGCCTCAACCCGGTGGACACCGCGTTCATCGACGACGCGCTCAAGGACCTGCTCGGCCGGGAAGCCCCGTTCTAGCCGTAGTCCGAAGTGGACATTCGTTGTCCGCAGTTTCAATGAGGTTTTCCGACCTCGTTTTGCGTGGCGGTGCGGGTGGCGGAACCTCAGAGGCTTCCTGGTCTGTGGGTGCCCCTCCTGATGTATGTCCGATACACGGCGGAGGGGCCGTCCTCGCCAGGAAACCTCTGAGAACCCGCGGCGGTGCAGGTGTCGTAGGTGGGCTATGCGCCTGCGGCGCATGCGACACCTCATCGACGTGTGGCTTTGCGACCGGGGTGGGTTTCGTTCGGTGCCGGATAGGATCGGCGCAGTGAGCGCCCTGACCCCGATCCGCGTGGTCGCCGACCACTTCGAGCTGGCTATCTCGACGCTGCACTACTGGGAACGTCGCGGCCTGATCAGCCCGCAGCGGCGGGGCGGGCAGCGCTGCTACGACGCCGATCAGCTCTACCGGATCGCGCTGATCAAGCTGTGGCGCACGACCGGGCTGATGGGCATCGACGAGATCGCGGCCATGCTCGACGCGGAATCCGGTTGGCAGGACACCGTTCCCGCCCGGATCGCGGAGATCGAGCGGCAGCAGGCGGCGCTGGAAGCGGCGCGGGCGTACCTGGACCACCTGCTCGGCTGCCGGCACGAGTCCGGCCCCGACCGGTGCCCGGGGTTCCGCGCCGCCGTCGACCTGCCGTGATCAGCGGCGCGGCATGGTCAGCGCCGCGACGCCCGCCGCGACCGCCAGGCAGGCGGCGGAGGCGGTGAACGCGACCGCGTAGCCGTGCGCGAGCGCTTCCGCACCCGGTTCCCACGCGATGGCGGCCGTCAGCACCGCCAGCCCGATCGCGCCGCTGGTCTGCCAGACGGTGTTGAGGAGCCCGGCCGCGAGGCCGTTGTGGCGGGGCGGCACGCCGCCGGTGGCGGAGATGGTGATCGGGGTGAACGCGGCGGCGGTCCCGAACACCAGCAGGATCCCCGGCAGCAGCACCGACGAGAGATATGAGGCGTGCACGCCGATCAGCGCCGCCACCCCGGCGAAACCGGCGCCGCCGAGCAGGCAGCACAGCACGGCCGCACGGCGGACGCCCAGCCACACCGATAGTGCTCCGGCGGTTTGCGCGCCGCAGAACATCGCGAATCCGATCGGCAGGTAGGCCAAGCCTGCTTGCAGCGGCGAATAGCCGTGCACGTCCTGCAAGTACAGCGACAGCAGCACGGGACTGGCGAAGAATCCCAGGCCCAGCAAGAACATCACCAGGTTCCCGCTGCTGACCGAATGCAGCCGGAACACCTCCAGCGGCAGCAGCGGATCCGTCGCCCACTTCGCCTGGTGCAGCAGGAAAATCCCGAGCAGTGCGAGTCCGCCGAACAGCGGCGGCAGGGCATCCTGGACGGAGGGCCGCATCATCGCGTACACCAGCGCTCCCAAGCCCGCCGTCGCCAGCACCGCGCCGATCACGTCGAGCCGGGTTCGGGCTCCGGTGGCCGACCGGCCCTGCAGCACCGCGACGGCGGCCGCGACGGCCAGCACGCCGACCGGGACGCTGACGAAGAACACCCACCGCCACCCGGCCCACTGCGTCAGCACGCCGCCGATGACCGGGCCCGACGCGGCCCCGACCGCGCCCACGGCGCTCCAGGTGCCCAGCGCGCGGGCCCGCCTGCCGGGCTCGGTGAAGGTCGTCGTCAGCAGGGACAGCGTCACCGGCATCAGCAGCGCCCCGCCGAGGCCCTGCGCCGCCCGCGCGACGAGCAGTTGCTCGGCCGACCCGGCCAGCTCGCCGGCCAGCCGGGCGGCCGTGAACAGGCCCATGCCCAGCACGAACATCGCGCGCTGCCCGAAGAGATCCGCCAACCGCCCGCCGAGCAGCAGGAATCCGGCGAAGACCAGCGTGTAGGCGTTGACCACCCAGGACAGCGCGGCCGGACCGAACGCCAGTTCCGCGCGAATGGCGGGCAGCGCGACGGACACGATCGTGGCGTCGAGGACGACCACGAACGAGCCGGCGCAGGCCACCGTGAGCACCACAGCGGGCGCGGCGACCTTCGGCGGCGAAGACTGCGCGTGCATGTTTTCCCTTCTCCTGCTGGAAGAACCGATGCCACCGGCACATCTTCGGGCCGGTTGGGCGGCGGAGGCAGCATGCTGGCTCAACCCGGATTGAGTGCAAGCCCGGGCCTCGAACGCGTCGTACTTTCGGGCTTTTCCGGACGTGTCGCTGAACCGGGCCACAGGGGCCATCCCTTCCAGTGACCAGGCACATGAGCCCGCCATCCCTTGCCATAGTCGCGCTTGGCGCCCCGGCGCCGACCCGGCGAGACCTGCGACTTCTCATGGAGGCCAACGATGACGGTGCTCGAATTCGACCACGCGGTGACCGGCTACCGGCTGCAGCACGCGTACTGGCTGGCCAAGGCGGCGAAGCTCGCCTACGACGACGAGGCGACGATCCGGGAGACCACGCGGGAGTGGGGCTTCGACCGGTGCGAGTACTTCCACGCGGAACTCGACGGGTCGTTCCCCATCGAGGACACGCAGGCCTTCGCGGCGGGCAGCGACAGGATGGTCGTCGTCGCCTTCCGGGGCACCGAGCCCAAGAAGATCAAGGACTGGCTGACCGACACCGACACGCTGGCCGAGCCCGGTCCCGCCGGCAAGGGGCTGGTGCACCTGGGCTTCAGCCGCGCGCTGGACTCGATCTACCCGCAGGTGCGGGGCGCGGTGCAGCGGATCCGGGACAACGACCAGAGCCTGTGGTTCACCGGGCACAGCCTGGGTGGCGCGCTGGCCATGCTCGCCTCCGCCCGGATCTTCTTCGAAGACCCGCAGCTGCTCCCGGACGGTGTTTACACCTTCGGGCAGCCGCGCACCTGCGATCGCCTGCTGGCCACTCCGTACAACCAGGCGCTCGCCGAGCGGGTGTTCCGGTTCGTCAACAACAACGACGTCGTCCCGCAGCTCCCGCCGGAGCCGGTGTTCCACCACGTCGAGGACGTCCGGTACTTCGACAGCCGCGGGAAGCTGCACGAGAAGATCACCTTCACCGCCGGGTTGACCGACAAGGTCAAGGGGTTCACCGGCGACGCGTTCGCGCCCGCCGCCGACGGGATCCGCGACCACATGATCGACCGGTACGTCGAGCTGATCCAGAAGAACCTCTGATCCGGTCCGACGAACGCCCGCACCTGCGCAGGTGCGGGCGTTCGTCGTGAGTGCCGGTTCCGGTAAGAACCGGCGTCAGCGCTCACGAGAGCAGATCGCCCACCTATGGCGGGTGACTCGCGTCGCCGTCCTCGCTTAGGTCGCAGCTGACCGGGTTTCGACGCCCGCGAGGAGATCGCCCATGCCCGTCGCCGAGCTGATCCTGACCGGAGCGCAACAGTACACAGTGGACTCATCTCGGCCGTGGGCGACCGACCTGGCGATCGCGGAAGCATCGGCATCGCCGGCGGCGATGGCCCGGCAAGCGGAGATCAAAGCGGTGGTCTACCCCCCGAAGGGCCTGACGAGAACCGCCCAGCGGCTCAGCGGTCCTGGACCAGTGGTGGATCGCCCCAGTCGCAGTCGAGACCGTCGCGCAGCGCTTCGACCGCGTCGGCGCCGATCCGTTCGGCCAGGACGCCTTCGATGGTCGCGATCATTCGCAGCGCGCGCTCGTGGGCGCGGGCCCCCGCCGGGGTGGTGCGGACCAGGCGGCTGCGCGCCGACGTCGGGTCGGGGACCTGCTTCAGCAGGCCCATGCCGATCAGCCCGTGCACCGCCTGGTGGACGGACTGGCGGGTGGTGCCGATCCGGCGGGCGAGCTCGGAGATCGAGGTCCCGCCCGCGTCCAGGTTCGCGAAGACCGCGGCCTGGGCGACGGTCACCGGGCGTTCGCCCGCCGCCTGCATGCTGCTCAGCAGCGCGTCGTCGAACCAGCGCTTGGCGTCGGTGAGCAGCTGGGGGAGGTTCGGTGGTGGTGCCGTCATGGTTCCTGGGGTGCGGTAGCGGGCCCCGAGCATACCCAGCCGCCTTCGCCCGCGACAAAATGTCGAGTAGCCCGACGAAGTGGTCGGTCTCCCGCGCGCGCCCGCGGTGCCGGAGCCGGGCAAGTTCGCGACCGTTCCCCGGGAGTACGACCTCCGCTTCCTCTTGGAACACCGCTGGCGCACACCGAGGTTCCGCGCTCAGGGCCAGTGGTGAGCGCGATCGAGCCCTCGCGGTGCGTTGCTGGCGGTTTCGCGCGAAACCGCCAGCCTGCCTGGCGTCGGGCGCCTTCGGGGCGAGCCCACCCGGCCGCTACTCCGTCGCTGCGGTGGGGTGGGCTCGCACGTCGATGGTCGATGCCGGGTCGCCTTCGCCGGCCCGTGGAGCCGGATCGGCGCGCCGCCCGGGTTGTCGTACAGCCGGATGCCGTCGTCGACGGTCAGGCCGGTGCGGCGCACGCTCTCGACGGTCGCCGGCCGATGGGAGCGCCCCCGGAACTTCCGGTCGACGCCGATCGGGGCATTGCTGAACAACATCGGCACCGCGAACAGCAGCAAGATCGGCCCGGCCATCCATGCGTTCAGCCAGGCGAACACCACGTCATCGCCGGCGGCCGTCGCGGTCGAGCCTGCCTTGATGTAGAGCACCGTCAGCACGACGCCGGGCAGCAGCATCATCGACGAGATGATCCTCATGAACCCAATCCTCTAGGCGGTGGCCTCACGGGCTGGGCAGGACCGCGTTCGGCGCAGGCCGGTTCCGGCCCGCAATCGTTCATTGTGGACAGAGGTGGTGCCGGGACGGCCGCCCGCCCCGGCACCGGTGGATCACTCGCTCCGGCCCAGTTCCGCGAGGTATTCCGCCCGCTGTTCGGTCAGGCGCTCGACCAGTGCGGGCGCTTCGGCCCGCTCGATGGCCGAGGTGTAGCAGGCGAGCGACTCGTCCGCGCGGCGCTGGCCGCGCAGGATCTGAGCGGCCAGGAACTCGCTGTTCGCGCCCGCGTTCGCGTCGCCGCTCGCGGCGTACCCGTCCGCCGCCGCCAGGGCGCACTGGACCGCCTCGTCGTGGCGCTCCGCACCGGCGAGCTCGCGCGCCTTGGAGTCGGTGGCGTCGGCCGCGAGCCACGCCTCGCCCGCAGCGTTCGCCTCGGCGATCACCGCGTCTAAGTCCGCGATGGCCGACTCGTCGCCCAGGTTCGCCTTGGCCAGCCCGCGCTCGTTGAGCATCTGCAGCGCCGACTGAACGTCCCCGGCTGCGCGCGCCCGCTCCAGCACGGCGTCGATCACCTCGATGGCCTCGTCGTCGCGGAACTGCACCAGCATCCGCGCCAGCTGCGTCGCCAGGCCCACCTGCAGCGGCAGGTGCTCGGCCTCGACGGCGTGCCCGAGCCCCCGCTGGAACGCGCCGTAGGCGACGCCTGGCTGGTCGCCGCGCCGGGCCGCGACGCCCAGGCCCAGCATGGTCTCGCCGAGCGCGACCGGCGGCGCCCCGGACTCGGACTCGCCGCGGTAGACCTCGTCGATCACCTCGATCGCCTCGTCGGCCTGGTCCGACCAGGTCAGGTACTGCCCGAGCCGGAACTTCTCGGCGAAGGCGCCGGTGATCCCGGCGGATTCGGCCTGCCGCAGCGCGAACCGCATGCGGGCCGCGGCCTCGGCGTCGCGGCCCAGGTCCGAAAGCAGTTGCGCGCTCAGGCCGGCGGCGTTGAGCACCAGCCGGGCACCGCCGATGGCCACCTGCAGGGACAGCGCCTCCTCGGCCGCCTGCAGGGCCTCGTCGAGCAGGCCCCGGGTGGCCAGCGCCTGCGCCTTCATCCGCAACCCGACCTGGCGGGTCTGCCTGCCGATCCCGGCGTCCCGGAGCAGGTCGTCGATGGAGCCGACGGCCTCCTCGAACCGCTGCGACATCATCAGCAGGAACGAGCGGTGCAGCACGGCGTGGTTGCGCAGCTGCCGCTCTGCGATGGTCGGCTCCGCCACCGGCACGAGCAGGTCCGCCGCTTCCTGCGCGTCGCGCAGGGCTTCGTCGACCCGCTCTTCGATGCCGAGCACGTCCGCCCGGGTCGCGAGCAGATCGGCCAGGACGTCCCGGCCGGCGCAGGCGCGGGCGTCCTCGATCGCGGCGTCGAACGCCGGCAGGTCGGCCGCTGTCGCGGTGCCGTACAGGGCGAGGCCGATCTGGTCCTCGACGTCGGCGTAGTCATCCCGGCCGAGCTCGCGCAGCGCCTTTCCGCGATCGGCGAGCGCGTTCGCGGCCTGCTCGTGCTGATCCCTCGCGACCAGGGCCTGCACCGCGACGCGGTAGGCGTCGGCGGCGACCGCCCGCCCACCTGCGGTGAGAGCGCGCTCGACGGCGTCCATGACCCCGTCGTGATCTCCGGTCGCGGCGCGCTCACCGGCCCGCCGCAGCCAGTCCTCGGCCGTGGCCGGCTCGGTCGTGGTGACCTCGGCCGCCACGACCGGCGTGTAGGTGCTCGACTCCAGCGGCACGTCGTAGCGCTCGTCTGCGAGCGCCCGGGACAGGGCCACCTGCCGGGTGTGGAAGTCGTTGCCGTTGCGGGCGTCGAACGCCGCCGCCAGCCGGTCGGCCGCCGCCCAGAACGTCGCGGCCAGGTCCGCCGCCGTCCACGGGCCGGCGTGGTCGCCCAGCAGCGGCGCCAGCGCCGGGTCGTCGGAGTGCCGCACCGGCGTCGAACCCTGGCCGGCCCGGGTGACCGCGTCCAGCAGCACGGCCGCGGCGCACGACCCGGCGAACTTCTGCCGGTCGTTCATCGGGTCCACCACCAGGTCGCGGATGTGCCGCTCCAGCAGCGCCAATCCGCGTGCCTCGTTGCCCGTGACCGCGCAGAAGACCCAGTGCCGGGCGATCATCGCGATGTTGTCCGGGTTGCCGCGCGCGGCCCGGTAGCCGCGCATGTGCGCGGCGGCGGCGTCCTCGCCGCGGCCGAGCCTCAGCAGCGGCAGCAGCGAATCGGCCTCGTTGCCCTCCGGCTCCTCGCCGCAGCTGAGCTGCTGCTCCTGGATCTCGTCGAACAGCGCCACGGCGGCCGCGTCGTCGCCGATGGTCTGCTGGTAGTCCGCGAACTCGCTGCGCGCGCAGGCCTCGCAGTGCGAGTATTCGTCCCTGGGCAGGGCTTCCAGTTCCAGGCGGAACCGCTCGGCGTCCTCCAGCCGCCCCGTCTCCACGGACGAGGAGAACAGCGACTGCACCACGCCGGAGCGGCCGACGCCGGCCTCGGTGTAGCGGCGGTCCATGTCGGCGAGCACGGCGTCCAGCTGCGCCGAGGAGAACTGCAGGCTGCCGGTCACGGTGGAGGCCATCCACTTGAAGTACCAGAGCAGGTCCCAGGAATCGGCGGCGCCGGTGAGCTCCGAGGGGAACCGGACCGGGTCCGAGTCGAACTTGCCCAGGCACCAGGCGAAGGCGGCGAGCATGCCGTCGGTGTCGCCGGTCATCTTCGCCGAGGTCACCAGGCGCATCCGCGCCGCATAGGCGAGTTCCTCGTGCCCGGCCTCCTCGGACAGCGAGATGGCCTGGTCGAGCAGCGCGCGCTCCGGCGCGCCGTACGGCGTCCGGTCGGCCTCGTCGAGCAGGTCGGTGATGGTCTTGGCGGCGTCGCTCATGACTGGTCCGCCTCTCCGCGATTCACAGTGGTGGTTGCGTTCAGCCCGATCTCCCGTTGCGTGGTTTCTCGTGGCTGGTTTGCGTCACGGTCCCCTGGGGTGCGGTTGAGGAGGACTGAGGTTGACACAGGGCTGCTCATGCCAGGTCGCTTTCGAATCCGATGGACAGGTGGACGAGATCGGTCATCGTCGTCGTGAGCAGACGGCGATCGCGGGCGGACAGCGGGCGGTGGCCGGCGAGCATCGCCTGCAGGTAGACCAGTTGCACCGAGCGGGAGAACACCGCCTCGTCGCGGACGTCCGCGAGCTGCCGGACCAGCGGGTTGGACCAGTTCAGGCACAGCCGGGCCGTCGCGTCCGCGCCCCGCACCGCCGCGTGCTTGGCCATGAACGCGTCCGCGTCGGAGACCAGACCGGCCCACAGGGTGGGGGCGACGTCGGTGGCCTTGGAGCGCTCGATGTGCCGCAGCACCTCCGGATCCGCCACGTACAGCGCGGGCAGGTCCACCGGCGAGAACATGCGCACCGCCGCCTCCGCGCCGGAGTCCGCGAGCACCGCGGTGGCGCGATCCTCCAGCGCGACAACGGATTCCCGGTCCGCCAGCGGCGGTGGGTTGAGGTTGTCCAGTTCGGCGGTGACGCTGACCCGTTCCAGCGCCAGGCCCGGGGTGAGCTCCACCAGCTGCCGCAGCAGGTCGGCGTCGAAGGCGTACCCGGCGTTCACGATGGGCGCGTCCGCCGGGATCACGGCCGCGATCTGGCGGAACTCGTCGACGGTCTCGGTGTAGCGCACCCGAGGGTGGAGGGCGGCGTAGTCGGTGACCTTCATGGTGCCCGCGCTGGTCTCGACCGTGAGCCAGGAGAACAGGATCCGGGCCAGTTCGGCGTCATGCACGGCCAGCGCCTTCATGCCCTGCTGGTGCACGCCCATCACCTGGCCGAACAGATGCGGGTCGGTGCGGGCCGTGCCGAGCAGCCACCGGCGCAGCTGGGCGCCCAGTTCCGTGCGGGTGTGCTCCAGGTCGTCGCCGCCCACGAACGATTCCCGGGACGCCGTCGGCTTCAGGTCGGTCGTGTCCAGCACGCACCGCACGAAGAAACCCCAGTCTGGCAGGAGGTCGTCCACCCGCTCGCTCAGCAGCATCCGGCCCAGGTACACGCGGTTCGCCTGGTTCCCGCCGGGCGGCGGCGCGTACGGCAGCACGAACGCCACGCCCCGGGTACCCGTGCCGGGCGCCTCGAAGGGGAACGCGGCGAGCGGTTTCGCGCCGACGATCTCGGTGCCGAGCTCCAGCACCTGCTCGGGGTGGGCGTGCGGGTCCAGGAACACCGGCGCGCGGGTGATGGTGTCCCGGGTGCCGTCCGGCGCGGCGACCTCCACCGGGTGCGGCAGGTACTGGCCGAACCTGGTGGCCAGGGCGCGAACCCGGGCCGCAGCGAGCATCTCGGCCTCGTCCGGGCGCGGGGTCAGGCGCACCGTGGTGCCGACCGGCAGCGCGTCGGTCTGGTCCTCGGGCAGCTCGCGGACGTGGAAGGTGCCCTCCGCGCGCCCGACCCATTCGATGGCGCGGCCGCCGCGCGCGGACCGGCTGAGCACGGTGATGTGGTCGGACACCATAAAGCAGGAGAGCAGGCCGATGCCGAACTGGCCCAGGTAGTCCTCCCGGCGCAGGTTCAGCACCTCGTCGCGCTTCGAGGAGCGGCCCACGGTGGCGAGCAGGTCGGTGGCCTCGGCCGCGGTCAGCCCGATCCCGTTGTCGGTGAAGGTGAAGTCGGGCCGGCCCGCGGCGGCGGGCGTGATCCGCATCCGCCCCTCGGGGGCCGCCGGGTCCAGCCGTCGGCGGGCCTCGATCGCGTCGCGCCCGTTCTGCAGCAGCTCCCGCAGGAACACCTGCGGGCTGGTGTAGATGTGCCTGCTGAGCAGGTCCACCACGCCGCGCAGGTCCACCTGGAACGGGCGCGCGGGTACCTGCTCCGCCGGGTTCCCGGGCTCGGGTGCGGTGGTGGGCATGGCGGAACTTCCTTTCGCGGTGCGCCCGCTGGTGGGGCGCGGGTTCGGGCCGCGTGGTGGCGGCGGGACCGTGCCGGAGGTTGCGATCGGAGCGAGCGCGGAAGCCCGACCGCGGCCGAGTCTCCGTTGGCGGGAGGGAAAGCCGATGCGCTGGGCTGCTTCGCAGCCCCGGCGGCCTCGCTCGGTTCAGATATACCACCTGCCACCGACGATTCCGACGCTCGGTCACGCCCGGCGGTGGTGATCTGGACCATTCGGCCGCCCGGAATCCTTGCGGTGTAGTCAGAAATACCCACACGCGGAGCCGGTGGCCGGGAGAGCGGTCAAGGCGAGGACGCCACTCGCCGCGCTGGTGGCGGATTTCGCGGAGTCCTCTTCGGACTCCGGTGGCGGAGCGTCAGGATCGTCCTGCGCGGACGGCGAAATCGAGCACGAACAGTTCACCTTCCGTCCGGGGATCGGTCGCGGAATCCACACCGGACTCGTGCGATCCGGGCGGTCAGCCGGCGGGCTGGAGGATCAGGCAGGTCGTCGTGGCGTGCGCCATCAGCTTCCCGTGCTCGTCAAGCACTTTTCCCTCGGCCGTCGCCGTGCTGCGGCCGGCGTGGATGACGTTGCCCTCGGCGGTGAGGGTGCGTCCGTCGGTGCGCGCGGCGCGGATGTAGTTCACCTTGAGTTCGAGGGTGGTGTAGCCGACGCCGGCCGGGAGCGTGGTGTGCACCGCGCAGGCCATCGCCGAGTCGAGCAGGGTCGCCGCGATGCCGCCGTGGACGGTGCCCAGCGGGTTGGCGAAGTCCGGGCGGGTTTCCAGCGAGATGACGATCCGGCCGTGTTCCACCTCGTCGAACCGCATGCCGAGCAGCCGGCCGATGGACGGGATGTCGTCGGTGCGCTCGGACTGCACCCAGCGCATCAGTTCGAGGCCGGACATGGTGGCGAGGTCTGCGGTGGACACGGGAAGCTCCTTGCCGTTGCTGATGATCAGGCCGTTCCTCGGGACCGGCCGGTGGTCTCCTGCAGGGTGCGGGCCAGCAGTTCGTGGATCTCGACCGCGGCCGCTTCCAGCGGCGCGGCGCTTCTCTCCGCCTTGCACATGACCATCGCGCCTTCGGCGGCGGCGATGACGAAGGCGGCCAGCCGCTTCCCGCGTTCTTCGGGCAGGCCGTGCCGGCGGAACAAGGCAGTCAGCGCCTCCTGCCAGCGGGCGAAGACGGCGCCCGCCGAGCTCGCGAGCTGCGGCGCGTCGTCGTTGGTCTCCACGGCCACCGCCACGATCGGGCAGCCGGCCCGGAAGTCGCTGGCCACGATCCGGTCGCGCCACAGCGCGAAGAAGGCGTCGATCACCACCACGGGATCGCCGGCCTGCGCGGCGGTCTCGATCAAGCCGGTGATCGACTCGCCGGCGAGCGTCACCGCTTCGTCGATGAGCTGCGTCCGCCCGCCGGGGAAGTGGTGGTAGACCGAGCCGCGAGGGGCGCCGCTGTGCGCGAGGACCCGGTCGATGGTGGTGGCGGTGGCCCCGTGCTCCCGCAACAGCGCCTCGGTGCTGGTGAGCATCCGCTCGCGGCTGTCGCTCCTGCGCGGGCTCACGCGGCCACCGTCCCGGCGCCCGCGGTGGATGGGCCGTTGGTCATGCCGAGCGCCTCCCGCACGCCGAAGAAACTTCCGTTCGGTAATTTATGACAGGTGACATAGTACATTCAAACGGGTGAACGGCGGTGTCCCCGAGGGGATTCGGGCCTGCCGGTATGATCCCGATCTTGTTCTGGGGCGGGGCGACAGCTGGGGATTCTTATGCTGCAGGGCCTGGGCATCAGCGAGCCGGGAGAGCAGGTCTACCGGCTGCTGCTGACCGGGTCCGCTGCCGAGCCCGGAGTTGCCGGATCCCGGCTCGGCCTGGCGCCCGACGAGGTGGCCACCGCGCTCGCCGAGCTCCGGGCGAGCGGGCTGGTGGAGGAGTACGACGACGGCACCGGCTCGATCCGCCCGGTTCACCCCAGCATCGCCTTCGGGCCGCTGCTCGCCCGCGCCCGGGTGGCGCTGCGCGCCGAGGAGCAACGCGTCGAGCTGGCCGCGGCGACGGTGGAGGAACTTTCGGCACTGCAGCCGCGGGGAATCGCCGTGGGCTCGCCCGAGGTCGAGCTCAGCCGCGGGCCCGCCGCGGCCTTCAGCTGCCTGGAGCGCATCGCGGCGACCGCGCGCGAGGACGTGCTGGTGCTGGCGGCATCCGGGCCGGCTCCCGGCGTGCCGGATCCGACGGACTACCGCCCGGTCGTGCAGCTGGCGGTGTCGCTGGCCGAACGCGGCGTCCGGCTGCGGGTGATCATGCTGGACAGCATCAACTACCTGACGCCGCTGGTCGAAGGCGCGCGGCGGATGCAGCAGGCCGGCGTGGAGGTCCGGATGAGCCCGACGCTGCCGGTCTGGACGATCACCGTCGACCACGAGTACGTGGTGACCGCCCTCGACATCGCCGACCACGACCGCGGGAGCATGCTGGTGCGGACTCCCGGCGCGGTGGCCGCCGCCGCCGACCTGTTCGGCCGGTGCTGGCGGGCGGCCGCGCCGCTCGGCGAGGCCGGGCCCGAGCCCGCCATCGGGCCGCTGACGACCGCACAGCACCAGCTGCTGGTGATGGTCGTCAACGGCAGCAAGGACGAGGCGGTCGCGCGCCGCTCCAGCGTTTCCACCCGCACGGTGCGCCGGATGATCGCGGACCTGTACGAGGTCGCCGGGGTGTCCGGCCGCATCCAGCTCGCCTTCCGCGCGGCCAAGCTCGGCTGGCTCGACGGTTCCGAGCTCGACCGGCTGTGAGGCGGTGCCTGTCCGGCGGCGGACATGGCCGCACGCGGACGGATCGGCACCACCCGGCACCGCCGTCCCACCTGCACGACCACCACGAAAGTGACGGAGGTGCAGGCGATGTCGTTCACGATCCACCCGGACGAGCTGCGGAAAGCGCCCGGGCAGGCGAACTCGGCAGCGGAGCAGGCGCGAGGAGTCGCGTTGCGGACGGGGCCGGAGCAGATCGCTCGCGCACTGCCCGGAGCAGCAGCGTCCTCGGTGGCCGCGGCGCTGGCGGGGGACTGGAATGCCGAGATCGAGCAGTGGGCGCGGGCGGTCGGCGACTACGGGCAGAACCTGGACGCGTGCGCCGCCCAATACCTGAAGGGCGACAACAGCGTCGCGGAGGAGTTCACCGCGATCCGGCTTTCGGCCTTCGGAGGTCTCCGATGAGCATCACGATCGGCACCATCCGGAAGTGGGAACCCGGCGCGCTGGACGAAGCGGTGCAGACGCTGCTCAAGCACCGCGACGCGTTGATCGCGCTCGACGACGAGGTCACCGGCTGCAAGCCGCCGGCGAGCTGGCGAGGGGCGGCCGCGGCCGCGGCGGCTCCCGCTCACGCCAGGATCGCCGCCTCTGCGCGGCGGCTGACCGCCGAAGTCGCTGCGGTCCGGACGGCGGTCGCGGACGCCGCGGATTCCGTCGAGGCGCTGCGGAAATCCCTGGTGGAGGCGGAGAACCTGGCCGGGGCCAACGGATTCACCATCGCCGACAGCGGGGCCGTCGAGGACACCGATCCGCCGCGGAACGTGCCGGCCGGCGAACTCGACGCGGTCAAGGCGGAACGCCGGGCCGTGCAGCTGGAACTGGTCGAACGGGTCCGGGAGCTGGTGCGGCGCGGTGGCATCATCGATGCGGGACTCGCGAAAGTGCTCGGCATCGCCCGAGGCGACGAGTTGCGGCCCGCCGGCACGCTGATGCAGGCCGCGGAGGCCGGAGCGAAGGCGGGCGACCTGCCGATCACGCCACCGCCCAACGGCAAGCCCGGCGCGAACGCCGCGTGGTGGGAATCGCTGTCGGAGGCGGACAAGAAGGCCGTGCTCAAGAACCACCCGGCCTGGATCGGGAACCTCGACGGAGTGCCCGCCGCGTTCCGCGACCAGGCGAACCGGGCCAGGCTCACAGCACTCCGCGCCTCGGTGCAGGAGGAGCTCGACGGCACCCTCACCGACGAGTTCTCCACTCCGTGGGTCTACACCGACGCGGAGAAGAAGATGGCGGCGCTCCACGCGATCGACAAGCAACTCGCGCAGGGCGACCGGCAGCTCCTGCTGCTGGACATGTCGGAGGAGTGGCCGAAGGCCGCCGTCGCCACGGGAAACGTGGACACGGCCGATCACGTCGCGGTGCAGGTCCCCGGGATGAACTCGACGGTCGGCGGCACCCTGGAGCTCAAGCAGGGCGAGATGACCCGGCTGCACGACGAGGGCAAGTCGGTGGCCGGCGTGACCTGGATCGGATACGACTCGCCGAACATGCCGGAGTCGCTCGTCAACGGCCAGGCGAAAGACGGCGCCGCCGACCTGGCCCGCTTCTTCCAGGGCATCAACGCCTCCCGGGACCACGACCCGCACCTGACCGCGCTCGGCCACTCCTACGGGGCCGTGACCACGGAGGCGGCGCTGAAGAACGAGGGGACCGGCGTGGACGACACCGTCCTGTTCGGCGGCCCGGGCACGTCGTGGACCACGTGTCGGAGCTCAAGGTGCCCGCCGGCTCGGTCTACACCCTCAGCGCGGACGCGACCGTCTCCCTGCACGGCAAGCCCGACTTCAACAACGACATCGTCGAAGCCGTGGGAAGCCTCTTCCGCACCGGGGAGCTCGACGGCGCGACGGAACTGTCCACCGACGCCCAGGGCAAGAACCAGCCGACCAATGGACACTCGGCCTATCTCGACGCGGGCACGACGAGCTACGAGAACATCAAGAAGATCGTGACTGGAGAACAGGACGACGTGGTCGAATGAACTATCTGGCCGAGCGCGGTGACCGTATTCGTTCCCGGGCGGTTCCACCGCCTTCGCCCGGACCGACCCGATGCGGCCGCAGGGCCGGACGGTGGGCGTCGCTGAAGCGGGTACCTCTGCCGGAGAGCGGCGGGCCGGATTCCAGCGGCGTGGCGGTCGAGGCTTCGTCGTGCGGCGTGCCCGGAATTCCGGTCGGTGGTGCGCTGTGAACGCCGATCGGACGTTGAGCAGCGGCCGGACTCCGGTCGGTGCGGTGCTGCGTTCTCGTCATGTTCCGCGCCTGCTGTCGGCATCGCTGATCGGTCGGCTGCCGACCGGCATGACGCCGCTGGCGATCCTGTTCACCGTTCGCGACGGCGGCGGCGACTACCGCTTGGCGGGCTTCCTGATCGCGCTCTACGCGGCGAGCGCCGCGGTGTGCGGGCCGGTGATGGGCCGGCTGATCGACCGGACGCGCCAGGCCCCGGCGCTGTTGGTGAGCGCGTCGGTGTCGGCCGCCGCGCTCCTGGTGCTGGCCTTCGCGGATCCGGTGCGCAGCCCGGCGATCGGCGCGATCGCGGCCGTCGTCGCCGGCGCGGCGACGCCGCAGCTCGAACCGTGCCTGCGGGTGCTGTGGGAGCACGTGGTGGCCGGCGAGCGGAACGTCCGGGCCGCGTTCTCCCTGGACGCGTCGACCCAGGAGCTCATCTTCGTCACCGGCCCGCTGGTGGTGCTCGGCGCGTTCGCCGCCGCGGGCCCCGCCGCGGGTCTGGTTTCCGCCGCGGTGCTGGGCTTTTCCGGTGCCGCCTGGTTCGCGACCGCCCGCCCGGCCCGGGCGTGGCGCGGCACGCGGGTGGAACGCCACTGGGCCGGGCCGCTGCGCGGCGCGGGAGTGCTCCGGCTCTTCGCGGTGCTGGTGTGCGTGGGGGCCACGATCGGCGTTTTCACCGTCGGCATCACCGGATACGCCGAGGCTGAGGGAAGTTCCGCCCACGCGGGCTGGCTGATCGCGCTGAACGCGGCGGGAGCGCTGGCGGGCGGGATCGGGTACACCGCCGTGCGCGCGGCGCACCGCGAAGACCGCCGGCTGCTCGTGCTGCTGGCGTTGCTCGCCGCAGGCTACCTGCCGCTGGTGCTCACGCCCGGCATCGCGCTGATGTTCCCGCTGGCCTTCCTCAGCGGATGCGCACTGCCCGCGGTGCTGGCGTCGGCGTTCGAGCTCATCGCCCGGATGGCGCCGGACGGGACGCTGACGGAGGCGCACGCCTGGATGATCACCTCGTTCGGGGTCGGCAACGCGATCGGTTCGGCGCTGGCCGGGACGCTGCTCGACCTGGCCTCGGCCCGGTCCGCGTTCGTGCTGGCCACAGCCACCGCGGCGGCGTCGGCGCTGATGGCCTTGCCCCGATTGGTCCGCAATTTCCATTGAGGTGATCTCAGTAAGAGGTTAGGTGAGTTGGCTGTGTTCGTAGTGGGTGAGGACGAGTGCGGCTTGGACGATGCGGCCGATTTTGCGGGGGC